>CAZYQE010000005.1:0-88956 GCA_964650315.1 uncultured Muribaculaceae bacterium
AAGAGAACAGATTTACAGTCTGTCGCGTTTAGCCACTTCGCTACCTCTCCAAAAAAATGGTGCCGAAACCAGGACTTGAACCCGGAACCTACTGATTACAAGTCAGTTGCTCTACCAATTGAGCTATTTCGGCATAAAAATAAATGGTGGGCGATATAGGACTCGAACCTATGACCCCCTGCTTGTAAGGCAGGTGCTCTAACCAACTGAGCTAATCGTCCGTACAAACCAATTGACAGTATTAAATATATCAATTTATAAGTGTTTTGTCAACACTATCATTGATTTTTTTTCCTTTTTTACAGTTGGTTTTAATCACTTATTTTTTCAAGTTCTTTTTCTTTTTCTTCTATCCATTCTGGTAATTTTTTATCTAATGTAGAAAATCCCAATTTTGTTTCTTTAATTTTATTTCTATTCTTTCTAGTTATGCGATAATCTAAATCTTTTATACTTAATTTAACTTGAAAAGAATCGATATCTTCATCCTCTATTACCTTTGATTTAATTGTCTCACCTATCTTAACATAATCAGCAGGATTTCTAACAAATGAATCAGATATTTCTGATATATGTATTAAACCACTATTATAATCATCTAATCCCACAAAAATACCATACTTTTCTATACCAGTAACTACACCAGTTACTACATCTCCTTTTTTATACCTAGTCATACTAACACCTTCTTGCATAATTATAACATTAAAATTTAATTATAACAAATGCTTTACTAAAATATACAAAAAAGTTATAATATTATTGGTGATAGCAATGAAAAAAGACATTGAATTAAAAATTATATCAATAATAGATAAAATAAGACCTTTTATTGTTAATGATGGTGGTAATATTGAATTTATTAAATATGAAGATAATATAGTCTATGTAAGAATGTCTGGTGCATGTGCAGACTGTCAAATGTTAGACATAACTTTAAGTAATGGTATTGAGGATATATTAAAAAATGAAATACCAGAAATAAAAGAAGTAAAAAATATTTAATTATAACCAATTAATATTAGGTATTATTACAAATTTATTAATTTCTTTATATACAAGTTTTAAATATTTTTCATATTCTATAGTTCTACTTATAATAGGAACTATTTTTTTTTGATCTATTTTTTTATTAATAATTTCATCATATAAATCAAAATAAAAACAAGGAAATAATAATCTACCATAAATTAATAAAAAATCATTTCTATTTAAATTAAGTTTTTTAAAAAAACCATTAAAATTAAAATTAGAATAATCTTTATTAAAAAATATGTATTTTAAATACTGACTAATATCTCTAGCTCTATAATCAGCAACTAAGTTCATTGGATTATAATAATTAGTTCTATCAATTCTTTTATGACTAATAACTAATGGTAAAAAACTACCATCAAAATTATATTTAATATATGAAATAGCATTTTCTGCTAAACCTAAATAATAATTAAAACTCTCAGAAATATATTCATAGTCTTTAATATGTAATTGCTGATACTCATAATAATCAACTTTCTTAGTCCATAAAGATATCCAATTAGACCTATCTAAGTCTTTATCATAACTATTAAGTATATATTTATTATTAACAATATCCTCATAAATATTTACATAGTTTTTCATATAAATCACTCAATATAATTTTATGCAAAAAAAAAGGAAAATAATTCCCTTTTTAAAATTTCATTGACATATTAGCACTACCATTCATAACATTAGAAAGTGCTGCAGTAAATTCTTCTGCTTCTTTAGCTCTTGCTAAATTTTCTTCTTCTGCTTTTTTACTCTTATCAAGTTCTTCTTTCATAGCAGTTTTATAATTAATAAAATCAGCTTTTGCTTTTTCTTTTTCTTGTTCTTTTTCCATTGCTAATTTTTCTGAATCAGCAGTTTTTCTTTCTTGCTCATCTTTCTCAGCTTGAAGTTCCTTTACTTCAGATAATAAATCATCTAATTCAACAGAACCAAGATTAGAAGTATCTACATCATTATCAATAGATGGAGCAATTTCTTCTTTATCAACATCAATCTTATCAAAATTTATATTTTCAAAATTAAATAATTGATTATCATCTTCTTTATTATCTTCTATATTTTCTTCAAAATTTATTTTTTCTTCTGATTCAGGTTCTGAATTAACAGGTATATCTATATCATTACTAAAATTATTAACATTATCATCATAAGTGAATGAAATATTATTTGTATCTTCTATTGTATTAGTAACTTCTTCTGGAGATATAACAACCTCATCTTGTTTAGGTTGATTAAAATCTATTTGATCAAAAGCATCTTGTACAGTTTGATCATTACTAACAACATCATTAGATTGTTCATCACTTATATCATCAACAACTGGTTGATTAAAATCTATTCTATCAAATGCATCTTTAACAGCTTGCTTAATTTCTTCTTCATCTACTGTATTTACTGAGTCATTAGTATTAGCCTCACCACTGAATGCATTATTAACATTAGTTGTAATATTATTATACATTTCACTACTAATAGCTAACACTCTTCTCTTAAATGTTTGGTATAATCCATCCTTTTCATCAACAAGCATAATAGTATCAGCTAAATTACCAACATTAACTGCTACTTTATTTAAATTAACTTCTGGTGGAGTAACCACTGTATCATTATATGGAACATTTTCTTCTGCAACTACATTATTTTCAGGATTAAAAGTATTAGTCTCTACTGGAATAGATTGTTCAGATTGAACTGGTGTTTCTACAACAGAAGTAGGTTGCTCTGGAGCTTCTACTACATCACTACTAACTGACTTCATCCATACATTAACAGTATTTGCAAAAGACGCTTGTCTTAATTTTATTTTTCTTGATTGACCAACCAAGAAACAATTTAAATCCTTAATATTCTTTAATTCATAATTCATTACATAAGCCCCCTAACTATTCAGCCTTTGAAAGCTCACGTAATACATCTTTAACTCTGTTCCATTCCTCTTCTTCATCAACACCTAAAAGTTTTGGTTCACCTGAAGAGCGATCTACATTTGATACATATACAGTAACATTTTCATTTTCATCTTTTTCATTTTTTGTATAAACTACATATTCTTTACCAGTGTCCTTAAATTCAAAAGCTAAAACTACATTAACTTCTTCTCTAGAACCATCTTCTTTTACTATTGTCATAATTTTAGTTTCATTGTTATTCATAATTCTTCCTCCCTTATTATTCATATAATATAATTTTATCATAAATTAAAATAATTACAAGTAGTTAATTAACTTTTTTTAATAAGAAAGTCTTAGAACCATAACTACAATAATTCTTTTTATAATTATCTATATTTTCTATATTATTTATATCTTTAACTTTTTCATTTTTTTTATCATAAAAACCCTTTAATCTAACTTTATCATATGAATAATCTCCAAAGATATAATCAAAAGGACTAAAATAATCTGTATCATTTAATTTTTCTTTAACTTCATCTAAATCAAAACAATTATCATCTTCTATTAATTCATAATTTATATCATTTATTACAACTTTTTTCATACTTTCACCTCATCTTTATTTTAGTATATCATAATTACTTACCTTTTGGTAAAGAAAACACTTTAGAATCCTTATTAATAATACCACCATAATAATCAGGAACAGCACCTTGAATAATTTTAATAGTAAGAGGTGCATCTATAGAAATAACACTATCTTTAGACATTTTAGGCATAGAAATACGTTCTTTTATTTCTACATGCAAATATATTTCAACATATAAATTATTAATACCATAATTTGTAACTTTAGTTTTTAAATTACAATTAACTTGTCCTAAAAAAGACATCTTTATAGGTATAATTGGACCAACATTAGCTAAAAAACCATTACCACTTAATGAACCCATTGGTATCTCACAAACTACCCCATTTTTTATATAATGAAATTTACTACCCTTAAATATATCAGATACCATAAAATTATTAAGTTTACCATCTTCTAATAGAATAAGTTTTTTTTGAATATTATTAGAAATTTTATCTAATAATATATTTACTTTTTTAGTATTATAATCTATTATTTCTACCTCATTTTTACTATTCTTATTCAATATAAATAAATCACTATCAAGTTCCTTAGATAATAATTCATTTACACTACCATCTACAACATTAGAAGTAATTCTCTCTACTTCTAAATTTAAATAATTATATAAAATAGAATTAATTTTTACACTAAATATTTGCACTAAAAAAAAAGATAGTAAAAATACAGATAATAATAAATAAAAACTTTTTATTAAATACTTCTTCATAATCTAGAATTAACTAAAATAACATCCTCTCCGATTTTAGTAATATTCTTCCAAGTTATTTTTGTTTCCCCTTCTCTATTAAAAGAAAACATAGTCTTATTAGCTTCTATTATTAAATACTCTATTACTCCTTCAGAGTTAATATCAACATCTATTATATTACCTATATTTTTACCATCAACAACATTTACTATATGTTTATTTTGTAAATCAGATAAACGCATAATATCACCTAATAAAATATATGCATATTATCTCAAAACTTTCTTTAACTGTTTTATAGCACCTTTTTCTATTCTAGATACTTGAGCTTGACTAATACATAATTCATCAGCTATTTCCATTTGTGTTTTTCCTATTATAAACCTTTCATCTAAAATATATTTTTCTCTACTATCTAGTTTACTAATAGCTTCTTCTATCGCAATCCTATTAGAAAAAATTTCACTATTTTCTTTCTTATCTTCTAATTGATCAGCTAAATATATAGTATCTCCTCCATCAGAATATATTGGTTCAAACATACTAATAGGTTCTCTTAAAGACTCTAATGAATTAACTATATCAAATGGTTTTAAATCTAAGTAATTAGCTATTTCTTCTATAGTTGCTTCTCTTCCGTTTTTTAATAAATATTCTACTTTATATTTTAAACTTCTATAAGCAATATCTTTTAAAGATATACTAACTCTAATACTATTATTATCTCTTAAATATCTTCTGACTTCACCTAATATCATAGGAACAGCATAAGTAGAAAACTTAACATCATGTTCTAAACTAAAATTGTCTATTGCTTTTAATAATCCTACACAACCTATTTGAAATAAATCATCCATATTCTCTCCACGATTATTAAATCTTTTTAATATAGATAAAACTAATTTTAAATTACCTTCTACTAACAAATCCCTAGCAAATAAATCACCTTCATGCATTTTCTTAAATAAAACTTTCATTTCTTTATTACTAAGTACTTTTATATTATTAGTATCAATACCACTTATTTCTACTTTATATTTTGCGATATAAATCCCTCCCAATTAAATATTGAAGAAATTTATATTTTCTTATACAAAAAAAAGATTACTTTTCTAAGTAATCTTTACCTTTATGTGGTTCTTCTTTTAATAAGTCATTATAATCTTGTTGTCTTAAAGCTTCATATATAACAATAGCTACACTATTAGATACATTTAAAGCTCTAACATTATCAGTCATAGGTATTCTCATACAATGATCCAAATCATTCTTTAATACTTCTTTTGGAATACCAGTTGATTCTTTACCAAATATAAAATATAAATTATTATCTTTATTACTATAATCAAAACTAGTATGTGGTTTTCTACCATATCTTGTAAAGTAATAATAAATACCTTTATTCTTACTTACAAAATCATCAAAGTTTTCATATACTTCATAATCCAACTTATCAATATAATTAACACCACTTCTTTTTAAATACTTATCATCTAAAGAAAAGCCCAAAGGCTTTATTAAATGTAATTTAGTATTAGTTGCGACACAAGTTCTCATTATATTACCAGTATTTTGTGGTATTTCTGGTTCAAATAATACTATATTATTCATATTATTTTCCTATTTTATTAAGATCTAGAAAACTCTTAGTCTTAGAAATAGTTAATGTTTCATCTTCACTACCTTGTAATATATTAGTAACCTTAGAATCTTCAAATACTACGAATGCTGGATAATTATTAGTTAATTTTTCTTTATATTTATGATTCTTATTAAAATTATTTATAAAACTATCCATATTAGAATCACTTAAATTAATATAAATTATAGAATTAGCTAAATTTTTATCATCAATTAACTTAATAAAATCTTTTTCATAATTACGACATTCAAAACTACTAGCTGTACACATATAAAGTACTGTAGTTGGATTTTCCATTAAATAAGAATCTATTTCACTTTCTGTTATCTCTGATAAATGTCCTCTAACTACAGGTATTTGTCTTTGAGATTCATCATATACCTTATAACAATTACATAAATAAATTACTAAAACAATAGATACTAAAAATATTATACCTAAAATAACATAATTCTTTACTGGAATTTTCTTATCTTCTTTCTTAGTCATAATATCACATCCTCTATTTATATTTTATCATAAATAATCACTTTTTAATACAAGAAAATAATTAAATAACATTTTATTGTCAATAAAAAAAGAAGACAAGTCTTCTTTTAGCACTTAGTTAAGAATGTAATATAACCTTTATAAGCTTCATAAATATCTGCTTTTGAAGTTATTTCCCATGGTGCATGCATACTTAGAACTGCTACTCCACTATCTATAACTTCGACATTATGATTAGCTAAGATATAAGCAATAGTTCCTCCTCCACCAATATCTACTTTACCTAATTCTGCAAATTGATATGAAACATTATCTTCATCTAAAATCTTTCTTAATTTAGCAATATATTCTGCATTAGCATCATTACTACCACTCTTTCCTCTAGCTCCTGTAAATTTACAGAAAGCCATACCTTTTCCAAAGAAAGATGAATTTTTCTTCTCCATAACCTCTGCATATAGTGGATCATAAGCAGCATTAACATCACTAGATAACATTTTAGAATTACTTAATACTCTACTAGTAGAAACAGAACTATCATAACCTAATAATAAACATATTTCACTAATAGCATTTTCATAAAATTTAGAATGCATTCCAGTAGCACCAACACTACCTATTTCTTCTTTATCTACTAAAATACAACTAATTGTTTTATCAGTACTAGGACAATCTAAGAATGAAACCAAAGATGTATAAGCACATACTCTATCATCTTGACCATATCCCATTACCATTGATTTATCTAGGCCAAAGTCTCTTGCCTTACCTGCAGGTACTACTTCTAATTCTGCAGATAAGAAATCTTCTTCTGTAATATTATATTTTTCCTTTAATATATTTAATATGTTTTTCTTAACAGCTTCTTTTTTATCATCTAATGGCTTACTACCAATTAATATATCTAACTTTTCACCTTCAATTACTTTGATAGCTTTCTTCTCCATTTGATCTTGAGCTAAATGAGGAAGTAAATCAGTTATACCAAATACAGGGTCATTATCTTCTTCCCCAATATTTATATCTATTTTTTCTAAATCTTTTTTAACTACTACACCATGTATTGCAAGTGGTAAAGTAACCCATTGATATTTTTTAATTCCACCATAATAGTGTGTATCAAAATAAGCAAAACCTTCATCTTCATACATAGGATTAGCTTTTAAATCTATTCTTGGTGAATCAATATGAGCACCTAATATATTCATACCATCTTTAATAATATCTTTACCAATTACAAATAAAGCAACTGCTTTATTCATATTATTAACATATACTTTATCTCCACATTTAATTCTAGTATTAGAATTTACTAAATCATCTAAATTTTTAAAACCATTCTCTTCTACTAAATTAACTATAGTATTTACACATTCTCTTTCAGTTTTATTATTTGATAAAAAATCTTTATAACCATCACATACTTTATTTAATTCTTTAATATCTTTTTCTTCATACTTTAACCAACTATTCTTTTTCATATAATCACCTCTAATAATAGAATAACACATTTTTTCTATTTCAAACAAAAAAAGAGTAAAAATACTCTTTTTTTTAATAGTTTTCACTCTTTAATTCAAAATAACTTTGTGGATGTGCACATACTGGACAAACTTGTGGAGCTTTCTTACCAACAACAACATGTCCACAGTTACGACAAATCCAAATAGCATCTTCATCTTTAGAAAATACTACTTCATCTTCTATATTCTTAAGTAGTTTTTTAAATCTTTCTTCGTGATGTTTTTCAATTTCTCCTACCATTCTAAACTTTTGAGCAATATCTTTAAAACCTTCTTCTTCTGCAGTCTTAGCAAACCCGTCATACATATCAGTCCACTCATAATTTTCACCTTCTGCAGCAGCTTTTAAGTTTTCAGTAGTAGTTGGAACTTCTCCTCCATTTAATTCTTTAAACCACATTTTAGCATGTTCTTTTTCATTATTAGCTGTCTCCTCAAATAATGCAGCTATTTGACAATATCCATCTTTCTTAGCCTTACTAGCAAAATAAGTATATTTATTTCTAGCTTGAGACTCTCCTGCAAAAGCAGTCATTAAATTTTGTTCTGTTTTACTTCCTTTTAATTCCATAATTAACCTCCATCTTTAAATATAAAATTATTATAACACAATTTTTCACTAAAAAATACTAAATACATAAAATATTATAGGTGATTTAGATGAAAATAAAACATCAACTATTCTGTAGATGTAATTACTGTAAACAAAAAAGAAGATCTAATATCTTCTATTTACTAGGTATTGTAATAACATTCATAGTTATAATATATCAATTATTACTATTACTCTTTATTACTACTAGACTCAATGTTATTATTCTTCTCTTTGAATTTATCTTTATCTGTTTCTTGTTGTTTCTTATCATATTCTAAAAATAAATTATTAGTCTTTTCTAAATAAATTACTAAATCATTAACCATAACACAATTATTATAATTACTACTATTTAATTCAATCTTCCATACTTTATAAACTAATGATTTAAATAATAATACCTCATCTATACTAAATTTATATTTACTTTGATATATATTAAATAAAGAACTAAATTCTAAATCTTTATAATTATTCCTATAAAAATTATAAAAATCATATACTACCCAATCTTTCTTAGATTTATCCCAATTCTTTAATAATAAATCTTTATCATCAATAAAATTATTTAAAGAAATATTATTATGTAATAAAACAATACGTTCCCTAGTTTGTTTTATTTTTAAGTTATACCATTTTTCTATATAATATTTAGATTTATTTAAAAACTTATATATATTACTAATATTTCTAATTAATAAATATTCTGCAGGAGACATATATATTTTAGACTCTATTTTATCTTGTAAATTATAATAATATCTAAATAATTCATCTAACTTTCTATTAGTATCTTCATATACTTGTTTTATTTTATCTAAATTTATTTCTTTATATGAAGTTGTTTTTATATGAAGCATACTAAAAACATTAACTAAATCTATAGCCTTATCTTCTTTTTTTAAATTATCATTTCTATATAAATATATTTCATTATTATTAATACTTTTTTCTACATCTAAAAAATTATTAAAACCTCTACTACGTAAATAATTATAAATATTACTATTATTACCTTCTTTTATTATATATTTACCAGTATTTGTATTAATAATTTTTTCTCCATTACAAAAAGATATTTTATTTATATTATTCATCACTATAAGGTATTACTATTTTAGAACCTATTCCTATATTATCTAAATCATTATAGTTTTCTAATTCTTCTTTAGTTATATTATATTTATCAAGTATACTACCTAAACTATCATTTTCTCTCATTATATAAACAGAATACGCCACAAAATTATCATCACTATCATTTAATGTAGAAAAAATTGACTCCATATTAGATTCATCTTCTGAATCAGTCTCTACTGCCTTAATATCATCTTCAACTACTTCATCCATATCATCATCACATTCCCTATTTTCTTCTTCTAAGATTTCTTTTTCTTCATCTATTTTTTCTATTCCTTCTATTTTAATTTCTATATGACAAACTAAAGTATCATTATTATCTACATGATAATTAAAATCATTTATCTCAATACTAACACTATCTAAATCTAATACTTCATTTAGTATAACTTCTACAGGTACCTTAAATTCAAAATTATCTTCTAATCTAGAAGCTTCACTTAATTTATAGCTACCCTTTATTAAGAATTCTCCATTAATATTACTACTATCAGTAAATTTTAAAGTATGATCTAAAGATATTGAATTAATATCTCCAATTATAGAATTAAATTCTAACTCTTTATCAAAAGAAACTATTTTTTTCATATTTCCCTCCTAATAAATAATATGAAAAAAAAGAATACTTATTCTAGTATTCTAATTTTTCTTTTAATAAAACTTTTTTTATTGTTTTAGCGTCTTTTTTTAATGGAGAAAATTTCTTACTATTACCTATAACCATATCCATTAAACATACACTATTATTACTAACAGCTTCATCATCATAAAAACTATTATAGTTATTATATAAATATATTGTAGAATCTATTATATTATCATAATTATCTAATTCTTCTATTTCTCCTGATACTATACCGTGAAATAAAGCTGAATCATATAAAATAGAATAAAACATATCATCTAAACTTGAAAAATTTCTGTCTCTATCCATTTGTTGCTCTGTCATATAAAGTACTCTCATACTTTCTTTTTCTTTAGGAGAATATGCATTAAATCCATTTAATTTACCAATTACTTCATTACATAAATCTCTATTATCATTATACTTATCTCTATAATAACTAGTTACATAATACCCTAATGATTGAAAATCATATTTAGATACATCAGAAAATGAAAAGAAGAAAGGATCTTGATCTATTAAAAAACTAATACTATTAATAAGATCTAAATGAAGTGTTTTATCATTTATATATTCTTCATAACCTTCATTTATAATAGCTACTAATAAACCTCTAGTTATTATAGTTCTTGCATTTATTTCTTCTTGTGTCATATTTTCTTTAGTCATTTTTATTACTTCCTTTAAATATTTTATTAAAAATTTCACTATAATTATCTACAAATATAAATTTAATATCTTTCTTTATATCCTCTGGAATATCATCTAAATCTTTTTTATTTTCTTTAGGTAATATAATTTTTCTAATACCTGCTCTATGAGAACCAATTATTTTTTCTTTTAATCCCCCAATAGCTAAAACTTTACCTCTAAGAGTAATTTCTCCTGTCATAGAAATATTTTTATCTACAGCAATATTTTTAAATAAACTAATTAATGCCGTAGTTATAGTAATACCTGCAGATGGTCCATCTTTAGAAATAGCCCCTTCTGGAAAATGAATATGTATATCACTTTCATTTAATATTTTTTCATCTATATTAAATTTCTTACTATTAGATTTAATATAACTATAAGCTATCTTACAAGATTCCTGCATTACATCCCCTAGAGAACCTGTTAAAGTAAGTTTACCCCTTCCTTTATATAAAGTAGCTTCTATAGGTAAAATATCTCCTCCAAAAGCAGTATAAGCCATACCATTAACTACACCAATTTCTTTTTCTTTACTATTTTTTTCATATAAATATTTCTTTTTACCTAAAAATTCTTCTATATTTTTATTATCTATATTATAGAAAACTACTTCTTTTTCTACTAATATTTTTTTAACTATTTTTCTAAATAAACTAGAAATAATTCTATCTAATTCTCTTACTCCAGCTTCTTTAGTATAGTTTCTAATAATAGTTAAAACAGCCTCATCTTCTATATTTACTTGTAAAGTAGTTAATCCATGTTCTTCTAAACTTCTAGGAATTAAATGTTTCTTAGCAATATCTAGTTTTTCATATTCTGTATAACTAGATAATTCTATTATTTCTAATCTATCTCTTAATTCATATGGAATTTGATCTATATAGTTGGCTGTGGCAATAAATAATACTTTACTTAAATCAAATTCTTCTTCTATATAATGATCTGAGAATTTAGAATTTTGTTCTGGATCTAATACTTCTAATAAACTACTAGCTGGATCCCCTTTAATTCCTTTAGTCATTTTATCTATTTCATCAATTATAAATACAGGATTAGAAGTTTTTGCTTTTCTAATACCTTGAATTATTCTACCTGGAATAGATCCAATATAAGTTCTTCTATGACCTACTATTTCTGCTTCATCATTAATTCCACCAACACTTATTTTAGCAGTCTTTCTACCTAAACTTTTAGCAATAGAAACAGCAAGTGAAGTTTTACCAACACCAGGAGGACCAACTAAACATATAATTGGACTACGTAAGTTATTAGTATTTTCTTTAACAGCTAAATACTCTAATATTCTAGTTTTAACATCTTTTAATCCATAATGAGTAGAATCTAATATTTCAGAAACACTATTAAAATCTTTATTATCTTTTGTATATTTATTCCAAGGTAGTGAAACCATCCAATCTAGATAATCTCTAATCATACCTAATTCAGGAGAATTGGAACTTATAGTTTCATACCTAGATAATTCACTTAACATTTTTTCTTTAATCTTATTACTACATTTTAATTTATTAATTTTCTTTCTTAGAATCTCTACTTCATCATCTTTACTATTAACATCCCCAAGTTCTTCTTTAATAACTTTAATTTTTTCTCTTAAGAAGAATTCTCTTTGAGACTCATCTATTTCTTTTTCTACTTCAGATTCTATTTCTCTTTCTAATTCAATAAATTTTAAATCTTCATTCATATCTTTAATAAGTAATTTAGCTCTTTCTATATCATTAGTAGTATAAATATATTTCTTCTTTTTCTCATAACTAACTGGTAAGAAAGACGCAATTAAATCACATAAATTAGTTAAATCATTAACACTATTTAATTGACTCATAATAGCATTACTCATATAAGGAACTTTAGATATATATCTTTCTAAAGATTTAATTAAAATATTAAAATAATTCTTATCATCACTATCAGATATTTTTATATCAGTAAAATTAGCTTCATATACACCATTATTAAAATCATAATTACCTACACTAATTCTTTTTATTCCCTCTATAACTACTCTAGTTTTACCATTAGGAACATTTATTTTTAATTTTAATTGTCCTAAAACACCATATTTAGGTAAATTAGTAATATTTCCTGTATCATGATCATCTATAGGATTAACAATAATCATTAACTTATCAAAACTATCATCTATTAAATCAATTATTTTCTTATCAAAAGTATCATCATATTCTATACGAACTTCATTATTTGGAAAGATAACTACATCAGTTAATACTAATACGGGTATTTTTTCATTCTTCATAGATTATCCACCTCCAAATTTGAAAATACTGCTTTCTATTATATAATAAATAAATATTTTTTCAAGCAAATAACAAAAAAAAGTAAATATATTTATATTTACTTTTCATCTTTATAGTCCTTTAAAGTTTTTACTAGTCTTTTGCCTACAATATTTCTTAAATTCAAATATTTTCTAACTTCTACATTTGTTGCTAAATCTTTTTCTAATTTTACATCACCAACACTAAAAGTTTTTATAAATAATTTTTCTTTTGGTGTTGGATTATATAGAAAATATGAATTATTTATTAAATCACTATAATTTTCTTTTGTAACTAATGGTATATTTTTATTACATTTGTGTTCGTTTTTTCTAACAGTAATTAACATATTTAAAAATTCCAAACAATCTATATCATCTTCTCTTAAACTTTCAAAATAGTTTACTAAATCTCTCAAATCCTCTTCTTTAATAATTTGTTTTCCCCATCCACCATCTGGATTTATATAATAATCTCTAATAAATTCATCAAAAACTAAATTACTTAATTTTCTTAATGTTTGCACATATAACATTTTGTCTCTATCAAAACAAGGTGTATAGAAATTTTTTGGTATATTAATAAAATTATCATTATAGGAACAAAATTTATCTCTTTCAAACCTATCATCATAATCTGGTGTAAGCCTTTCAGAATAACCAATAGATTTTGCAAAATATCTATATCCATTTAAGAAAGAATTGTCCTTATCTTTACAATCCCAAGTAGGATCAAACACATATACTCCTTCTTTTCTATATTTATCATCTTTTATATACGCAATAACTCTAGCATGTCCACTTCCATAATCTTCTTTTGAATTTATAATATATTGATTAGCTCTTATTCCTAATTCCAATAACAATTTCGCATATATATTAGCAAATCCTACACAAACAATACTGTCAGAATTCAAAACACTAACTAAATCTCTTGAATTTTCAGGATGATCATAATCATCTTTGTCCAAAATATATTCCCTATTTCTAACTAAATCATAAGCATGAAGAGCCTTTTCCAATGGACTATAATCAAATTGTTCAATCTCTCTAATCATATCATCTATCACTTTATATGCTTCTTTCATATTATTTACTTTTTGATATTCCGTATTACCATAAACTCTAAACATAATATTAGGAAACTCTTTTTGTAATTCTTCTGCTAAAGATATTGATTTTCTATTTAAATCTAAAATTTCTGGATATATGATATTTTTATCTTTTAAATCTGTATACTTTCTTAAAAAACTAACCAGTTCGTCTTTATCAACATCATTAAAATAAAAATTATCTATTATATCTCCTAATTTATTATTTGAAGATAAAGTATCCTTAATATTCTCTAATGCTTTTATACTTTCTTTACAATGATCAGTATAGTTAGTATCTTCAAAATCTAATCCTACTACATCTAACTGTTCTTTATTATCCTTTAATTTTTCTTCTACAACTCTATTAAGATCATTTTTACTTACAAGACTTTCAATTATATTAATTCCATTATTATAAGACTCGTCAAATACTTCTTTATTTAAGAAAATATTCAATGAATCTTCAATTTCTGAATAATGAATTTCCACTTTTTCATCTATTTCATTAAAAAAATCAATACATACATTAATCATACTAGTACCCCCATAAAAGTAGACACATTATACCACATTTTTTCTAAAATGTCAATTTATGTAAAATAAAAAAGGACTATGTCCTTTATTTATTTAATTCTTTTAATAATTCAACTGTTTTTCTCATTTCTAAATCATATTGAATCATATCTAATCCACCAAATTGCGCTAAGAATTCTTCTTTTTTCATTTGATATTTCTTAGCTAATTCTTCTGCTTCTTTTTCTGCTTCTTCTGCAGTTATTTCGATTTTTTCAAGATTCATAATTTCTTCTAACATTAAACGATATAAAACGTTTGAATAAGCTTCTTTTTCTAATTGATTCTTTAAATCTTCTTCAGTAGTCTTAGTAAATTGATAATATAGATCTAGTGAAATTCCTTGCATCTTAATTTGTTCTTCGAATCTTCCCATTAATCTAGTTACTTCTTCATCAACCATTCCTTGTGGAATATCTACTTCAACATTTTTAGATACTTCTTCTAATATCTTATCAACATATTTATTTTCAGTATCTGCCTCTTTTTGTGCTTTTATAGATGCCTTAATTTCTTTCTTTAAAGATTCTTCAGAGTCAACACCCTCCATACCTAAATCTTCAAAGAAATCTTTATCTAATTCTCTTTTAATCTTTTCTTTAATTTCATTTACTTTAACTTTAAATACAACTGGACTACCAGCTAATTCTTTAGCACCATAATCTTCTGGGAAAGTAACATTAATTTCTTTTTCTTCTCCTGTTTTCATACCAATAACTTGATCTTCAAAACCAGGAATAAATGTATTAGAACCAATTTCAAGTGAATAGTTTTCTCCTTTTCCATCTTCAAAAGCTTCTCCATCTTTAAATCCTTCAAAATCAATTATTGCGACATTACCAGCTTCTACCTTACCTTTTTCTTTAGTAGCAAGTTCAGTATATCTTTCTAATAAATGTCCAAGTTCGTGATTAACTTCTTCTGCAGTTACTTTTACCTTTTCTGGCTGAATATTTAATCCTTTATATTTCTTAACTTTAACTTCTGGTTTAGTAGTAATAGTAAATTTAAATTCAACACCCTTTTCATCAATACTATTTAAATCAACTTGTGGTTGTACTACTGGAATTAAATCAGATTCTTCCATAGCTTTACCATAAGCTTCTTGTAATACTAAATCAGCAGCATCTAATAAATAATCTTTTCCATAGTGTTTTTCATAAATATTTCTAGGTGCTTTACCTTTTCTAAAACCATCAATTTTTACATTTTTTTGTTTTTTAGCAAATGCTTTATCACAAGCATCTTTCCATTCTTTTCCTTCAATTTTAATAATTACTTCATGAACATTACTGTTCTTTGCTTTTTTTGCCATTTATATCCCTCCAACGCTTTATATTATACCTTATTATTCAATTTAAAACAACTAAATATTAAATAAATAAAGGTTTTTATTAAAAACTTACAAATAATAAAGTAGGAATACTTATGGTTAGGTTTCATGTTATTTATTTTCAGGGGGGTTACTCCGGAGGTGATAATATGAAAAAATTGATAATATCAATTTGTCTAAATCTTCAATTAAAAGTATTAATACTTTTTGAAATAAAAAAAGATCCTAATCAGCCTTCTAAGCATGATTAGGATTTCCAAATCAGGAAACCTAGCCATCAGGGGGTTAAGTATTCCTAAATTAAATATAGCATATAAATGTATACTATACAACTACTTTTTTATTAATCTCTTACTTTAATATGAGCTTCTCTTAATTGCATTTCAGTTACTTCTGAAGGTGAATCCATCATTGCATCACTTCCAGCAGCACTCATTGGGAATGCAATTGTTTCTCTAATAGATTTTTCATCTAATAATAACATTAACATTCTATCAATTCCAGGAGCCATACCTGCATGAGGAGGTGCCCCATATTTAAATGCTTCATATAAAGCTTTAAATCTATTCTTTAATTCTTCTTCAGAATATCCTGCAATTTCAAAAGCTTTCTTCATTATATCTAAATCATGATTACGAACAGCTCCACTAGCCATTTCTAAACCATTACATACAAAGTCAAATTGATATGCAAGTACTTCTTCTGGCTTTTTACTAGTTAAAGCATCCATTCCACCTTGCGGCATACTAAATGGATTATGTGTAAAGATATATTGATCTTCTTCTTCACTCCACTCATACATAGGAAAATCTTTAACTATACAGAATTTAAATTCATCATCATTAATTAATTCTAATTTACGACCTAATTCATCTCTAATAAGTCCTGCATTTTTAGCAGCATTCTTTCTATCTGCGATAAAGAAGATAACACTACCTGGTTTTAAGTTACCAACTTCTATTAAATCTTCTCTTTCATCTTCAGATAAGAATTTATCAATTGGACCAGCGAAACTCATATCATCCATTACTTTAAAATATCCAATACCTGGCATACCAATTGTTTTAGCATAATCAACTAATTCATTAAACCAAGAGTTTGATTTAGATGCGATATCATCTACAACTATACCCTTAACAGTAACTCCTCTAAATGGTCTAAAACTAGTTTCTTCAAATACATCTGTTAAATCAATTAATTCAAGTGGATTTCTTAAATCTGGTTTATCTGTACCAAAACGATCCATTGCTTCTTTATAACTTAATCTAGGAAATGGTGTATCTGTAATTTTCTTATCACTGAATTTTTTAAATGTATCATAAAATACTTTTTCACCAATTCTTAAAACATCATCTTCTTCTGCAAAAGACATTTCAAAATCTAATTGATAAAACTCTCCATAAATTCTATCACTTCTAGCATCTTCATCTCTAAAACATGGTGCAATTTGGAAATACTTATCAAATCCACCACACATTAACAATTGTTTAAATTGTTGTGGTGCTTGTGGAAGTGCATAGAATTTTCCTTTAAATTTACGAGATGGAACTATAAAGTCTCTGGCTCCTTCTGGAGATGAAGCAGTAAGTATTGGTGTAGTTATTTCTAAGAAATCTTCACCCTTCATTATTTCTCTCATATAATCTATTACTTTAGTTCTAAAAATAATAGTATCTTTAACTTTTGGATTACGAAGATCTAAATATCTATATTTTAATCTAGTTTCTTCTCCACTATCACGAGAAGTCATTACTTCAAATGGTAATACATTAGAAGCTTTACCTAATACTTCAAGACTTTCTACTAATAATTCAATAGTACCAGTAGATATTCTTTCGTTATAATCATCTTCTCCTCTTTTTCTAATTTTACCTGATAAAGTAATACTAGATTCACGAGTAATACCATCAAAAACACTATCATCATTACTAACTACTTGAATTACTCCTGTATTATCTCTAATATCTACAAAAATAACTCCACCATGATCTCTTATATTTTCAACAAATCCCGCAACTTTTACTTCTTTATCTATATCTGCTTCAGTTAGTTCTCCACAATATTTTGTTCTATATTTATTTTCCATCGTTTTTTCTCCTTTCTAATTCTTTAGCAATTATTTCTTTAGATTTATTTGGATTAGCCTGTCTATTAGATTTTTTCATAGTTTGACCTATAAAGAAGTTAATAGCAGACATATTACCATCTTCTACATATTGTCTAACTACTTCACTATTTTCATCCATAATAGACTTAATTAATTCTAATAACTCTTCTTCATCATTAATTTGATGTAATCCTGCTTTTTTAATTAATTCATTTGGATCTTTAGATTCTTCGATTGCTTGATATAAAATTTTCTTACCATGATCTAGAGAAATATCTCCTTTACTTACTAAATTAACTACTCCACTTAACATATCTGATGTTATAAATAATTCATCAATAGATATTTCTAATTTATTTAATGTAGATAAAATTGATGTAGTCATAAAGTTAACTGTAGTATTAACATCACTTTTTTCTATTACTCTTTCAAAGTAATCTGAAACTTTTCTGTCTTTAGATAAAGTAGAAGCATCTTCTTCACTTAATCCTAAATCTATATATTTTTGATATCTAGATAATTTTAATTCTGGTAAATTATCTTTTAATTCTTTTAATAATTCATCTGTTACAGGAGTAGATGGTATATTTGGTTCTACAAAGTATTTATAATCTACTGCATCTACTTTTTCTCTCATTGAATATGTTTTTCCATCTTCAGCAATTCTTCTAGTTTCTTGAATTACCTTTTCTCCTTTATCTAAAAGTTCACTTTGTCTTTTAATTTCATATTCAATAGCCGCTCTTACATTATTAAAAGCATTTATATTTTTCATTTCTACTTTAGTACCTAACTCAGTATCAGTATCTTTCATTAAAGAAATATTTACATCACATCTCATTTGTCCATAATTACTTTTAGCTTCACTTACTCCTAGATATAAGAATAAATCTCTTAAATCTTCTAAATATCTAACAGCTTCATCAGCACTTTCAATACATGGATCACTAACTATTTCAAGTAGTGGTATTCCACTACGATTATAATCAATTAATGAATAGTTAGGATGATGTTCTAAAGATGCAGTATCTTCTTCTAGATGTACATCATGTAAAGTAATTCTTTTAACTTCACCATTTACTAAAACATCTAAATAACCTCCAACACCTACTGGTTTAGTATTTTGAGTTATTTGATATCCTTTAGGTAAATCAGCATAATAATAATTCTTTCTATCAAATATTATTTCATCTGGTAATTTACAGTTTAGAGCCATTGATGTATATAAAGCTTTCTTTACTGCTTCTTTATTTGCAACTGGAAGTATTCCAGGTAAACCTAAATCTACAGTACCTACATTTATATTAGGTATTTTTGTAAATTGATTAGGTGCAGATGAAAAGTTTTTAGACTTAGTTTCAAGTTCACAATGAACTTCTAATCCAATTACTACTTTATACATCTATATCACCTACCTTAGAATAGATATCTTTATATCCAGTAATACTTTCTATTTTATTAGCCATATTTAAGACTAAATCATCATCTTTAACTCTACCTGTGATATTTACACCAACTGGCATATCATCACTAAATGTAAATGGTATAGTAATTGATGGGAATCCTCCAAAGTTACCTATAGCTAGATGATTTTCTAAAAGTAAGTATTTACTAGATAATTTTTCAGAAGACTCTTTAAAAGTTGGAGCTCCTCCACCACTAGCAGGTAGAATCATACCATCATATTCTTTAAATAATTCATTTATTTTATCAACTATTAATCTTCTAACTCTACAAGCATTTAAGAATAATTTTTCTTGGTTTTCTTTTTGTAATATATAACTACCTAAAACAAAACGTCTTTTAATTAACTCAGAAAAACCTTTAGTTCTAGCATCAAACATAATTTCTTCTACAGAATTACCTTCTCCTCTAGGCCCAAACTGTATACCAGTAAGGTTAGAATTATTAGAAGTAGCTTCTGCACAACTAATAGTCATATATGTAGGATATACTGCTTCTAGTAAACTTTTATCAATAGATACTTCTTCTACTATAAAACCTAATTCTCTACACTTATCAAGTAATTTATAAAAGTCATCTAATACTTTTAAAGTGTTTTTATCTGTGTATTGACTCTTATCACATATTTCTTTTATATAAAATAATTTTTTACCTTTAATATCATTATCCAAAGAATCAACTAAATTCTTATCATAATTAATAGTAACCATATCATTTATATCTTTACCTTTAATTATGTCTGTAACTATCGCACTATCTTTTACATTACGAGATAAAACTCCTACATGATCAAGACTAGATGCGAAAGCAAATAATCCATAACGAGAAATAAGTCCATAAGTTGGTTTATAACCAACTACTCCACAAAATGAAGCTGGTTTTCTAATAGAATCTCCTGTATCAGATCCAATGGAAAATGGAACTATACCTAAAGCAACAGCTGCTGCTGATCCTGCAGATGAACCTCCAGTCATTCGCATCATATCCCAAGGATTTTTAACTACTCCAGTATGAGCAGTAGTACCAGTACCACCCATAGCAAGTTCATCTAATACTGTTTTACCAACTAATACTCCTCCTGCTTTTCTTAATTTCTTATATATAGTTGCATCATAAACAGGAACATAATCTTTTAAGATATTAGATGATGATGTAGTAAGTATTCCATTAGTAGAAAAATTATCTTTTAATGCATAAGGAATTCCTTTAATAAAACTATCACTTCTTCTTTTAATCTTATAATCATCCATAATAGTTACAAAAGAATTATAATCGTCTTGAAAATAATTAGCTAATTTCTTAGCATCTTCAAATAACTCTTCACTAGTTACTTCTTCACTATCTAAAACTTCTCTTAACTCAGTAATACTCTTTCCTCTATACATTATTCCACCACCTTTGGAACTTTAACTTGATCATTAACTTGATACTTAGTATTATCTAATACTTCACCTACAGTTAAATAATCTTTAACTTCATCTTCTCTCAAATTAACATCTTCATTTTTATATGGAAAAGTCATTGGTTCTACTTCACTAATATTAGGAATTTTACCTATTAAATCCATTTGTTTTAATATAACTTCAAACTCTTCTTGTAATGTTTCATATTCACTATCTTCCATATCAAACATTAACTTATTAGCATAATCTTTTAACTTACTCTTATCTATCATATTATCCTCCTTATAAATAAAAAATACCAGCCTCACCCTATAAAGGGACGAAACTAGTATCCGCGGTACCACCCAAATTATTATAATTACTTATAATCACTTTACGATCTTTAACGGGATCACCGACTTAGTCTACTATATTTCTTTAAGTACTCAGAAGTGTTATTCAAAACTATATTGTACTAAATTCCACCAAACTTTAGCTCTCTATAACAAGGGATAGTTCCTACTTCTCTTCTTCATTGATTTCTACTATATTTTACTATTTTTCTTGCGTTTTGTCAATTTCTTACCATCTTTTTCAAAACGAGAAAAGTCATACCATTCTTTCATAAAATCTAGATATTCTTGAACATGACTGTCCACAGAACCTTTTTTTAATTTACGAGTTAATAAATCATCCATATTATCAATTACATTTTCTCTTAAAACATCCTCTACTTCTTTTGGAAAAGGTCCAAATTCTTCTATAGGTAACATAGAATTTAAATTATCTTTTTTTCTTTTTTTTCTTTGTATTTTAATTCTATCTATTTTATCATATAATTCTTCTAAATCTTCATATTTATTAACTTCTTCTTTAATTATTTTAGCATCTTCTTCAGAAAAATTATTTTCTAAAAATAAGTCTGCTCTTACAGCACCATAACTAATTAAAACTAAATACATTTGTACCCAATCTAATTTCTTATTAGAAAAGTATTTTATTAAACTTACTTCAACCATTTTACCACCCTACTATTCTATATATATTATCAACCTATTATATTATTCTATTCATTAGGTTTTTTTATCTTTACTTTTTCTCTTTTCTTACTAACTGGAAAATTATTAATATCATAATTATTTACTTTTAGTGCAGTTACTAAATAGCTATAAAATTCATCTTTATTATCATTATTAATAATTTCTTTAGATAATTCATATAATCTTAAATCATAATAATTACTATTTTCAAAAAATGATTCTGCATTATATTCTATATTTTCATAATTATGTATATTATCTTTTTTAGGCATTATTTTATATTCTTTTTTACCTAAATAATCATAGCAAAAATTCTCTAGTGCAGTCTTTATACATATAGCAAAATTACCAGTATAAGAACTTGGATATCTAGTATTAATCTCTTCTTTAGAATAACCTAACCAATTATTAAAATTCATTGCAATTACTGAGGGTTTATGACATCTTCTTATTAATTGTTTATTTTCTAAAGAAAATTCTTCTAGTGACTTATATACATCATTAAAATTATTATCATCAACATAAATAGTAATTGCATCTTTTCTATGTTGTTTATCTTGTCTATATTTCGCATCCAATACTTTAAATGAAAAATTAGTATTATTTTCTTTAAACTTATCATATAGTTTTGTTGAAAATTCATATAAATCTTCTCTTAATGGAGAAATATATAATCTATGTTTTATATTATTAATATTAAACTCTTTATCATTATTTATACCATCTACACGTATCCATTTATTATTTAGTGTTACTACATATGGATGCTTTTTCATATCTTGTTTTAATTTATTTAAATAATCATTTCTTTTTCTTAATTCATCTTTTGTTTTAGAATCAATTTCTGTATTAAGTAATTTAAATATAAAACCACCTAATCCATTATCTGCAATATACTTATTAATAGTTTTATTATCTTTGAAAATTCTTTTTGGATTATTATATAAATCTAAAATTAAATTAAAAACATTTTCATCAAATAAATAATTAGCATCTTCTATATTACTTAAATAATCATTCATAATAATCCTCCCCTCAAAAATCGTTATATATTATAACATATATGTCTATTTATGTAAATCATAATTCCATAAACCTAGTTTACCTTTAACATAAATAGGTTCTTTATATTTCTTAATATTAGCTAATTTCCAAGCATATATTCCAATATGATTAGACCCATATATTAGTTTATCTTCTTTTATTAATTTTTTATTAAAACCTGCATCTACTAATATACAATCTACTATTTCTGCTTCTCCTATGATTGCTCCACATATATAATTAAGATTATAATTAGTAAATTTATTTGTATTTTTATCTTTAGATAAACTTGCATGTATTAATATTTTTCCTCTATAATTAGTTTTCCAACTTCTAAATTCAAACTTTTTATAACCTTCTATTATTAAAGAAGCATAAGGTTGTTTTATAGTTAATACTTTCATATAATCACCTAATAAAATTATACCATAACTGTTTTAAATATTAGTTATTTATGATAAAATTAATAAAGGAAGTGATAATATGAAGAAAACTATATTAACAGGACTACGTCCTACCGGTAATTTACATTTAGGACATTACTTTGGTGCAGGACAAAATTATTTAAAATTACAAGATGATTATGATTTCTATTTAGAGATTGCAGATGTCCAAGGATTAACTGATAATTTTAATGATCCTGAAAAAGTTAGAATTAATACTAAAGAAATAGCAATAGATTTATTAGCTATTGGAATTGATCCTGAAAAAGTTAATTTATTTGTACAATCTACTATACCAGAAATTGCAGAACTTACAGTATTCTATTCTAATTTAGTAACAGTATCAAGATTACAAAGAAATCCTACTGTTAAATCAGAAATAGAACAAAAGAAAGAATTATTTGGTAATAAGGGTGAAAGTATAACTTATGGATTTTTAGGTTATCCTGTTTCTCAAGCTGCAGATATTACATGTTTTGATGGCGAATTAGTTCCAGTTGGAGATGATCAATTACCTCTTTTAGAACAATGCCGTGAAATAGTTAGAAAATTTAATAATATATATGGTGAAACTTTAAAAGAACCAGAACCAGTACTTAGTAAAACTACAAGAGTTAAAGGATTAGATGGTAGCGAAAAAATGGGTAAAAGTTTAGGTAACGCTATTTTCTTAGTAGATGATGAAGATACTATTAGAAAAAAAATTATGGGTGCAGTTACTGACCCTAAAAAGATTAAAAAAGATGATCCTGCTGATCCTAATGTATGTATGGTTTATTATTATCACAAACTTATTAATAATTCTAATTTAGATACTATATGTAATGAATGTAAAAAAGGAGAACGTGGTTGTGTAGCTTGTAAAAAAGAACTTATTGAAAAAATGAATGAATTCTTAAAACCAATAAAAGAGCGAAGAAAGAAATATGAAGATAATCCAGAACTTGTAGATAAAGTGCTAAGTGATGGAAATAAAAAAGCTAAGGAAAAAGCTGAAGAAACTATTAAAAGAGTTAAGAAAGCAATGAAAATAGACTATTAAATAGTCTATTTTTTTTGATAACTTAATCTAACTATACTATATAAATTATTATATTTATAATTGTAATTATTTTTAATATCTTCTATTATTCTTTTATATTTATTTTCTATCTTTTTATTGTCCTTACCAAATACTTCTTCATATAAATAATTAAACTTGTCATAATACTTATCTCTATATATACTTTCTATTTCTTTTAATAAATATCTTCTTTTAAAAATTTCCTTTCTTGTTAAAAATATATTTTTATCTGTGCTATCTAATACTTTATAATTAAAATCATAATCTTCAAATAAAGACACCTCATCTAATATATCTTCTTCTTCATCTAATAATAAACTACTTTTACATATAATATTACCATCATTATTAAATTCTACCCCTACTACTTTATTCATATCACAAAATAAAGTACCATATTTTATATTACTAGTCTTTTTATAACCAATAGTTTGATTTTTTATTTTATTTAAAAACATCTTACTAACTTTTATATTACTATTTATAATATTGTTCATATCAATAGAGGATATTTTAAATAATGGTATTTTCTTTATATGTTCTAACCCATCTTTACTATCCCATTCATAAAATTCTATTAATCTATCACCATCAATGAAGTTTAATAGTAAATCATATATATAAATCATTTATTTATCCCCTTTCTATATTTAAAATAATTAAACATTATAAAACCAATTATAAAAAAATAACATTCATACCTAGTAAATAAAAAACATAAATAATCTTTTAAACTAACACCAAAACTTAATAAATTTAAATATAATATAAAATAACTAAAACCAATAATCATAAGTATATAACTAATTATAATACCTAGTGTTCTATTCATATTAAAGTTTATGATACTTCTTTTTTTAGTATACTTTTATTTATTATTTATATACAAAAAAATAGTAAAATTATTTACTATTTTTATTTTCTAATTTATTAACTTCTACTTTATTAATAGTATCAAATTTCTTAGTAATCTTATCTGTAGTAATAGATACATTTTCGATATCTTTATTAACAGTTTGAATACTTCTAGATAATTTATCCCAACGTTCTTTATATCTAGAAAATTCTATTCCAAGTTTATTTAATTCTTCATGAATAATAGATGTATATTTATCTCTTTCCATATTTTTAATAATCATTTCTACTACAGTAAGTGTTGAGATTAGAGTTGTTGGTGAAGTTATCCATACACGTTTTTTATAAGCATATTCTATAATATCAGAATGATATGCATTAATTTCTGCAAAGATTGCTTCTGCAGGTAAGAATAGAATAGCTTGATCTGTAGTTTCTCCTGGAATTATATATTTATTACTAATAGCATCTATATGCTTCTTCATATCTTGTTTAAATAGTTTTTCTGCTGCAGTCCTTTTATCATTAGGTAAATTCTTATCCACCATAATTTGATAGTTTTCCAGTGGAAATTTAGAATCTATGGCAATAGTTCCTAAAGGTTCTGGTGCAAATATTACTGAATCTGCAATTACCCCAGTACTTAAAGTATATTGCAATTTATATACTTTATCATTCTTCTCACCAAATACATTAACTAAAATATGTTTTAAATTAACTTCTCCAAAGATACCTCTAGTTTTCTTATCAGTTAGAATACTTTGCAGACTAACAATATCAGTAGATAGATTCTCTATTTTCTTTTGAGCTTCATCTATCTTAGATAATCTTTCTATAACATTCATAAAAGTCTTATTAGTCTTTTCAAAGTTTTGATCTAATCTTTCATTAACTTTCTCATTAATAGCTAATAATCTTTTTTCTACTTGATCATTTAATTTATTAAAATCACTATTTAAGTTATTATTTAAATTATCTTTAAATTCACCTAACTCTTTTATCATATTAACTTCAAGTCTTCCAAGTCTTTCAGTAATTCTAGCTTCATTAATATTTTTAAATAATGAAATAATAGTTAAAATAATTAATATAATTAATAATCCTATAATAATATAATCCATATAAACACCTCTAATCTATATTAAATCTTTTACTAACAATTTTAGATATAATATAAGCTACTACTAACATAATACAAACAATAATAATTGTCATAATATCAGTCATACTTTCTATTATACTTTTACCTACATAACCCCAAAATATTACCATAAATATCTTTCCAATTAGTATAGATGTGATAAACTTTCTTTTAGAAACTTCCGCAACACCACAAATAATATTAATTAAAAAAGCTGGCGTAAATGGTAATGCTACTAATAATACTAATCCTGAAAAAGATATATTTTTTATTTTCTTTACCCCTCTTTTAACTTTCTTTTTATATTTGCCCTTAAATATACGATATAAATATTTATCAGATAAATAATAAAATAACAAATATGATAAGAAACATCCTGTACATGTTGCAATCCAAGATATAGATATTCCTACTACAGGTCCAAAAGCATTAGTATTTAAAGCTACAAACACTGCTAATGGTAAAACAGGAAGAAATGATTCTATTAATACTAATAAGAATCCAAATAAAATACCACCTGATGAAATAAAATTAGTAGAAAACTCTACAAATGAATTTATTATATCCATAAGTATCACCTTATAACTAATTATATTACATATTTATTTTATTAACAAGTAATAGTTATATCCACCTACTACATTTATAGTATTAAATCCCATACTATTTAATTCATTAGAAACTCTATTACTTATAACTCCACTATCACAATATAAATAATAAGTTTCATTTTTATTCAGATAATCACTTGGATTAATAATTAAATAATTACTAGGAATATTAATTGCTCCTGGAATATGAGAATTATTATATTTAAATTTATCTCTAATATCTATTATATTAACATTATTTAATTCTAATAAATCTTCCATACTTATATTCAAAGTATCACCCCTAATATAAAATATGAAAAAAAAAGAATCTAAATAATTATAGATTCCTATTTTACTATATATGGTTTTGATTTAGTTCCTTTTCCACCTTTAACCATAGTATCACTAGCTAACATAATAACTGGTCTTATATCAGAAACTGTCATTGCCTCTGTAATAGAAATTTCTCCAGTATTACTAATATAGAAAATATCAGTATTATTATTCTTTGAAGCAGTTCCTAATAACCATTCATAATCAGTAGCTAAGAAATTATAATTTTGACACGAAGGATCAGTATCTTTTTTACAATTTGGATCTAAACTTACAAACATATAATCAGAAACAGTAAGTAATCCTATTTTTTGTTGTGATAGAATTTCACTACATTCTGCAGAATTATCTTTAACGGCACTACCTACTGCTCTTTTTCCTATACACACATCAAAAGGAACCATTTTAGCTTTATCGCTAGCTGTTAAAAATTTCGTATCTTTGTCTTTGTCTTTATATGCTTTTTTTAGAAATTGACGCATTCTACTAGCTTTATAGTCATTGATACCTGCATTATATCCTTCCGCAGTATTATATCTATCATCCCATGTTGAAGAATTATCATAAACACTATTTAAAACTAGCATAACTTCATTATTACCACTAATTTTTACTGCACGCCATTTTTTCTTTCCCATCTTAACGTAGTTTCTAAGTTTTTCTCCACGATATACATAACCATTATTAACACTATATAAACCTTCACCACTAGTTACAGTTTTTTCTTCTAATTTTTTATATAGTTCAGTAGTATTATAATCAGAACCACAATTTAAATATGGAGTATATACATATTTACCATCTATTTTCTTTACACTAACTTTACCAGAACAACTAGCATCCTCACCAAGATATTTTGTAAAATCATCCATATACTCATTATTAATTAAAGTTGTTGAAGTAATTTCAACTACTTGTTTACTATTAGGTAATTTTTTCTTATTATCAGCAAAATATGATTTGGCAGCATCTTTTAATACATCTTCTACATCTTCATATGAATAAGAAGGTCCACTAAATATAGATGCAATACCCATAATAAGACCTATTACTAGAAAAGCTCCTAAAATTCCACCCATAATAAATATTAAGCGTCTCTTCAATTCTCTATTTCCACCAAAACCTCTAGGAGATGAACTAGGATTATCATCCACTATTGGATCAATATCTATTTCTAAATCTTCATTTTCATTTTCTACAGTAGCAGCACTATCTTGTGAAACCTCTTTTTCTTCTACTTCTGTTTCCATAGTAGAATCTTCTTCTTTTTTATCTTCTTTTATAGTTTCAACTTTATCATCCATAATAATACCTCCTATTAATTATCAAAAAAATCATCAAAGAATTCATCGTCTTCCTCGTCTTCAATAACTAAGTTATTTTTAGCAGGAGGAACAGTTTGTAGCTTATTTTCTTTCTTATCATTAAGTGTTTCAACAACTTTAGGTTTTTCATCAAGAGTCTCCACAGGAGTTTCATCTTTCTTCTCTGATACAGGAATTTCACTAGTACCACTAGAAATCTTACCTTTAGCTTTCTTTTCTTCCTCTTCTTCTTTCTCTAATTCTGCAATTTTAGCATCAATTTTCTTTACTAAATCATCTACATTAAATCCAGAAGGTTCTTCCTCTTTTTCTTCTCTTTGAGTTACAGGACTAGTAGGTTTAGAATTTGCTAGAGGATCTTCAATGTTTGGAGCAAAAGGACTAGCAGCAGGTCTTTGCATTCCAGATAATCCTGGAGGCGGACCAGCCATTCCTCTATGCATAGGCATTTCTTCCATTGTATTATCTGAACTAGCATTCATCATATCTAATAACTTTTTCTTTTTACGTTCTTTAACAAATTCTTTTATATCAAAAGTATGAACTTCTTCTTTTTGTCTATGAGGATATTTAGCAATAGGATATCTTTCACCCCAGTTTAATTTATAAAATGGAGTAAATTTAGTTTTAAATGGTTGTTTTCTAAGTCTTAGGATAACAACCTCAAATTGTTTCATTCTTTGTAGATCAGAAACTGTTACCAATGGTGTAGATGCTGTTTTATCATCTTTCTTAGACTTCTCCTCACCACACATCTTAGAAATTTCTTCTAAAGCCTTCAACTCAGTAGTAATCAAATAAATAATATTACCACAGTTACCTCTAATAGTCTCTGCTTCTTCTTTACCATAAACTTGATCTAACTGAGCAAAGTTTTGAATAATCATTGTAAATCTAATTTTTCTAGAACGAGCTGCTGTAATCATAGTAGTAACATCTTTTAATGGTGGCATATTTGCAAACTCATCAAGTATGAAGTTAGTTCTAACTGGAAGTCCACCACCATGTTTTTGTGCAACTCTAATTAATGTTTCATATATTTGCTTCAATAAGATTGTAACTAATGAGTGATATGTTTTCTTTTCATCTTGAATAACTATGAAAACAGCTGTTGGTCTTTCACCAATAGACTCTAAATTTATATCACTATGAGATAACATTTCACTCAAATTCTCACGTGATGCAAATAATTTAACTTTTTGTTTAAATACTGATAAGATACTACCTTTAGTATCTGTAGGAGCCATAATTGTACTAGAAGCATTAATTGCAGCTGCACTAGCTGGATCCTTTTCTGCAAAATATTCTTTAATATATGTAGAACCACCAAATTTTTCTTCACCAACTGTAGTAGCTAGTGAAATACTATTGATGTTAATCTCATCTTCTTTAGCATCTTCAAATAAACCTAAAGCAACCCCAGAAAAATAATCTGCAGAAGTCTTTTCCCAGAATGGGTCAGCATTCTTATTTGAATCATCATATAATATATTTAAAGCTAAGTCATCTAATAACTCTATTGCTTTATCTTGATTACCTGATTTATACATTTGATAAGGTAAAGACATAGGATTCCAAGCATTACCATTTTGTGGATCACGGAAATTAAGTAATAATATTTGATATCCTCTTTTACGTAGCATATTACTTGTTTTCTCATAAATTTCACCTTTAGGGTCAGTAATAATCATTGATTCTTTACTTTTTGCTAAACTATAAACTAAAGGTAATACAACAGCTTGAGTTTTACCAGAACCAGTAGCACCAATAACTAATGAGTGATATTCACTATTATCTACCCACATTTCTTTTTCATTTAAAATTAAGGAAACTCCAGATGATTTAGAATTTTTTTGTCTAATCTCAACTCTATCTAATTCTTCTTTTATTTCACGGTCTTTTGCCCATCTAGAATAACCTTTATCCTTTTTATCTGTAGTAAGACCAAATCCTTTATCCATATCAAAAAAATAAGAACTAACACTAGCAAATAATCCTACTAATACTAATACATACAATACAAGTGTAGCAACAATAAATCTAGGCCCAAAGGCAGGTAATGGATTTAATCCATACAAATAACCTTCAGTAGCAAAACTATTGACATTAAGTACACCTATAGCAACAACATAAAGTAAAAATACAGCAAATATTCCAAATATAGTAAGATCTTCTGGATCTGCTCTAAATTTTAGTTTCATATCACTACACCCTCTCTAGTTTATTTTATCACGATTTTATATCTCTATCAACTCACAAGTCCAAATTAGACTTACCATTCCCCGCCTTCATCAGGAGGTGGTAACCCTTTATCTGATGCATCTATTTCATCTTGTTCTTTTTCCTCTTTTTTATATTTTTTAGGATTCATAATCTGTAAATATGTTTTGTTTGTAACTTTTGATTTAATATCATAACTAATATTATCACCCATCCACTTACAACTTAAAACATCTTCATTATATTCACATTCAATTAGTGTTCTAAATTCGTTATCTAAATAAAAGTATATATATATTTCACCAACAGTGTCTACTTCTTTAAATGTAATAGTACGATAATAATTATATTTTCTACTATTTAAATAATCAATAATGTTTGAATATAGTTTTTCTTTTCTTTTTTTATCCATTTTTAGAACTTTACTATTTTCAAAAGAAACATCATTAATACTAACCTTTTTAAAATATGGATCATTATTCATGTTAGATATAATAAATGCAGCAACAATAACACCTAAAATAAACAATACTGCTAATAGACTTTTTAATTTATTATTCATTATTTCTTACCTCCATATTTTTTCAAAAAACCTCTAGCATATGCATATCTATTTGACATAACAGGTTTTCCTGCCCTTTCATAAGTTTGTTCAAAATAATCTGTTGCCTCTATAACGTTGCGTATTTTACTCAAATGTTTTGCACTACCATTTCCACCTTTATTAAGTTCATACCATATATAATCAAGTTGAACACCTAAATCATACCATTTTTTACCCTTCTTTTTAGCCATATTATTAAGTCCAACAAATCTACCACCAACACTCCATTGAGCTAATCCTCTTCCTGGACCATTAGCTTGAATAGATTTTGGATTCATACCACTTTCTTGTTGTAGATTACCCATAATACCAGCAGTCGCTTCTTTAGATACTTTTTTATTTCTAAAATAATTCCATACCTTTTGAGCATTATTTGAACCTACTAGTTTTGTTGATGCTACTTTAGGATATTTAGGAGTAACAAAACCATTACAACCAGTTCCTTTTACTGTTCTAGTATGACGTCCAACCCTAGCAGTCGGATCATATCCAGTATTACCTTCAATAGTACTTACCATACCATTTTTATATTTTTCAACTATACCTATATGTGAAAGATTAGCAGCATTCTCATGATTATACCAAATTATTAAATCACCTGGTTGAGGTTTATAATTTGAATTTATTGAATGCCATGTTCCATGTTTATTATTAACATAATAATCATAGAAAGATGAAACAGAAGAATAATGAGGAATAATTGCTTTTTTAATTTCTGCTTCATTTGCACACCAAGATACAAATGCTGCACACCAAGCATCATTTTTAGGGTTATTCAAACCCATAAATCTTTGATATTTATTTCCATGTTCCTTATTTCTATCTGGATTAGATGATTTTAATTGATCCTGAGCAATTTTTACTAACCTATTAGCATAATCAGAATCAGTTACTTCTTCTTCCTCTTCCTCTTCCTTACCATATATATCTTCAAATCTAGTTACATAATCAAAAACTTCTTCTGCTATTTCTTCATAACCTTTCTTATGAGATGGTAAATATTTTGGTAATAAATCATTTATTAACTTTTTACTAAATTGTTTTTCATCAAATTCATAACTTTCATCAGTCTTCTTTAACATTGCATCTGCAATTTCTTTTATTCTTGCATCATCAAAACTAGAATAAGTAATACTATTATCTTCAGAGTTTAAAGCAAAATATACTCCAACTACATACAATGGATTAAAATCCTTATCATTTTCTTTATAATCAGATCTAATATCTTTTACTCTTTTATGAAAAGCTTTTGCATTAGGATCATCATTATCACATTTATCTTCTTTTACATAATCTACTACACATAAACCATCATCTACTGAGCCAGAACCACCTGATGAAGAAGAACCTGCAACTACAATAGTACCTGCTATTAATATCAAAAAGAAAAAAGCAGGTATAGTCCAAAGAATCAATTTCTTCTTAATCATTGATCCTTTCATATCAAATGGAGAATTTTTCTTTTCACCATCTCCATCTTTTTTTCCTCCACCTGCTAGCGAATTGCCAGCACCTAATTTATTAGCTTTATCTGCTATTTCAGCAGCTGCTTTAACTTGTGGAATAGGAACATGTTTAGCAATTTTTATTGCCGCATCTAGTTTTTTCTTTCTATCTTCTGCTTCTTTATCACCTTGTGGTTTAGAATTTCCCTTCATACCATTCAAAAGTTGACGTCCGTTATTTTGACTACCTGGTCCATTGGGTGATTGTAGCTTAGGACCTCCTGGTGCTTGATTAGCTCCTGCAGCTCCCTTACCAGCTGCTCCTGCTCCACCTGCACCCATAGACGTTGCCATATTTGCAGCATCTAGAGCACCCGTATCTTTGGCTTTTTTTGCAGCTTTACCAAATTTACCACCAGTTGCCTTATTTAACTTTTTACCTAACTTTTGTTCTGCTTTATCTATTCTTTTACCAACAATAGGTGCACTTTTGGCTTGATCATAAACAGCTCCCCCTGTTCCACCAGTAAAATAATCTATAGCACCTTTAGCAGCTACACCTGCAGCTTCTTTAGCAGCTTCATTCTCTTCTGCTTTTTTTATTTGTCTTTGATCATTACTATCAGCCATTTGTATCACCTACTTCTTGCTAAAACTATAGTCCTCCACCACTACCAAATGAATCTAATTCTTCTTTAGTAACAGCTACATTTATTCTCATACGTCTATTTCCACATACAAACAATGCTTCACCTTGAGAATATTGTTTAATACTTTCCATTTCATTATCATTCAAATCAATAAGCAATCCTAAATCAGAAACAGCTTGTTTCTTTAACCCCATTACTAAATAATAAGAGGCATTATCGAAAATCGCTTTACCTTGAGTTATAACAGCAGGTGCTGAGAAGTCACTAGGTTGTTGAGTAATTATAATAGTACCTGTATTATACTTACGAGCACGTCTTTGAACTTGTGCTAAGAAATCTGCTCCTAAAGCATTTTGATCTCCTAAAAGCACATGTGCTTCATCAACCATCATTACTGTATTAACATCATAATTAAGACATAATCCCCAAGCATATTTTAATACATTGAAGAATAATGCATTACGTATATTTGAATCAGTATTCATTAATTCTTTAATATTGAATACCATAAAATCACTATCATGTTTTAAAGTAGTATGACCATCAAAATAGAATTTTAATTCTTTAGTAATAGGTCTAACTTTAAGTTCCAATCTCTCTAAAATATCTTTTTCTTGAGTTTGTTCTGTAATTGACATTAAACGTCCTTTAATAGTTGCGTAAACATCAGAGAATGTTGGATAATCTTTTGATGTAAAAGTAGAAAAATCAGTATTAAAGTCTATACCAAAACGTTTATAAGTATCTTGTACTACTTCACTAAACATTGCTAAAACATCTTCTTCCACTGTTGAATCATAATATTTCATAAATGCTTTTAAGAATTGTAAAGTACGAGTTAAAACAGTATAACCCAATCCTTGCTTAATTTCCTCCTCATCAGCATCTATAACTATTTCAAGTGGATTAATAAGTCCAAATTGTCCACCTTTACCAATATCTATAGTATCTCCACCAAAAGTCTGAGTTATTTCTCTTAACTCATCTTCTGGATCAATAGCAACAATTTGACAACCATTTCTAATATGATTTCTAAGTAATAATTTAGCAGCTGTAGATTTACCACTACCAGAAGTACCTAAAATAATCATATTAGCATTATTTCTATTTGTTTCTTTACGAATCTTATATAAAAATTGATTAAATAATATTACACCACCAGAGAAATCTACACCCATCAAACATGAAAGTCCTGGATCTTTTAGACTATCAAATATAAATGGATACATAGCTGATAATGTAACAGATGGTATTGGTGTACCAATACGCTCTTCTATATCTTGAGATGGGAATATAGGCAATATTGATTTTAAAACTTTTTCTTGTTCAAATCTTAATGATACTGCACGTAATTCCATTGCATCTAAATAGTTCCTAACATTAACTTTTCTCATTTCCAAATCTTCTTTAGTATCTGCAGTTACCATTATGTGCATTTGAAAATCAAATATTCTAGCTTGACTACCAGCAAGCATAGAAGTAAAGTACTCTAAACTTTCTGCATCCTGTCTTATTTCCTCTTTAACAGTTTCATCATGTTCATTTTTATACTTTTCCTTCAAATCAGCAATTTGTTTATTTAACATTTTTGCCATCATTTGAAATGGAACTGGTATGTGTTTAACTACAACTTTTATACCTGGCATATTAGTCAAAGATGATAAATAACCAGGGGCAATATACTTAGGATAAGATACAACTGTTAAAAGAGTTGCATATTTATCACTAATGAAAAAATCACTTGCATTAAATTGTAATCCTTTTGGTGCTAACTCACTTCTTAAACTTGTACTCATGAAGGCATCACCGTCCCAAACTCAGTTTTTGTTCCCCCATTTAAGAAATTATCCAAAATTACTCTCAAATCATCATTACTAGTTTGACTAGCATTAAGTCCACAACTAGCTAAACCATTAATAAGCATTCTAACTTTCTTTTGAACCATATCTGGATCTTTTTCTTTAAATAGTATGTAGTATTCAGTATCTACTATATTATTACTAATAAATTCGTTACCCTTATTAATATCCTGCATAATTAGTTTTCTAATTGCAGGTGATTGGGTATCATTAAATAACAATTGAAGTTGTGACATATAAACTGATATATCAACAGGTCTATCCGCAACTACCAACCAAAATTCAAAATCAATCATATTATAAAAGTTTTTCAAACTAATAAGCACATTATTTTGAGATTGTGGATCTAAAATAAATATATTTTTAGGAGATATTTTAACTCCACTAACTTTTAAATTATTATAAGTAACAATCATACCATTTTGTATTGATCTAACAGGCAACCATGCCTCAGTACTATTTCCTACTCTTTTTGCCATCTTTGTAACACCACCCTTTCCATTCATATTTTTGATTTGTGGTCATAAAATCATATAATTCCGTTAAAACTACCAACATATTATGATAATGTGGGACAGGAACAACTAGAAAACCACATATTGCTGCTGGCATTATCACCAGTATAGTTGTCCATGTAGAAGTAAAGGTCATACTAGCCAGTAAAACAACTGTTATAAATATACCTATTCCAAATATTATTACATCTATTTTTCTAAATAAACCTAATATTAGCTGCCCCTTTTTCGTATTGGCAGGTATTAAATAATTATTCACTTATATCACACTCCCTTTACTTTCCTGAATTATATTTTTGTCGTTGATAAGTTGGATCTTCTTTAATTTCAATAATTTGTTCCTGAATATTATTAATTTCTTTTTGTGAAGCAAGAGCTGCAGACTTAGCTGCTCCGATAGTCATACCAGCATCATTATAACTACCATTATAATCAATACCATCAACTTGTTCTACAGCATAAGCAACCTCTGCAAGACTTCCTTGTACCTTACCATCAGATCTATATGCATCTGTACTTTCAAAAGCGACAGCTTGAGAATCAGTAAGATCTGAAATAACATTTGCATCTATTTCTCCTACATATACATCTTTTCCGTTCTCAGTTCTATAAACAACATCACCAGCTTGTTTACCTTGCATAGCTTGTTTTAAAGCTGCAACATTAGCATTTATTACTCTACCATCTGATAAAGTAGTAGTACCTTTAATATTCTTTTGCTCTAATGCTTTTTGAGCCACTAAATCTTTATGTTTTCCAACTACACTAGCAAGATTGGCAGCTGCTTTATTTCTTCTTTCAGGTTGTTTTAATTGATTTTCAAGTTCCTCAATTTCTCTATCTTGTTTAGCAACTCCTCCAGTTGTTAACTCACCAAGCATATCTCCTGTTCTAGTTAACCAAGAACCTCCATTTCTACGCCTAGCATTATTAGCATTAACAGCATCAATACCAGCTTTAAAAGAATTACCGCCTTTTTCACCCTTAGCATTTGCGCCTGCCATAAATCCTCCCATTCCGCCTAAGAGACCAGAACCAACATTTTTAGCTCTATTTAAAATATTATGATCTCTATCAGCTTCTTCATCTGCTTTACGACTAGCATCCTTAGCAGTTTTATAACTACCAACAGCTCCTATAGCACCTGCTAGTGTTCCACCTAATGCTCCAAGAGCACCACCTTCTTCTTTTAGTCCTAAAGCTTGCTTTAAGAATTTAGGAGCCTCTTTAGCAAACAGTAATAATCCAATATATACAAATACATGAGCAAATAACCAAACAATTCCTGAAACTTGTTGATCAAACTCAAGTCCACCTTGGCGTCTTATTTCTGCAATTATAAATATAGCAAAATAAACTGTCGATAATTGAATAAATAAATCCAAATAAGTTGAGAATAAAGTTTTTATCCAAGCCCCCATAGGTCCATTTTGAAAATCAGACTTTGGAGCCATATAACTAATAATTGGTATTGGCGCAATTAATCTTAAAATTGCTAACTTAATTGCTCTCTTTGCAACCTCTATAGTTATTAAAACTAAAACAACCAAGAATAGTATTCCAACTATCAAAGAAATAAACCAGTTAAAGTTAAATGCAAAATAATTATTATCTCCAATATCACTTTCACCTTTTTTTTGGCAACCTTCAAAAGTCATAGCTAACAAAGTATCTGGATCACTTGTTTTATAATATTTATCATAAATACCATCAGTTTCAAAAGCATCACAAAACCAATATTTTTTAGGATACTCAGGTTCTCCGCTTTTACCTATTTTTAATTCAAATTTTGTTGCGGCACCTTCTTTTAAGTTCGGTGTTAAAAATGTTTTTAAAACTACAGCTGATAATTCAGCTCCAGTAGCAGTATTATTACTATCATCAGTAGTATTTAAAATTAGTTTTGCTAAAACATTACCATTAATAATTCTATCTTGGAAATCATATAAAACTCCAAATAAGATACCTTTAGAACTAACTTGTTTTTCAAATTTATTCATACTATTATAAGCTTTCGGATATGATATAGGTACTAATAAAGTAAGCATAGTCAAACATACAATGATTTTAACTATCAAACTACCCATACCTGATTTAGAATCCATTGCTTTATCTGGATCAACAATTCCTTGCAATATAGATATTGCTAATCTGAACAGCATAAAAACTCCAATTATCAGTTGGATTCTAGTAAATACACCTGCTACTGAAGATGAAGCAACAATCTCTGCTCTAGCAACACTAGCTAATACTTCATAAATAAAGGCAATCAATAAATAGATACCCGCATTTAGAGTAACTGGTATTATATATATAATTCTTGTATACCAATGATTTCCTGTAGTATTAGTCATAAGTTATTCACCTCTATTTATTCAATTCCACAAGTAGGACTGTTAGGATTACCAACTATATCAAATATTTGAAGTATTACAAATATTAAATCAGGCACTAAAAATAAAACCACTACTAATACTGCTCTAATTAGTAATCGTTTTTGAGCCTTCTTCATAGTTTCATCATCACTAAGAATAATAGCCTTAATAAAATCAATACTACTTAGAACAAGTAATAAGAACGGTCCTAAATACTTTACAATAGAAAATAACTCTTGTAATAGCCATGCTGTACTTTCTGGATTTTGCGGATTTCCAAGCACGCCACAACCAGCAGCAACAAGAGAAAAACTACTAGTATCTAAAGCATAAATATTTACTGGGACAAACAGCACCATAACAAATATTAAACTAAATATTATCAACGCTTTTTTATTCTTCATATCCGTCACTCCGCTACTATATATCATACATAATAAGTATATCAAAATACAAAAAAAATAGCAATAAAATTGCTATCATAATTTTAATTTATTTTATTGAATTCCAACATTTTGCCCAAAGATTAGTTTTAGCTTCAGAACTATCAGCTCCAGATGCCACTATGCTCATAAGTAATGTAACAATTGTAGTAATAAAGAAGATAGCTACAGCGTAAATAGCACGTTTAATTAACATACTTTGTGCTGATTTAACTGCTTTTTCATCACTTGCTATAACTGCTTTACCTAAATCAATAGTTCCTAAAACAATTAAGATAATTGGAATACCAATTTGAACAATAGGTATTACACCTTTCTTTATTACTTGAACTACTGGTTTTAATCCTCCACAATTCTTATCTGCTTTTCCTACTAAACCGATTTGAAATAAATTTGACATTATTTAATCACTCCTTCTATAATACAATTTTATATTATTAAATTTTTTTTGTCAATTATTATCGCCTAAATAGACCAAAAATTCTATTGCTATTTACATCATTCTTATTTTGGACATTAATTAATCCAAATTTAGCTAAAAACTCATCCAATATAAAATTTTTCTTTCTTTCATCCAGTGGTGGTAAATTATAAAACATTTTTATTTTTGCTTCATATTCTAAATTGCCTACCTCTTTACCATTAAGTAAACTTCTATTTAAAACAACTTTTTTATTTGATAATTTAGTAAAAATATCTCTATTTTTTCTAATTAATTTATTTATACCTATAATACTAGGTTCTAATAAGTAGATAACTTCGTCACAAAAAGAATTATCTTTTGCCTTATTTAAATCAACTAAAACTATAGCTTCCTTAGACAATTTTGATACTGCATCACTTAAATCATTATTAGAAACAGATATCATATCATCTTCATTAAAATAAGAAAAATCTTTACTTTCTGATTCAATAGCAACCACCCTAGTCTTTATATGTGATTGTAATTGTTTCTTTAACATATAAATTAAAGTTGTAGTACCAGCCTTTTCAGTTAAATTCTTAAATCCAATAACACTAAGACCTTTACTATCATCTTTTTTATCAGAACTAGTATCATCCTTCTGTAAATATTTAACATCTTGTAAAGTATTTGGTTTTTTTAATAAGTATTTTACTCCATCAATATTAGTAGTAAAATTATATATACCAGTTGTTACTAAATTAGAAATAAAACTAGCAGTACATATTTCACTACCATCAGGTAAAAAGAAAATTATCTTATCAGGATCCAAACCCTTTACAATTTTTTTATAACTATCTATATTACTATAACCTTTTATAGCTGTAACATCTAAAATCATTCTATTATAAAAAAAGTTTTTAAACATCTCAACTATTTCTAAAGGATCATACTCACCATTAATACTTTTAATAATATCAATATCTAGTTCTGATAAAATATTTTTTTGCTCATTAGACACAACAACATTCATTTTATCACCCCTTTATATTGATTTTATTAAACTAATCTTCCTTTATTAATTTAGTATTTCCTGTTAATCTAAAAACCTTCATATTAGTAATTATATTGTTTACTATCGGAATACTTATATCAATAGCTGTCTCAACTTTATAATATACTTTCCTATAATCAGAACTAGTACCTACAGTACTGCCTGGAGTACCAGTACATCTTGCGACAAAATAACCATCCTTCTTAAATTTATCTTTATTAATAGGTGTACAACCATCTGCATCACCATCAAATTGTGCAGGACTATAACCTATTTGTTGAATATAAGCATGAATTTTGTCATAGCACTCCTGATTAGTATCACATTTACCCTCATATTGTTCTATTGTGGTAATTATTTTATTTTTAACACGGAACGCCTTTGTATAACTAACATTAAACGCTAAATAACCACTAACAATAACTAGAAACACGACAATCATAGAAATATTAATTATTCCACCAAAAGCATCACGCATTTAAAACACTCCTTTTACATATTTACTTCATAAACATGATCTTCTGAGATAACAAAACCAATACACTTTCCGCTTGCATCTCTCTTAGTACAATTAATATCATCCCATTGAGTATTTATAGCAGTTTGGATACTTGGCCACATTATCCAAAAGAAAGTTATTACTGCTGCTATTGCTATTAAAGTAATAACTGTCAAATTTAATTCACCTGTTGCTGCTTTCATCAATAAACACATCCTTTCAAAATTAACCTATATAGCCTACTCTATATACATTACTATTATACCAATAATAGTTTTTTTTAACAATATTTTTTTGAATAATACTTTCTATCTTTACACACTAAACATCATAAACATAGAAATTAAAATAACTAACATAACTCCTACTCCAGTCACTACTAACATTATCATAGTTTGACCTTCCATATGGTTTAATCTTTCTTTATACTTAGTTTCTCTCGCTTTATTTTGCAGATTAGAGACTGTTCTAGAAAACATCATAAGTCTCTCGTGTTTTTTTTCTTGAGATCCTAAACCTAAACGATATAACAATCTCATCATTCTCATAGAATCTCTAACTGGATAAGTATTAGCAAATTCCATATATGGATCAATACTAGAATCACCAGAATTAATTCTTTCCACTAATTTTCTTAATCCAGGCTTAAATATCTCTGGCGCATCATTTATAGATTTACCTAAAGCTACTGGAACCGTATAATGCTGGATTAAAACTTCTAAGCTCTTTAGATAATATGGAAGCATAACATCAATATCATGCAAATGAGCCTTATATGCTCTTTTCAATTGTGTATATGGCATCTTAAATACCAATACAGCAAGTACTCCAGCTAATACTACATTTATAGCAGAAAGCTGTGATAAGAAAACGAATAAAAATGCTATACCAGCTATAAAAGCATATAATACTCTACTTCTAAACAATTTATCTGGATCAACATCTTCACCATATTTAGCATAAACTAAAAATGTATAATCATCTTCTCTTATAAGTTCAAAATATTTTTCATTATCAGCAATAAACTTATTTTTATCAATAGTATTATTATATACTAGAACAAAAACAATAATTGCACTTGCTACAAATACCGCCATTATTCAGCACCTACATTCTCATTATAATATTTTTCTCCCTTAAGCAAGAAATATGAATTAATAATTAATACACCATGTAATAAAACATTTATATACCATCTATTAAGTAAGATTAAATAAGTCTCTCTTCCTAATAAATATTGAACTAACATAACCATTAAATAAAGCATTATACCAAATTGTAAAAATTGCTTATGGAATGTTGCTCTTTCAATTCTATCTCTATAAACACTCTCAACTAACATATCAATATCAAGTTGCATATTTTCTAAAGACTCAGCTGAATCTTTAGCACCTTCTTTTGTAATTTGTAAGAATAGTTGATGCATGTTCTTAACAATATAATATGGATATTTCTCACTCATATATACAAGTGATTCATCTATACTACCATTTTTATATGCTAAATCTATCATATGTTCAACATCACTTTTTACTGGATCTTCAAGTATTCCAGAATTTTTAACACCCTCTAAAGATTTTACAAAAGATTGAGTAGTTGCAAACTCCATAATAGTGTTTGATGTATATACCTGTATTTGTTCAAATAAGAATTCACTATATACTCTTTTACATCTTAAATAAGATAAATATGGAATAAATGATACTACAATAGCCATATATACAATACAAATTATTAAATTATAAAAATATAAATATGTAACAACTCCTGTAAATCCAGCCATAACAATAGCTTGAATTAAATATTGTCTAGGAGTATATTCTTGTCCCAATTGCTTAGTTTTTTCTCTAACCAATTTAAATGAATATGGCGCAAATTTATTATAAGCACCTTGTACTTGAGTTGTAATAAATTTTCCAACATTTTCACCTTGATAATTTCTATATAATACAAGGAAAGTAAATATTGCTATTAAAAATACCAATTCCAATACGTACATATGAATTCTCCTTTCTAAGCAGTTGCTTTAGTTACAGGTTTTACTGCAGGTTTTGCAGGTGCAGCCTGTTTAGCAGGCTGTGCTGTAGCAGGTTTTGCTACTGGCGCTTTAGTTGGTGCAGTAGATACTGTAGGCTTTGCTGCAGCAGGTTGCACCACTTTAGGTTTAGCACCACCACTACTTTGTGGTTGTTGAACTTGTTTGTTTTGAACACTAGGTGCACTAACATCTCCAAATGGCTTATCATTAATATGTGAAGTGACTTCACTAATATTAATATTTTGATTTTCTAAATACTCAATTAAATGTGCACTTGGTTTGTTTAAAACAGGTTCACCATCAAATTGTTTTTGATAAATTATATGACTTTGTGGTTTATTATCTTCATCTACATAAAATTCAACAACTTCATCAACTTCACGATGGAAACAACCCTTTTCTTTACTATAATAAGCCTTTATATGAACTCCTAATTGGATATATCTATATATAGTAGTTAAAAATTGATTTACATCTAAATCTGTCTCCATTAAACTGTAAAGACGATATGGTATAGCAGATGCTTTATCCGCATGAATTGTTGATAAAATATTATGACCTGATGATATAGAGTTACGTACAGCAGAAACAGCTTCTGCACTACGAACCTCTGATAATAAAATCCACTTTGGATTCTGTCTCATACAAGTAACTAAAACATCAGTATAACTAGCAACATTATTAGTCTTCATTGCAACAATATCTCTTTGTGGAAATATTTTATCTAAATGAAGTTCTAATGTATCTTCAATAGTTATAACTTTTTCATTTACTTTTGTATGACTAGCCAAGTATTTAACAAACTCAGTTTTACCAGAACCAGTTTCACCACAAACCATGATATTACAATGTCCTTCAACACATTTTATTAAAATATCATGTATATCTTGAGTAAAATAATCATCTTTTATTAATTTTTCTTTCTCTAATCTTATTTTTGCTGGAGTCTTACGAATTACCATAGCTATTCCATTAGTTGCAATAGATTGATGTACAAAGTTAAGACGCAATTCGCTAGATTCAGCATCTAAAAAGGGTTTAGCATTATTGAAAGTTGTCCCCATTACGTTAGAGCATTGAAAAGCAAGTTTTTCAATAAAATCTGGGGTAACTCCCTGTATCTCAACCCTTAAAGATCCTTGAGTTAGAGAACGCACCCAAATTTGACCACCATTGTCAAAAGAGATATCTGTGATATCATCATTATCCAACAATGCTCTTAAGGGTCCAAAATCTAACTTGTCAAATATATTTTCGTTCATCTAACCCATCTCCCTTTTTATTCTTTAATTCTTTTTTATTCTCCAGTCCATACTGTCCACTCATTAATCTTATCTTTTAACTCTGAACTACTAATTTCTAATTGTCCAGGTTCATCTTTAAGACTTTCATTAGTTGGAACAGGTATTAATGAAGAATCATATGTTCTCAAATAACTAGCTTTCTTAAGTAAGATATAATAATCTTCAGGTAAAGCAAACACAATCATAGCTGGTGTTTTAGAATCATCTACATTAGAAAATACCGGTTGTCCACTACTATCTTTAACAGCTAGAACCTTAACATTTTCTATAAGTTTACCATACATGATTTTATCTGCATCTTTATTACCTTTAGCTATTTGTTCATCTGATAATTTATTTACAGCTTTTAAATAAATATCAATATAATTACCTGGATAAATTGAGTTACCATACGTAGTCTCCGTATCAACAGGCATATTATATAAAACATAACCTTTAGGATAATCTAATATGATATTAGCAGGTAATTGTTCTTTTTCAACAACATTCCTAGCATAAAATAGACTTCCTTCAGGAATTACTGTATCTGCATTAGAGTATTTATCAATAACATCAGCTTGATTTTTAATAACATCACCTTTTAACATTGATGGTGGTATATCCATAGTACCAACCATACTTTCAGTAATTTGTGTACCAGGCGATATAGTTTCCTTAGCATAAGGTACGCTAATTGGATTAATAGCTGCTTTCACACGAGCATTATATGAAATATATAAAACTACAACAGCCAATACAACTCCTAAAACAGTTACTGTATTTTTATTACCTAATAACTTTTTAATACCAGAATTTGCATTTCCCATTTTATTCCCCTCTTTCTAATTCATTTCTCTTTTTATTTTACCAGCACAATATTGATCATAATGATAATTTTCTTCTAATATTGCGTCTACAGTAGTATGTATAGGTGTAGACTCACCTTTAACCTTTAGTACAGTATTAGAATCAATTTTAACACTAGCTTTAGGTGGAATTTCACTTATATCGTAAAATCCAACTGTATATTCACGAGTATTATCTACTGTATCAGCAAATCTACAAAGAAAATTTTCTACAAATTTTTCTCTATCAATTCTAAGCATACATGTTCTTCTATAGTAAGCAATATCTACTGCATCACTCATAGATGCTTCTGTTGTTTCCTTCAACAGGTAATAATCTAACTCACTACCTGTTGAATAATTAGAAATAACATTTATCATTAATAACGCTACTAAACTTAAAAGTATAATACCAACTGTTAACATTGCCTTATTCATAATTTACCTCCTATTTAGCATACCTACTAATGCTATCTTTAGTACTACTGTTTATATAGTATTTATCAACATATTTTCCGATATCTCTAAGTAATCCTGATCTATATCTATAAATACCATATTTATCAGCTGTTGTCTCAACTTTTCCCATAAATGTTGCATAATTTCCATTCTTACCACTAGCTGCTGTTGAGAAATTACGTATAGACATTAGATTTGCCTTACTTAAAGTAAATTCATAATCTAGATTTGATTTATCATAAATAACCTTTTTACTTTGAATTGATTGAATTACAGATTTAATATTAATATCCGCTGTATTAGCAGCTTCAGTCCAGTTAAATCCTACATTAGTACCTGAATTATTCTCATTAGGGAATAAATTTGCCGTATCAACAATTCTAAACTCAAAGTCGTTTGCACCATCAGTAGTTGTTGTTTTATTACAATCACCAATACATGTACTTGTACATTTACTAGTCGTTTTATCACATTTATCTACTGTTGTTGTTTTACAACATCCAGTTGAATTAGGAACACATTCCTCATTTCTTATAGCATAGAAACAAGATATATCAAAATTCCATTTAAAGTGTCCAAAATCAATAGTTTTAGCATAAATATTATAATTTATATCTCCACCAGTATATTGACTTGAATTTCCATAGCATGTATTACCTAACTGATTCCATTGCCACCACTTATCATTAGTAGTTTGAGCATTTAATGGTAAACAGAATTTATTTGTTTCTTCTTTCCAACCATCATCAGTTTTGCTTGTATAAGAAATATCTCCTGTTTTATTATTAATCCATGTTCCTGGGAATGACCACTCAGCTTGATACCAAACATCATTTGGATTTGATGTATAACATGATCTATCACCTTGTTTTGGCAATAATAATGTTGTATCTTTATCAGTGTTTGTTGCTGTACAAGTTGAAGAACTAGATTCTTCTGGATTCTTAGAACATAAATAATCTTCTTTTTTAGTTGTCATAGGGAAATCTTTTTTCTTCATTTCTCCTTTAATTGAATAATAAGTACCTATAGTATAAGTAGATGTTGAAGTAGTACAATTTGCTTTAGCTGTACATAAATCAACTTTTTTCTTCCATGCTGCAACCGCTTTTTTGTAATCACGTTCTGCATGTGTATCATTTAAGTATTCGCTCTTACCATCACATTGTGTCCATTTACATGGCTCTGGACAAGAACTACCTCCACGATACTGTGCTCTTATAAATCCTTCTTTTACATAATGATTTACAGTTTTAGATGTCCATTTTGGTTTATAATTAGCTAGTGTATACCATCTTCCTTGAGTAGTACTAACATTCCATCTTACTTTACTATCATCACCAAGATAATAACATCCTGCTGAATTACCACATAATTCTTTATTTTTATTTACTTTTTTAGTTTTATTATTCTTTTTCTTACTATTCTTCTTAGTATTTTTTACTTTAGTTACTTCAGCAGATGTATCTCTCATTGAAAGTGATTCATTAGAAGATTCACCATATACTTCTTCGTAACATTTATTACTACATTTCTTACTATATTTTCCTCCATCACATTTTTCTACACAATTATCAAATGCTACATTAGGACCAGCTTGATGTCTATATTTAATTGTTCCATTACAAACCGGTGATGGAACACAATAAGCATAGTTTTCTCTTCTAGGAATACTATTTTTATTAGGTTTAACATTACATTTTACATAACTAGTAACTTTAACTTGATATTCAAAACAAAGTCCTGCTTTTGAAGCAACCGGTGCTCCATATTCAACTTTTACTCTTTCAATACACTCTTGTTCACATACATTTAAGTTCTTTTCAGTTGACTTACTAGTATATTTTTTATTAGCACCATAATCATGTGTATAAGTAATAGTTGCCCCATCTATTGGTTGTGTTTCACTAGTTTCAAAATATTTTTTATTTGCATAAATATAATTATTGTTACTATCTCTTGTTGTTTTAAGTTTAGAATTAGCATCACATATTAATTCTCCAACTTTTTTAACATCTTTCACATCAAATGGAGTTGGATTATGTGTTCCTAATTCTTCCCATTCAGCATAATAAGTATAATTATAATTATTTGCTTTCTTATCTGCATACTCATACATGTCATTAGTCTTATCCTTTGGCATACCCTTGAAAGCATCACCTTGACTAGTAATCTCTTCAATTATCTCTAGAGTACCCTTAGCATCATAATACTTATCACAACTTAAAATCTTATCTGTAGCTTTATTATTTTTACCTATACAAACTCTATATTTACCTGATGTTTTAACAACCCTTAAACCAATTCTAACATTACCATTAGAGTTTGCTTTAATATTTAAATCTTTAGAATGACCATTCTTAATTATATCTCCAATATATTTACCTGATGTTTTACCATTGATAGAAGAAATTTTAAGTTCATCACCTTTACATCCATCTGCCTTACAAGCAACTTTAACCGTAAATACACCAGATTTTTTCTTAGATATATTAACATTGTAATAAGAATAAATATCATATTCTTCTTCCTTACAATAGTCTTTTACATCTTTATTATATTTTTTAGATCCTACTGTTTTATTATCAGAATAATTTTTAGTCTTATTTCCGATTTTACAACTCTTAGCTTCTACATTAACATTTATAAATAGAAAACTAATTAATAAAACAACCCCAAATAATATATTTCTATACTTTTTCATTTTCTACATCACCTTTCAACTTTCTTTCAATTTTTTTATATTTATTTGATTTATTAACACTATAATTAGTATATCTTTCTCCTTTTCTAACTAATCTAGCACTAACAACAAATTCACGCTCATCATCTGTACCAAACATTCTAGTACATGTAATTAAAGAAATAATTTTATCATTTTCGTTAACATCTACACCAAAATCATAAATACTTTTTTTCTTTAATTTTTCTATATACTTTTGAAGTTGTTTTTTTGAATAATTACCATTATTATTAACATCTAAGTTATATTGATAATCAAAACCTACTGCAAAAATTTTATAAACATAATCTTTACCGCCTATAGTATACTGTATATATTTATTATCTTTAATAAAATTATAATATACAAATGACATCAAATCATCAAATCTTGAAAATTCTTTCAACCCTACTTCTGGTTTAGCAGATAGATTTAATAAATTATGTCCCATTATACTAACTTTATTAAACAACTTTTCTTCTTTATTTAAATTCCACAAATAATTGTTTTTGCTAGCCATAGAATTCTCATCATCATCTAAATATGTAATTATAGGTGTATCTATATTAGTTCCCTGAACTCTAAGCCATCCAATAGTTTTAAAATTATTACTATTATCTTTCTTTTTCTCTTCACTAATATTTTTAACTCTATTACTTTTCTCATAAATAACTTCTTTAGAAGATTCAAGTATAAAAGTTACACCTATAACAGAAAGAATTAAAAGTATAATTATTAAAATAATAACCATAACTTTTAATTTCTTTGTTTTTTTATTCTTAATGAGCATACAAACATCACCCCAATTTGTTTTATAAAAATTATTTAGTTATTGTATATGGATTATCTAATGTTCCTTTACCACTAACAATTTTTATATTTTTATTTAAGTGTCCAACCAATCTAATTCCAAATTGATCATAATCACCGATATCTTCATTTAGTGGAACACCAACATCTGCCATAGCAGCTTTTATATTTTTGTTCTTAGATGAATTTCTAAACCAATATGATTCCATCTCTTCTTCTAAAAATTCACCTGCACTAAACATTTCATACATATCTGGTGCTGCAAAAGTAACATTATATCTCTTTGTATCCACTTCTTTTTTATAAGCTATTTTATTTTTATAAATAGGAACTTCTATTTCGTGTTTTACAAAATATTTGTTTTTAACATATCTACTAGTTTTATTATTGATAAAGTATCCTATATTTCCTTTTTGGTTTGGATTATATAATTTTGATTCACTGTTTGTATCATAGAAAGTTGTAACTGACTCTCCACCACTCTTTAAATTGTTATTAGCAATCACCTTAACAGTACTATCATCTGCAACATCAATGATTCTCCATAGATAACCAGAATATTTAACATATTCTCCAGTATATCTAGTATTTAAGTAATCACCACTTCTAGCTTTTTTAATATCTCCTATTGAATATGGTTTTTCAGAAGTACCATCTCCACCTTTAATTAATGTAGAACCCTTAATTGTTAAAACAGGTCTAATACCATAATTATATTTATTAGGGAATTTAGCGACTGTTTTACCATATTCTTCTCCTAAGAAATTATCCCTTGTAGTATATGATTCTTTATTATCATATTTATTAGCTGTCCATGATACTGAAGATGATTTCAAAAAGCTTTCTTTATTTTCTAAACTTTTATTAATTTCATCTGTAGAAACTACATATGCTTTTTTCTTTCCTGTATATGAATCACACTTTACAGTATTTGTTTTACTATCAGTTAATTTCATATTACAGTAATTATTTTCAACTATATATTCTTTAGATTTCTCACTTAAATGTTCATAGTAATAGTCTAACCATTTATCTATACCATTGTAATTAATATTACTTATATCTTGATCAGCTATTACCTTAACATTCTTACCAGAATTACCAATTATTCTAAATAGCATCCCAGAAAAATAAATGTAATTAGCAGGATCTTCTCCTTGGTAGTATCCTAAATCATCAGTATCATTCTTAACTACATTTTTTAATTTAGATACAACTTTTACTGTTCTAGTCTTAACAGTTTTATTTCCAAAACTATCAACAGCAGTATAAGTAACATCATAATTACCAACTTTTTTAGTATTTACTTGTTTAGAATTAATAGCGACATTATCTTTACTCATAGTTCCATCTGTATTATCTTTAACAGACTTAACACCAAATTCAATATAGTCATCACCTTTATCTACAGAAATAACATCATCACCTTTTAATGTTATTTCTGGTCCTTTATGATCAACTAATGAATTCATAACACCACATTTTAAATAAACATAATATTTATCTTCACCATCTTTTCGTTTAACTTTAACCCAACTATCTGTAACTGAACATGATTTATTAGTTATAGGCACTTCTAAATCATCTTTCAAAAATGATTTTGTATAAAGTGTTTGTAAAGAAACAGTACCTACTCTATTTCCAGTAGGACGTAAATTTTGATTTACTTCAAAATATCTTTTAGCTGCCTTTAACATCTTACTTTCATTTGATTTAAATTTAATTATTGGTCCTAATATTAAAAACCAAACAAATAATAATACAACTAATAAAACACCAACTCTTTTAACTAACTTAATTATTCTTTCTTTTTCCATAATATTCTCCTATTTAATTTTTAATGTATATTGTCTATTACGAACCACATATACAAGATTAACTTTTTCTGCATTTAGAACTTCAGACGGTACTTTAAAATAAATATACTGTCCCATATATTTTCTACCGACTGCATCCTTTACTTTCACACTTCTAGTCTTATTATTATCTATATAATATATTTTACCATATTTACTAGAAAAGTCAATGAAATCTTTACCCTCAAAGACATCAGATAAAAATTCAATTTCTACGATTTTTTCAGTTGAATTTACATTTATAGTACCAACTTCTGAAGCACAACTATCTTCATCATCACACTCTTCATAAGAATACTCAGCACTATCAACTATATCAATAGATTCTACATTAAGATCTTTCTTCTTACTTCCCTCTTGAATATTTGTTTTTTTACCTATCTTTATATTATTTTTTTCTATTATTTTAGATACATCTTCTATATTAAGTTTAATCTTTCTTATAAAAGGTTCCCCATTAATATATTCCTGGTATCCCAAAACAAATCCATTCTTATCTAATTTTTTATCTACTTTAAATACTAATATTAAATCTACTTTTTCATCTTGTTTAATATCTTTAGAATTAGATGTTTCACCTAAATCATCAAAATCTGTACCATAAGTTCTAACAGTATATCCATAATTCTTTATACCATTCATAATATGATATCTACTTAAATCAAGCTTTCTCTTTAATGCATTATTTTTAATACTTAAATCAACTATTACAAAATTACTACTATCAGAAATAATATCTCCTTTATAATCTTTATCAGTATAATAACTATTATTAACAATTACAGTATAACCATCAATATCAAAACTACTACCCTGTTTAAAAGATCTATGTACTATAAAAACATTATAGATAGTATACCCAATAACTATAATCAAAAATGCACTAATGGTAGTTCTAATTAAATATTTATGTTCTTCATATACATAACCAGCATTTCTTTTAAATTTTTTATACCCACTAATAAATGAATGTTTATCAACATTAATATTAATTTCAAATTCATCTCTATCATCAGAATCTAATTCTAGATATTCTTGATCCATCTTAAAATTAAAATTATTAATATCTATACCAAAAATTCTAATTAATAATATTATAAATACTGGATATTGTCCTAAAGAAGAAATAAGCAATAAATCTCTAACAGCTCTAACACCTGTAGTTCCATCACCCAGATAAGTCGCAAAAAAATTAGTAGTAATAATAAATACAATAAACATAAACACATATACAACTACTGGAATTAAATATAATTTCCATGGCTTGTTTTTACGTTTCAATAAAACCACTAAAGTAATAAATAAAGCTATAACTATTAATAAAGCTAATATTACAAAAATATTTATATGTCTACTAATTGGTTCATTATACATATCATATGTTCCAAAATTCAAAAATTCTGTTACAAATAATCTAGTTTGAGAATTCTTATAGAATATATAAGCGCACAAAAATAACATAAAGATATGTATCTTTCTAAAGTTCTTCACTAAAAATGCATATGGTTTTCTAAAAATCATATAAACACCTTCTATCCTATAATAGATTATAACGTAAAACACAAAAAAAGAAAACAAAAAAAATAATCTTTTCAGATTATTTTATTTCTATAATTTCTACTTCATAATTACCATTAGGACTATCTACTGTTACAGTATCTCCTACTTTATGATCAAATAATGCTTGCGCAATTGGACTTTCATTAGAAATTCTACTTTCAAATGGATCTGCTTCTTGAGAACCAACAATCTTATATTCATCTTCTTCATCATCTTCAACATACTTGATTGAAACAGTATTACCAATACCTACTTTATCAGTAGATACTTCTTCTATGATAGAAGCTTTCTCTAACATTTTTTCTAATTGCTGAATTCTACCCTCTATTTGCGCTTGTTCATCACGAGCTGCATCATACTCAGCGTTTTCAGATAAATCACCTAAAGAACGCGCTTCTTTTATAGCTTGTATATTTTCAGGACGTTTAACATTTATTAAATCATCCAACTCTTTCTTTAATTCATCCAAACCCTCTTGTGTTAAATAAACAACATCTTTATTTTTCATATAAATCACCTCGTATTTCAATCATAACTTTCAAAAGTATAACATATAAAAAATTATTTAGCAATATTTTTTTATTTAGTTTTAACAAACCCTATATTCTTTTCTCTATCGATATTTTTTACAAAATATTCTAGATCTTCAAGACTATATTCTTCAATTCTATTAGCGTTAGGAACATCTTTACCATCTACTTTAGTTATTAAAAGATCATACTCTTCTGCTTCAGCAGCAAAATCATCATCTGATAAAGCTAAAGCATTAGGATATTTTTCAAGATGTTTTAAATCATCCATATTCTTAGAAATAATTTCTGCTTTTTCAATTTCTTTTACATCTTTATTTCTACTTCTAGCATTTATTCCAGCATAAACTACTACTCCTAAAGAAACTACTCCAGCAAAGAATACTACTTTATTATGAGTAAAAATTGATGCTGTTCCTACAACAGCACCAGCTGTAGTAATAACTCTAGAAATATCTCTTTTTAACTTATACTTAGCTTTATTTTTTATACCATAATTTAATTGATCATTCATCTTCTTGTTTAACTTTTCAATATTTTCTTCATTACTCTCTATTTGATCAAATTTTGTAGGTCTTTCAAACTTCCCATTTGAAACATAACTACAAATACTTTCCCCATCGTTAGTATAACCAAGTATATAGCTATCTTTCTTCTTATCATTTCCTAATCTATAATCTCTCATAATTTCTCCCCCTGTCAAAAATTAATATCAAGATTATACCACAAATTAGTTATTTTTGCAAGCTTTTTTGACTTCATTTAAGAAGAAATCATCAGTCATCCCCGCAATAAAATCAATAACGATTCTCTTATTAGAATTATTATTAATATAATTATCACTCTTATTATTTAAAAACATTCTATATATTAAACTATCTTTATTGTTACTATCTAAATCTTTTAAATAATTATTAAATATCATATTCATACCATTTCTATAATATTCTAATTCTTTATCACTAATACTTTTCGAATATATATTTTCATAATTAAACTTCTTTAAATCAAATAAAGCTTTATATATATCTTCACTCATCATAATATAATCTTTATCCATACTATTTTCTATAATATCTAAGATAATACTATTAACTATATCTTTATTAGTATCACCTAATACTTTTACTATTTCATTAGGTACTAAAGATCTTTTCATATCACCTAAAACAATAGCATCTTCTATATCTCTACCAATATAAGCAATAACATCACTTATTCTAACTACACAGCCTTCTAATGTCATAGGTCTATATTTCTTAAAACTTTCTTTATCAGTATAACTTTCTTTGTATTCACGTAATACTTCATCTTTATCTTTTTTCATTACTTCATATTTATTAGATAACATTTCTCCATTATGACACATAATACCATCTAGTGTTTGAACACATAAATTTAGACCATTACCACCATTTTCTACTTCCATAAAATCTCTAACACTTTGAATATTATGCATAAAGTTTTCGTCTAGTTCTCTTTTAGAAATTTCATCTAATAAATATTCTCCAGTATGACCTAATGGAGTATGCCCAATATCATGACCTAAAGCAATCGCTTCTATCAAATCACAATTTAGTCTTAAAGCTCTACCAATAGTTCTAGATATTTTACTAACTAATTGTACATGAATAATTCTTTTAGAAATATGATCATTTTCTTTAAAAGAATAAACTTGTGTTTTATCTGAATATCTTGTGTAACTAAGAGAATGTATTATCTTATCTACATCCCTAAAAAAAGCAGGTCTAATATCATCAACAATTTCATTATATCTTACTGCTTCACTACTCTTAGTAGCATAATCACTTAAAAATTTTTCACTAAGTAAAAAATTATCTTTTGCTTTAGATAATTTCATATTAATCAATCTCCTTTTTCATAACTTTTTCTTCTTTAGGAGAAGAAATATATTTATTAAAGGCAGACTCTTCAAAAGAATCAACATAATACTTCATCATATTATCACTAAACTTACGTCTGTTCTCTTTTTTGATATCACTTTTAAATACAATTAAATTTGTATCATCACTTATTTTTTTATCATCCATAGAATCTACAAAAGCTAAAGGCTCTCCTGTACAAAATTCATTTACTTTATTAAAAGATATACCTTCAGGTAATACATTAATAATAACATTATCTAAAAAACTAATTAAATCGACACCATTAACATTCATCTTTTTATAAACTTTTACTTTATATAAATTAAACATAATATCACTTCTTTCTAATCTTTAACTTCATAATCGCTTTTATATATTAATCTTATCATAGAATAAGTATCAATTACTAGGTCTGTATCTAAATAAATATAATAAATATTATCTGGATGTCTCGCAACATCAATTTCTTCCATATCTTCTGTATATATTTTGTCTATAGAAAAAACAATATTATCTCCTTTAGGAGTAAATAATTCTACTTTATCTTCTAATTTAAAATAATTTCTTTCATATATTTTTAATAATTTATTCTTCTTATCATAAGAAATTACTTGTCCTAAATAATCTTGATTAGATTCTTCTTTTCTACCAGTATAATATTGATCGGTATAATCTGCTTCTTTTAAGAAATATTGAGAACTAACTTCTCTATTAGCTACTCTACTTAATCTTTCTTCATAAATATTTAATTTTTCTTCAGTTAAATTATTATCATAATAATCATCTATTATCTTACGATAAGTACCAATTACGGTAGCTAGATAGTATAAAGATCTCATCCTTCCTTCTACTTTTAAACTAACTACTCCAATATCTATTAAATCACTAATATATCTAGCCATATTTAAATCTTTAGTAGCCATAGTAAACTCTTTATTATCTTTATTAATAAAACTAAATCTACATACTTGAGCACATCCACCCCTATTAGCATCTCTATTAGTTACATAGTTAGATAGTGCACATCGACCACTAAAACAAGTACACATAGCTCCATGTATAAATACTTCTATATCTACCCCAACTTTATCTATAATTTCTTTTATTTCAGACTTAGAAAGTTCACGAGCAAGTACTACTCTATCAATACCTTCATCTTTAAAATATTTAACTGTCTCATAATTAGTAGTAGAGTTCTGTGTAGATAAATGAACCTCTACATCAAAATTTTCTTTTATATAAGAAATAATACATGGATCGCTTACTATAAAAGCATCTATTCCAGCATCCACTACTTCTTTTATATAATCTTCTACTTCATCTATATCTTCATTATGAAATACTATATTTAATGTTAAATAAACTTTCTTATTAAGTTTATGAGCAAACTTACATCCTTCTTTAATTTCATCAATACTAAAATTAGTGGCATTGGCACGCAATCCAAATCTTTCTCCACCTATATATACTGCATCTGCACCATATAATAAAGTAACTTTTAATCTCTCTAAGTTTCCTGCAGGAGATAACAACTCTACTTTTTTCATTTTATCACCCTATATATAGTATTTTTAAAGAAGAACCCCGTATTATCACCTAGTTTTTTATATTTAGAAATATATTCATCATCTCTACACTCATTAGAAATATATTCTTTAGTATCTTTAACTAATTCTAAGAAATCATCTATTTCTCTCATTAAAATATAAGAAGTACCACTATTATATAACTCTTTAATTACACTAGTACCATTTAATACTTCATCCAAAATAAATCCAGTACCAGCATTTTCTTCTTTAACAATATACTCTTTATTAGTAACTTTCTCTAATACTTTTAAGTCTTTAAAATTACTATTATTATCTTTGTTGTAGTTAGTTACTAATTTTCTTTTACTAAAACCAACACTAGGTAGGCTAACTACTTCTACTATTGTATTAATCTTAGATAATTTATTTATAGTTTTAATCTCATCCAAAGTAATCTCTTTAGAAACAAGTGCATACTTAACACCTTTATCATAATAATAATTACAAGTCTTATAATTATTAACCATATGAGTTTGACTCCATACTAAGTCTATATCTAGCTTTAATTCTTTAACTAATTGTAATACACATATATCATAAAACATAACTTTTACATTTAATTTAGATAATTTTAGTAATATATCTTTTAAAGAATCTATCTCATCATTAAATATATTTTTATCTATTTTTACAAACATTTCTAAGTCTTCATACTTATTAGATAATTCTTTTATTTCATCTATATCATAAACTACATTATTAAACACAGAAAAATTACGAAGTCCTAGTACAACTCCATCTATATAGTCAACATAATCATTAATATTTTTCTTATTTAACTCAGTAATTAATTTCATGCGACACCTCAGTCGTATTATACAATAATTAATAAAAAAAAGATAGTAAAACTATCCTTTTACACTTACAGAAATACCATCACCTAGATCATAAAACTCTGTATAGAAATTTTTATTTTTCTTTAAAAACTCTTTATATTCTTTAATCTTTCTAACTAACGCCCTAACATTTCTGTTTTTAATATCTTCTTCATCTTTAAATACCATTCCATGAAAATTTAAATTATCAGTAATAATAGCACCACCAGTATTTAAATTATTTTCAAACATTTTAAAGAATTTCATATTTTGAGCTTTAGCAGCATCTATAAATATTAAATCATATTCATCTTCTAATTTAACATTAGCAGCATCATTATAAATTAAAGTGATTCTATCTTCTAAATCTAACTTCTTAATATTATTTAAAGCTTCTAAGTATCTTTTTTCATCCCTCTCTATAGTAGTAACTTTAACATTAGGACTACAAAGACACATCATAATAGCAGAATATCCTACTGCAGTACCTATTTCCAAGATATTTTTAACTTGTTTTTTTATAATATAATTAGTTAAAAAATTAATTCCATCATCCATCATAATAGGCACTTTATTATTTAAAGCATCTTCTCTTATTTTTTTAACCATTGAATACTTTTCTACCATATCCAATCACCCTTTTCTTTAAGTTCTTTTACTTTTTTATCATGTTCAGCCATAGTATTTGTATAATATATTTTTCCATGTTTATCCGCAACAAAGAATATATAATTATTAGTAGTAGGATATAAACTAGCTTTAATACTAGATAATCCTGGATTACATATAGGCCCAACTGGCATTTTACCGTTCATAGTTTTACTTCTAGTATTATATGGATTAACAGTATTAAATTGTTTAGCTGTTAAATCACTAGTCATAGGATATTGTAATGCATAATAAGTAGTAACATCACTACCTAAACTCATATTTTTCTTTAATCTATTATTAAATATTCCTACAATCATCTTTCTATTCTTAGTATTAGTACCCTCTAATTCTACAATAGAAGCCATAGTAATATAGTGATGTACTCTATTACCTAAAACACTCTTATAAGGAGTAAGTTTTCTATCTGTTTCATTTAATATTTTTTCTATAATTTCTTTTACAGATATTTTATTACTCTTAAATTCATATGTATCTGGAAATAAATATCCTTCTAATGGATAATAAATATCATTATTTAAAATACTATCACTTAAGAACCAATATTTATTTATTAACTCTTTAGTATAAGTTTTATCACTGACTACATTAATTACATCTTCATATGTATTAGTAGTATGAGCCGCAATCTTTCTAGCATAATCTGTTACTCTTAATCCTTCTTTAAAGGTTATTCTAATATGATCTGGATTATAATTATTACCATCATGTAATATATCTATAATCTGATTCATAGACATACTTTTACTTAAAGCATATTTAGATGCTTTTAAGCTTCTTCTACCAGTAATGGTTGCTGCTACATGGAAAAATGCTTTACTTCTAATTAAATCTTTCTTCTTTAAAATATCTGCAATATCTCCTACTCCAGAACCTTTAGGAATAACTACAATAACTTCACTTTTATCTAAAGGATTAATTGGTCTACCTATAAAACTAAAAATACCACCAAGCAGCAACAAAAAACTCCCCAATACTATAAGTATTGCGGCAAAAGACTTATATTTGAATTTAAGCTTTTTCTTTACTGCCATAATTAACCTCCAGAAAAAAACAAAGAGTTATTCTTCTTCATTATTAGATGTAGATTGCTTTTGTACTTCTTCTTGTAATGTTTCTAAGATTGTTTCAATAACCTTCCATTCTTTTTCTGTAGTAATCGCTTCAAATTTACTATTAGGATTTTCAGGATCATAAATTGAAGCATAAACTTGTATATTACCTTCTTCATCTTTAGTATTATCTGTATATACTATATAACTCTTCTTAGTTTCATCACTATCAAAAGTAAATAAAACATCATAAACTGTTTCTTTCCCCTTATCATCTATCATTGTAAATGTATTCTTTTTCATTGTCTATTCTCCTTATCTAAATATGATTGTAATATTATAGTAGCTGCAACACTATCAACTACTTTTTTTCTATTTTTACGTGACACATTACCACTAATTAATACATCAGTAGCACTTTTAGTAGATAATCTTTCATCTTCTAAATATATTGGAATAGATAACTTAGATTCTAACTTTTCTTTAAAACTTTTACTAAGTTCTCCTTTAGGCCCAATAGTATTATTCATATTCTTAGGAAACCCTAATACTATAGCATCTATATCTTCTTCTTTAACTATATTAACTACATCATTTACTAATCTATTATACTCTTCATTATGATTAATAGTTTTATAACTAGACGCAATTAACCCAGTCTTATCACTAATAGATATACCTAAAGTTCTACTACCTAAATCAAGTCCTAAATATCTCATTAAGCCTTCTTTTGGAATTCTTTTAAAAGTACTTCCATTATCTTAGCTCTATCCACTTCTTGAATCTTATTTCTAGCATCTTTATAACTAGAAATATATCCAGGATCACCACTAATAAGATAACCAACTATTTGATTAATAGGATTATAACCTCTCTCTTCTAAAGCATCATAAACATCTTTTAAAATAGCTCTAATAACTCCAGAATCAATCTTTTCTAAATCAAATAAACTAGTTTTATCAGTCATTGTATCACCTCATCACAATCTATATTATAATTCTAACAAAATTTTATAATAATTACAATAATTAACCCACTTTAAATACAAATGCCATATATATAACAAATGCTAGGAATAAAGCTGATATTATAAACCCGTTTACTCTTTCAAAAGTAGTACTTTTACCATCAACACCTAGTCCTACAGAAATAATACTACCTCCAATAAGACCACCTATATGAGCAAAATTATCTACACCTGTAAGCATAAAACCTAAAGCTAAATTTAATACTATTAATGGTAATATTTGACTCTTAATTACATTACCTAGATAAACTCTATAATGATATCCAAAATATACTAAAGAACCCATAAGTCCAAATATAGCTCCACTAGCTCCAATAGAAGCTGCATCATTAAAAGTCATAGATAAAAGAGAACCCATCAATCCAGAGAATAAATAAATAATAATATATTTTAACTTACCATAAAAATTTTCTATTTGACTTCCAAGTACAAATAAAGCATAACAGTTAAATAACAAGTGTAATATACTACCATGTAAGAAAATACCAGTAATTAAACGATAATATTCTCCCGCTCTAATACTATCTGCATGTACACAAAAACTATCTATAATATTAGGATATATTCCTAATACATAAGGAATTACAAAACATAATACATTTATACCAATAAGTATATAAGTAATAATAGGTAACTTCTCTTTAAATACCTTATTAACCTTTTCAGCATCTTTCTTATTATGTTCATTTATATCATTAGTAATCTTAGAAAACAACTCTATTCCCTCTTCATTATAAGTTAACTTCTTAACTAAATCAGGAAAAGACTTCTTAATTAAATCACTATTATCTAAATCATCTTCACTCTCTACTTTTATATAATTAAAGTTAGAAACATCTTTATTAGAAACATTATCTCCTAAATCTAAAAATATACTTAAAGAATTCATACTTAAAGATAAAGTCTTTTTCTTTATCTTCTTCATGATTCTCTTAGTTTTAAACACATCAAAATTAAATTGCTCATCATTATGTATATAATTAGAAACAATTCTTACTACTTTATAATCTTCATCTAAATTTTCTAACCAAATCTCATTTTCTACCCCTTGTAGAATAATAGGATTATAATTCTTCTCTGTAATAAAATAATGAAGTAACTTCATAACCATAATGTTTTTATCATCTAATAGATCTGTATTCATTAAATTTCCTCCTAAAATACTAATATTATTATAACCTAAAACATAAAATAAAGAAAGAGGTGTTGATTATGAAAAAAATATTATTATTTATAGGTTTATTATTACCTTGGTTTTTATCTTCTCTACTACCAGTAGATTACAATTATTATAAAACTTTAACTCTACCCTTCTTCGCTCCACCAAATATATTTTATATAATAGCTTGGACTATCACTTATATATTTATTACTATAAGTATCTACCAAGTAATCACAAAATATGAACTTAAAAATATACCTAAAAATTATAAAAATATATTAATTATAAATTATATATTTAATCAAAGTTTTCAATTAGTATTTTTTATACTAAAGAATAATTTTCTAGGTTTTATATCATGTTTAGGAACATTTATAACTCTATTACTATTAAGAAAAGAAACAAAATCTATTAATAAGAAAAGTAATAAATATTTAATTCCATATTTATTACTATCTATATTCGCAACTATATTATCTTTATCTATATATTTATTAAACCTATAATAAAAAACGTCAATATGACGTTTTTAATTTATATTCATTTCTTTTTTTAATACTTTACCTGACATTTTCTTCTTTATCTTCCTACACTCATTAGCATTAAAAGCTACTACTATAGCAGGAATAACAACAAAAGACGACATAAGAGAAAGAACTGATAAATCATAAATATGTAAATTAGAAATGCCAACATTTAAAGCAGCACCTGTTACTGTAGCAACTGTTCCAATCTTCATATTTCTTTTACTTTCAGCTAAACTAGTTTTTAAATTCATCTCTTTATCCGCCATCTAATAACCCTCTTTCTTTATATAAGTGACATTTACTATAACACAGAAGATATATAAAAACAAGCATAAAAATTATGCTTGTTTCTTATAATCTTTAGCAATATTAATCACTTTAGTTAATTCTTCTTCAAGTTTTTCAAAATTATCATTTACAAAGCCACTATCATTTTCTTTGCTCTTTAATTCATGCTGATATGCAATATCAGCAAAATCCATAAATCCTAAGTATTTAGCATCACTCTTCATAGAATGTACTAATACACTATATTCTTTCATATTATTCTCTTCTTTATATTTCTTTAACTCTTCTAACTTAGAATCTATTTCACTTAAATAGTCATCCAACGTATCATTATACATTTCCATATCACCAAGTAATTCTAATGCCTTATCCATATCTACACCATTATCTCTTAAATACTTCTCTCCATCAAAACTACTATCTTCTTTGGATTCTTCTTCTACAGGTTTTTCTTCTACTTCCATAGATTCATCTGCCTTAATTTCAGTACCATCCAATACTCTATTCATAACAGTAATCAAATCATTCTTCTCTATTGGTTTTGCTAAATAATCATCAAAACCACTAGATAAATATTTCTCTTTCATACCAGTAATAGCGTTAGCTGTTAAAGCAACTACAGGAATATTAAATCCATCTATTTCTTTTAACTTATTAAGTGTTTCAACACCACTCATCTTAGGCATCATATCATCAAGTAATATAACATCATACTTATTACCAGCATTTATTTTATCTAAGCATTCAAATCCACTCTCAACACAATCTATATCAGTAGCATTATATCTACCTAATAGTTTAGTTGCGACTTTTAGATTTAAAGTATTATCATCTACTAATAATATTTTCTTATTACTTAAATCCAAGCTATCACTAACAGTTTTCTTTTCTTCTTTAATTTCTTCTTTTTCTATTTTTTGAGTTAACATAACAGTAAATTTACTACCTTCACCATAAACAGTATGAACTATTATCTTACCACCCATTAACTCAACTAACTGTTTAGTAATTGCAAGTCCTAAACCTGTTCCTTCTATAGTAGTATTTTTATCTTCTTCCACTCTTTGGAATTTAGTAAATAATTTATCAACACTTTCTTTCTTAATTCCACGACCAGAATCCTCTACAGAGATTATTAATTTACAAGTATCATTATTTCTAATACAATGAACTTCATACTTAACAAAACCTTTATCAGTATATTTAGAAGCATTACTTAATAAATTAGTAACAACTTTCTTTATACTAGCATGATCTCCATATAATACTGGTGGTAAATCAGGCGCAATATAGTATTTAAAATCTAATGCTTTATCATCCATTTTAGGTTTAATTAACTTAGCTAATTCTTCAAACAATTCTTTAGAATCATAATCAGAATTAACTATTTCAAGTTTACCTGCTTCTATCTTAGAAATATCTAAAATACCATTAACTATTTCAAGTAAAGTCTCAGAAGCATTAACTATATCTTTAGCATTCTCTTTAGCTTCATCTAAACTTTCAGCCTCTGTTATACAATCACTAAAACCAACTATAGCATTTAATGGTGTTCTAATCTCATGAGACATACTGCTTAAGAAATCAGTCTTAGCCCTATTAGCTTTATCAGCACTACTCTTAGCAATTTCTAACTGTTCTATCATTTTCATATCCGGGTTTTCTATCGTGAAATACATTATATAACTTAAGAATGTTAACGTAAAAGACACTATTACTAGGGTTGGATTGTATTTTTGTAACAAAAGATTTATTAACAACAACATAAACACAACAAATATAGGCAAATATTTTATATTTAATAATTTTTTATAATGCTTTATTGATAATAATACCCATGATATCATAAAAACCAAAAGTATAATTCTCATAAAATCAACTGATAGTCCATAGGAATACATTAATGTTCCCTGCCTAAAAATTGATATTGGTAAAAACATTATAATAACGTTAAGAGATACACACAAAAAATTGTGCATTTTATTAATGATTGCATACCTATTCATAAATTTTTTAGCATCATAATTATTACTAGGCTTAAATATATAAAATATATACTTAGAAAATATAGTAAACCACAACACAATTGAAACCAAATAAATTTTGCCCATTATTTTTAATAAAAAATTATCTTGATTTAAATTTAAAGTCAATATTTGCAATAACAACTCTGAAAAAATACTAAATAATCCAACAAATATAAGCCTTTTAAAAAGTCTATTTTCCAAAGAATCAATATGCTGCTTTATAATATAAAAAAATAAAAGTAAAAGTGAAAATCCTATACAAACACCAAAATATATATAATTCCACATCCAGCATCACCTATTATAAATTATACCATATTTTATTAAAAATAAAAAACAAAAATTATAGTATTATAATTTTTGCTTCTTATATACTTTGTTTTCTACTTTTTCATGGTTTTCTTTATATACATCTAATTCAACTTCTTCATAAAATACATTATATTCCTCACCATTTTTATACTTTTTAAACCCATCTAAATCTTTAGTTCTTGGTTTTAACGTTGTTGGATCAATTGGTAGAGAATCTACATGCTCTTTATATCCTCCCATTTTTATTTTTTTAGTTGCAAAATATTCATCTAACTTTTGCAAAATTTCTTTTTGATCCCTTTTTTCTGTTTCCTTTTGAACAAAATAAGTTACAAGAGATGGATCAGCATCCTTTATTGCTTTTTTTTCAATTATTATATCATAAAGATTAAATTTCTCTCTAGCACCATTTGCAAGATCAAACAAATAATTAACATTGTTATTTACAATTATGTTATTCTTTACTCTTCCATAGCAATATATATTTCCATTATTATCTATTTCACATAAATCACCACTATGTATCCATCCATCGACCATCGTATTCTCTGTTAATTCTTTTTTGCCATAGTATCCTTCCATATTTGATGGAGCTTTAATCCATAACTCTCCACGTTTTCCAGTCCCATACGGTAATTCATTACCATTTTTATCAAATAATCCCACTAAATATCCTGGAAGTGGAGCCCCTACACTAATAACTGGTTTTTTGTTTTCTGATTCTCTATAGTTTCCATTGTATTTATTGACAGATAACACTCCAAAAACTTCAGAAAATCCATAACCTACACATATATCTCTTTGAGATCCTCTATCTCTTAATACTTCGTTCATATGGTTTAATATTTCCGGTGTTGTTCCAGAACCACCCATAATAAAGTAATCAATCCATGACAAATCGTGCTTCTTACCTTTTCTTTCATTTTTTAAGATATCTTGAACAAATTTTTCCCATACAGAACCTGTAGTTATAGTTATATCTGGTTTTTGTTTCATCAATTGGGAATACCACAAAGACGTATCTACTCTTGGATCAAAAATAATTGTACCTCCAGTAAACGTTGGCAACAGTTGTAAACAATTTATGGATGTGGATGCCGTAGGAGGTAAACAAGTTAACGTTCTTTTACCCTCTGTAAATCCTGTCTCAGCATTTATTGTGCAAGCAAGTGAAGCTAGCATGCTCTCATTAGTATCCATAATTCCTTTCACAACATGACTTGTAGTACCACTAGATGTAGTAATACCAGCAATAGCATTTGGTGTAAATTCTTGCTTATAATTACCAGTAAAATATTTTGCCATTTTTACCGCATCATCTGTCCATACAAACTTAGGACTTTTTGGAACTGTGTGCCCTTTCTTTCTAGAAAAGTATTCTTTCAATTTCATTAATTCACGCAAAGGAAACATCATAGAGTCAGCAGCAGATGTAACAATAATATTTTTAAATCTTGGATTACTAAACACATCAGAAACGTTTTCCCATAAGGCATCAAAAACTACGGCTATTTTTGCTTCTTTTGTTTCAATATCAAGAGCTGCTTTTGAAATATCTAATTTTTGATAATATGGAATCGCTCCTATTGAGTTACATGCGAAAAAAATCGCAAAAGATTCTGGAGTAGAAGGAACATACAAAGGAACATAATCGCCTTTTTCTACTCCTAAAGCCCTTAAAGTCCTAGCCCAAGTTTCAACATATTCATGAAAATCTTCCCTAGATATTATTCGACCAAAATATTCTATTAATGGTATATCAGAATATTTTTCTAACATTTCTTCCGTTACATCCCAAATTGTCCTATTTGCAATATATTTTGAATCACGCGAAGAATCATAATTTTTATATTGCTGCAACCACGGCTGGTCAATAGTAGCATATCCAGTTTTTTCTCCATTATTAATTTTTTGTAACAATTCATTTTTCTGTTCACTAGTAAGATTAACAGTAATTCTCTTATAGGATTCCCATTTTTCTTTTTCTTTTTTTAATTCTTCAATCTCATTTTTCATATTCATCCCCCATTAATTGCGCTATATTATATCATATTTTGTTATTAATATCAACTTATACATAAAAAATATAATACTTATATAAGTATTATATTATAAAATTATCTTTTTCTCAACTTATGTAATAATTGGTAAAATATGGTAATTATTATTTATTAATATAATTATTAAATATATATGCATGTGATTCTAAGAATTTATTATCAGTAATTAACTTTTTTATTTCATCTTTATTCATCCATTTTATGGATTCTACTTCTTCTTGTTGTAGTTTGATATTATTTATATTTAAATTATTTATTTCTAATAAATAAACATTAAAAATACATTGTTTATTAGGATACTTGAATGTATCTATATACTTTATTTCTTTTGGATTAGTATTAATACTAAGTTCTTCTTTTAATTCTCTAATAATAGTACTTAATCCATCTTCATTATGAACTACATGTCCTCCAGTAGATGAGTATTTAGAACCTTTTTCTTTAGAAGTTTTTTGTATTAAATATTTATTATCATTATTTTTTATATAAATAACTGATAACATAATATTCCTACCTTTAATAGGTGTATTTCCTCTAACTATAGTTTCATTTAATAAATTGCAATTATCATCATATAAATCTAATATTTCCATAATTACTCCTATCTTATTATAATAGATTCAAAATATTGTTCTTGAAATTCAGTTAATGCTCTTATTTGATCATCTGTATAATTATTATTTTTATCTACTACTATTAATTTATCATCATTATCATTAGTTCTATGTATGATAGCAATTACTTTCCCTGTATATTCTTCTACTGGTTCAAATACTCCTAATAAATAAGCATCTAATTCTTCACTATCACCACTTATAGTATCTGGAACATATCCATAATTAACAGTATATATAAAACCATGTTTCGGATGTTTACTACCTAGTTTTCTATCTATTTTTATACTCATAGTTTTACCTAAATAATCTTTAGAATCTACTTTATTCATTGTAATCCCCCACTATTATTTCACTTCTAACTTTATTATTAATAGAATTAACTCCTCTTAAACTAACACAAGTATGAGTAGCTTCTATTTCTACTTTAATCCATTCTAGAGATAAATTATCATATAGGAAGTTAGCTATTTCACTAGTTAAATCTTCTTGTAATTGTAATCTTCTAGAAAAGTTATCTACTATTCTATAGAATTTACTTAATCCTAACACTTTAGCATCTTTTTTATACTTTAAAGTTATTTTGGCTTCTCCAAAGAATGGTAACAAATGATGTGAGCATAAAGATTTAACTGGAATATTATCTACTACAAGTATAGAATCAGTATTATCTTTTCTATCAAATAATTTAATATAGTCTTTTGGATCTTTTTTATATCCAATCAATAATTCATCTTTATACATTCTATATAATCTATCTGGTGTTTCTATAATATTAGAATTATTTTTATCTATATCACTATACTTACATATAGCATTTACTAAATCTCTAAATACTTTATCTTCCATAAATATTCCTCCTATATATAAATATAATCAAAATTATTTTAGCACATTACATTTCTAATTACAAAAATAGTTCACTAATTTGTGAACTATTTTATTTTATAACCCAATTTTTCTAAAGCATATATTGTAAAAGAAGAAAGATTTTCTCTAGTAATTTCATCTATACTATACCAATCTGCTCCTTCAGAATCTAACCCATCAGCTTCCTCTTTCAATTTAGATTCTTTTACTTTTACAGTATATAAAATACCTATATGATGAAGATCTTCTATAATATCTTCTTCCATTTGCCATTTAAATGTTTTCGATGTAGCATCTAACAACTCATAAGATGTAACTGTTACACCCGCTTCTTCCATCAATTCTCTTTTTAAAGCTTCTACAGGAGTTTCATCGTGTTCTATACCACCACCAGGTAAATCAAGTTTTCCCTTGTATCCTCCTCTAGCTTTCTTAATTAAAACAATCTTTTCATCACGTATAATTATTCCATATGAACCTACATGCGTAGAAATAACTTCTTTCACTATAACCTCCTATTTATCAACTATATAAAACTCTGTTTTAGCCCTACCATTATTAGATAGAATTATTTCTATTTTATGTTTTCCTTTATCTAGATTATCTAAGAATTCTTTTCTTAATGTAATACTAGTTCCTTCTAAATCATAAAAACTATCAGAAATAATACTATTATCTACTTTTACTTTTATATTTTTAAATAAAGATCCAGCAGCATCTACTTGAAATTTTACTAAGTTGTTAGAATCTTTTATATATTCTTGATTATCAATTTCAGAGAAATTATATATGTAATTATTAGCTAAAACTTCTATATTAAGTCTTTTATTAGGAAGTAGATTATAATTAATTAATTCAATATAATTTAATACTTTAGTAAAGAATTCATTACTTCCTTTTTTAGATTCCCAAATAACATATAAAGTATAATTATGTTTTATTTCTTTATTTGCAGGCATTACACCATTCTTATAATGCTTAGTATCTTCTATATTATCTTCTGAAATACATTTTCCTTTTCCTGCATTACACTCTAAACGATACTTAAATGGTAATTTGTTTTTATTAATAACTATTGAATAATTCATTTTATTTTTTAATATACCATTTTTATCACTATTTTTAACCTCAAAGTGTACTTTTTTAGTATCTCCTGGTTCTATATCCAAAAACTTATATGAGAAGTCATTTACTGGTTTTAATAAAGACATAGAATTTGTTTTAGTTAAATATTGATTACCATAATCTAAATCTTTATAGTAATTTACACTAAGTATTGGGATTCCTATCATAATTACAAGTAGTGCAATAAGTGGTAATAAATTTACTTTTTTAAATACATTTTTATTTTTAAAAGTAACATGATAAAAATGTGGTGTTAGTAAGAAAGGCATTGTAATTATACCTAATAATATATAAGCAATAGTAAGTTTGGTTAAAACTAGTGAATAATGTCTTGTCATAACACTAACTAATCTATCTATACATAATATTGCAATTACTAAGAAACTCATATTATGCGCAATATAATCATTCATCAGTATTACACCTTCACTAAAACAATAATTTATTGTACTAACTGGAGATGCAGGTAAAGATTTATTCTTTCTTTTAAATTTATTTACAATATACTGAATAGCTGCCATAAAAGATGAATATGAATATCCTAAATATGAAACAGCTAATACTACTGCTTGTTTTAAAGAAAATAAATATCTCTTATCAATCTTTCTTCCTAATACTATTCTTCTAATAAAAGGAGTAATCATAAAGGCAAACTGACTTATCATAAATCCTGCCCACATTATATTAATATCACCAGCAAACGTTACAAACAATACATATGGTATTGTCATAACTATATATACTTTAGATAAGAAATAAATTATCATATAGAATACATCTCTTTTACGAGCTCTTTTAAAATCAATAGTTCCTTCAAACATCATTTCAAATAATCCATATGTATATCTATATTGCTTAGCAGCCTCTTCTGTATAAGTTCTACTAGCGTATTCAGTAAATTCTAATCCATGTACTTGTGCATATTTACCATGATAACCATGTGAATATAATTGAAGAGCTGCATCATAATCTTCACTAACTTTAGCAGAATCCCAATAATCAATTTCTTTTAATGCACTCTTCCTAATAAATGCATTATGTCCAACAAGCGGAACAAAGAATCCCTTTAAAGCATTACATGGCCATATATTGTGAAATAAGTTATTAACATGAGTACCCATTGTTTTTACAAAAAAACTATCTTTCATATTATAAGCATTAGTAGCACATTGTACATAAGCTAATTCTTCTTCATATACAAATTCAGGCATTATAGATTCAATTATATTTTGATTAACACCAGAATCTTTATCTAATAACAAAATTATGTCATTAGTTATTACATCACCTTCTATATAACCATTTTCAAACTTACCACCACTATTAGTTAAATGTTCTAAAGCTCTACCTCTTTCTAATTCATCACCTAAAGTTAACGTATAATTCAAATTGGATGCTTTTTTAAATAAACCTTCTCTATTTTCTTTAGGCCTAGCAACAAAAGCTACATCATTTTCTCTATAGAATATTATTCTATCTAAAATCATCGCAACATCTTCAGACATACTTCTAGGAGTTGCTTTATATTCTTCAATTAATTCATTAATCTTATCTTCATTACAATCTTCTCTTAATACTGCACCTATTCCATCATCAGATACAATTATATTAGCTTTCTTACCACTAACATTTTTATATCTATTAATTGCTCTTATACTATCAACTATGGTTTGAAAAATAACTTTATTATCTTCTAAATATACTGGAATACTTACTGTTACGTCATAGAATTTATCTTTATCAACATTATCACGTATTTTATTCATATAGTATTTTCTATTAACAAGTTTAGTACCATTAAGTAGTTTAACTACAGAAGGTCTCATAGACCAAAATATATCCAATACATAACATACTGGATATGTAAAGAATATATATGAAACTACAAAATGTCCAATATCGTAATACCAAAAATTATACGCAAAAAACAAAGCAACATGAATTATTGCATTTATTATGAACGCCAAAACGTAGTGGCTTACACCACTACTTCTATTTCCTAACTTTTCCTTCCTGTTTCTTTTTATCATATAATCCCCTATTACTCTATATTCTCATATTACTTATATATATAATAACATCTTTTTTTAAATTTGTTAATAAAAAAATCTCTATTGTTTATACAATAAAGATTTTTTATAAATAAACTTCTACACTATGTGTTTTATTATCATCCACTAAATCTATACAATTATCACTCTGCTTTTTACCATCCAGTAATAATTCTTTTTTATTCTTTCTTTTAACATGTATATTATAAGTAGAATCATAATATTTATAGGAAACTTTAAATTCTTTCCAATCATCAGGTATATTAGGATCTATTACTAATTTTTTATCTCTAACTTTAATACCTAATATATCTTCAATACCAACTTTATAGAACCATCCAGCTGAACCAGTATACCAAGTCCAACCTCCTCTACCAATATACTTATCTGCTGAATAAATATCAGCTGCAATAACATAAGGTTCTACTTTATATTTATCAACATCTTTTAATTCTATTGTTCTATTAATTGGATTTATCATTTGATAGTATTCATAAGCTTTATTATAATATCCTTCTTTTATTAAAGCCATTAAATACCAAGAAACAGCATGAGTATATTGTCCACCATTTTCTCTAATACCTTTTGGATAATTCATTATATATCCAGGATTATTAGTAGATTTAGCAAAAGCTGGAGTAAGTAGTTTAACAATATCATTATTATTATCAACTAACTCTTCTTCTACTGAATTTATAACTTTAGAAACACGATCTTTTGGTATTACATTACTTAATATTGAGAAACTTTGAGATATTAAATCAATCTTACATTCTTTATTATTTTTACTACCTAGACTATCTCCATTATCAAAGAATGCTCTTAAATAATATTCTCCATCCCAAGTATTTCTATTAAGATTATCTTTTAATTTAGAATTAAATGTTTCATATTTATCTACTTTAAAACTCTTATTATATTTTTTCATAATATTAACAAATAAATCTATAACACTATATAAGAAGAATCCTAACCAAACACTTTCACCTTTACCTTCAATACCAACTTTATTCATACCATCATTCCAGTCTCCTCCACCCATAAGTGGAATCTTATGAATACCTAATGAATTCATTGATATATCTATAGATTTTAAACAGTGTTCTAATAATGTAACTTTCTCTTCAGAGTAACTAAATATTATTCCTCTTTCATTTTCTTTTTCAGATAAAGCTTCCCCTATTACATATGGAACTTTCTCATCTAATATTTTATAATCACCTGTTGTATTAATATAATTACAAGTAGCATAAACTAACCATAAATAATCATCTTTATATTTACTTCTAAGTCCAAATCTATTCTTTTCAAGCCACCAATGTAATACATCTCCTTCTACAAATTGATGTGAAGCATTATTAAGAATTTGTTCTCTAGTATATTCTGGTTCTACCATAGATATATTCATAGCATCTTGTAATTGATCTCTATAACCAAAAGCCCCACTAATTTGATAGAATCCAGCTTTAGCCATTATTCTAGATGATAATGTTTGATATAAATACCATCCATTCATAACAGTATTAAAACTATTATCTGGAGTAGATACTTTAATATTACCTAGTTTATTATTCCAATACTCTTTAACATTCATAAGTTCTTTTTCACTAGTTTTAATATCTGTATATTTCTTCATTAATTTAAGATTTTCTTCATCACTTAAACTACAACCTAATACGAATGCTAAAGACTTTTCTTCTCCTGGTTTTAAAGAAGTATTGATAGTAATACTTTTAACTAACATCTTATCACATATAGCACTATTTATTTTCTCAGAAGCTGACATAAATACATTAACATTATTATAACTATTATGATAAACATTTCTTAGTTTTAAATAATTATCTTGTCCCATAAATTCAGATAATATATGTCTAGAAGTTTTCTCTTCAAAATTACCAAATACAGGATTTATCCAGAACTCAACATTAGTATTATAATCATCTTTTGTCTTATTCTTTAATTTCATTAAATAAATCTTAACATTATCTTCTACTGCAACAAATTCAGTAACTTTGTGTTTCAACTCTTTAGTTTCACTTTCTAAAATACTATATCCAAATCCATGAGTACATTTCTCTGGATCAAATAAACTATCATTAAATTTAAAACCTTCACTTTTATCATTACTAACTATATCATTAGTCCAAGAAGTAATCTTAAACTCTCCTGAATTATATGCATATGTATAACCACAACCATTATTAGTAACAATAGTACCAAAGTTTTTATTAGTAATTACATTACTCCATGGAGTTGGTGTATCTTTATTATATATAATATATTCTTTACCATCTTTACTAAATCCACCATATCCATTATCAAATAATAGTTTATCTTTATTCTCAAGTTTTATATTTACTTCTTCGGTATATTCTGGATAGTCATTAACCTTATTATAACTTTGAAGATTAAATACAGCTTCTTCTAAAGAAATATGATTATTAATAGTAAACTTTAATCTAGAAACAATATCTAATAGATTTTGATCTTCTTTAGTAATATTAGATCCATCTAATACTAATACTTCTCCTGGTGTATTATAAAAACTGTTTAATGTATATATTCTATACATTTCGTCATCTATTTCTTTCTCTACTAACTCAGAGAATTGTCCTAATTCATTATTTATAATAACTACATCTACAAAAATAGATTTATTTTTATAATATTCAAAAGCTTTTAATATATCTCTAATGAATCCCATATCCCTAATATCATTTATTTCTACAGTAATAATAGGTCTATCTCCACTAATACCAAACTTCCATAAATCAGATTGCCCTAATCTATTAGTTCTAAGTAAATTCATATGTTCTTCTGTAACAGACATACTAGTTGTTTGGAATAAATAATTAAGCATAATATTATAAATCTTCATATCACTACCAGTAATATTCATATTCTTATTATCCATAATATTCATTAATGTAGATATTTCAAATTCATTATCTAAAGCTAACTTATTATTATAATTATTAACTATTTCAAATATTTGTTCCTTACTTCTACCAAATCCAGTTAACATATAAACACTAACAGATTCATTAGCAGGCACAACAATTCTATTTCTTAAAGTCATTATTGGATCTAGATTATCTCCTGCATAATTAGTTAATTTTTCATCTATACCTTTAGCATTATTAATAGTTTTATTTCTACCTATAAAACTACTTCTTTCAGTTTCATAACTATATTTATCTACTGGATCATTAATAATTAACTTAGTAAACATATAACTATTAACATTTTCTTCTTTTCTTTCTTTTCTCTTAGCAATTAAACAATTAGTTACTTCATCATACTCAGTAGATACAAACATACTATTAAATACTCTATGACTAATATCATCCATATTCTCAGATAATATTGGTTCAGTATAACTAGTTAATTCTAAGTCTTTATCAACATCAGAATCATTTCTAAAAGTAACTTTTCTAATCTCAGCATGATAGTTTTTAGAAACAGCTATTTCAGTCTTAGTAGTAACTTCATTATCTCTTCTTAAATATTTAATTTTATCTGCTGCAAAAACCACTTCATACTTCTCTGGTTTAACATTTAGAGGTGCAAAAGTATTAGACCATACTTCTTTAGTATTAATATCTTTTATAAACAAGAACATTCCATAATCTTGTTCTGTTACTTTACGATATCTATTTAACTGTAAAGCTCTATATCTAGAGAAACTATTACCCCTATCATTCATAATTAATGAATATTTTTTATTTGATAAAACAGACATCTCTGGTAAATAAGAAATATAATTATATACTCTAATATCATTTTCAATAACTTCTTTATTATAATTATATTTTTTATAATCTACCATCTTCATATCAATACTAGTCTTTATTTGTACTTTTTCTTTTAGTAATAATTCAAAAGTTCTAATATTAACATTAGAATGGAAATAATCTTTAATTACTCCTTGTTTTAAATAATTAGTTATTCCAAGTAAAGACATACCTTGATGATGAGCAAAATATGCTTTTACTACACCTTTATTATCATAATCATATGATTCATAATAACCATACTTAGAATACATATCTAACTTATTAAACTTCATTACATTCTCATATACTTCTTTAGGGAATAAATCTATTGCGATTAATGAAGCATATGGAGATATTACTATTCTATTTTCTTTATCTGGTTTTGCTTTTAAATATGGTGTTGAGAATGATTTATATTTATAATTTAATGAATTATCTAACTCATTATATGCAGCTTCTGAAATACCCCAAGGTAATTTAGAATTAACACTCTTCATATATTCTTTTTGACATACATAAGCAAAATTATATGCTTCATCTAATAAAGTATTAGGATAATTCTTCATAAATAGTAATGGCATATAATACTCAAATGATGTACCACTCCAAGATATAAGCCCTTTATGATTTTTATATAATGCTAATGACTTATCCAAACAGAACCAATGTTTATTAGATACTTCTCCTAAACTAATAGCTAAATAACTAGTTAATCTAGATTCACTAGCAAACTTATTATAATTATATTCTGATAGTTTACCTTCATTTTGGTCATATCCAATACTAAACACATGTCTTTTAGTATATAGTTTTCTAAAATTAGCACTCTTAATTAATCTATCACATAATTCAACTAATTTAACATTATCATTCTTATCTAAAAATTCTCTAACAACTATAATACTTGCGATTAAGTTACCAGAATCAACTGTCGATACAAAGTTTGGATATAATACTTTTTTAGTCTTAATATCATACCAGTTATATAAATGACCATGCCATTTCTTTAATGAATCAATAGATTTTAATATTTTTTCTAACAAGAATAAAGCCTTCTTCTTATCAATAAATTCTAATTCATATGCACTAACAACAGAAGTTAAAGAGAACCCTATTGCTGTAGGAGAAGTTCTAGTATCAAACTTATTCTCTCTATTTTCTTGATAGTTATCTGATATTAAATAATTGTTTTCACTACATAGATTATCATCAAAATATTTCCATGTTCTATAAGCTAAATGTTTTAAATTATCTATATCTCTAGTTTTTAAATTTAGAATACTATGATCTATTTCTCTACTAACATAATATGTTACAAAAGGACCACTAGTAAATATAAAAGCAATTATATAAGCCAAAGGATTATGAGTATAAACACCAATAACTACAAATACTATTGCCATTATAAAGTTAAACATAAAAGCCTTAATATAACTTTTTAAACTACCATCAGCAGTCTTTTCTACTTCTTCTGCAGTTACCCAATTAAGTAAGTTTTTATGACTAATTAATAATCTATATAATGTTCTAAAGAAAGCATCCATATATAGTTTTGTATAAAATGGAATAGTAGAAAATACTATATAAGCTCTAGATATTATACTTTTACCACCTATATAGAATTTCTTATAATATACTTCTTTAACATCTTTATTCTTTTTATTTATTTTACTTCTTAAGAAGAATATTATAGATATCGCAATCTCTAATACTACTAATAAGAACCACATAATAGAAATAGTCTTACTACAAGTAAATGCAAGTAATAATATTAATAATAACATTGGGTTTAAAAACATTCTAATTATATTATCTAATATTTTATATTTACCTAATAAGTTAATTGGATTCTTAATATAACTATTATTTTTATTAAGAACTCTACTCTTAAGCCATCCAATTATTTGAACATCTCCCCTAGCCCATCTATGATGACGAGAAACATCTACTAAGAATTTAGCTGGGAAATCACCAATTAATTCTACATCAGAAACATAACCACATCTTAAGTAATTACCTTCTAATAAATCATGAGATAATATCAAATTATCTGGTAATGTATTACCTAATACTTGGTCAAATGCTTTAACATCATATATACCTTTACCTACAAAACTACCCTCATAGAAAGAATCTTGATATACATTAGGTATAATAGCTGAATAAGTATCAAATCCACCAATACCTGCAAATATTTGAGAATATAAACTATTATTAGTAGATTCAATATCAACACTAACACGAGGTTGCATTATACCATAACCTCTAATTACTTTAGTACCCTCTTGATTAAATACTGGTTTATTCATAGGATGAGCCATAGCCCCTACTAAATTAATTGCTGAATTAAGAAGTAATTTAGTATCTGAATCTAATGTAATAACATATTTAATATCTAACTCATGATTATGAAGAGTATTAACATTAAAATACTTATCTTCATCAATAGATTTATTTAATAATATTTGATTAAATTGAAGTAGTGCTCCTCTTTTTCTCTCATAACCTAAATAACTATTCTCTTTAGCATTCCAAATACGTTTTCTATATATAAAATAGAAAATATCTTTTTTATATTTTTTATTTAACTTCTCTGCATATTTCTTACCAAAATCAGATATTTCTTTATCTATATTTAAGTTCTTTTTATTACTAGATTTAACATCTCCTAATAAAGTAAAATATAAATTATTAGATTTATTAACTAAATAGAAAGACTCTAATACATCAAATATCTCTTCTACTTTTTCTACATCAGAAACAATAGTAGGTATAACTACCATAGTTTTCTCATTATCAGGTATACCTTTAGAAAAATCTAATTTAGGTATCTCTTTAATAGATACATTATGTAGTAATATCTCATTAATTATTTGAACTATTAATTGACTAATAGGTATTAATAAAATAATAAATCCTAATACTTGCCATTTACCAAAGAATCCTGATAAAAAGAATGATACTCCTACTGTAGATAAAATAATAGCTAAAATATAAATTATTACTCTAAAAGTATTACTTTTATGTGGAAACAACTTATAACCAATATGTTCTTCACTATTATAAATACTCTTTAAGTAATTATACTCTTCCATCTTTTTCTTCTTAGCAAGTTTTAATAAACGAGCTCTATACATTTTCTTAGAATCATCAGTCATCTTTTTATATACAGGATCTTTTAAGAATAATCTCTCAGTCTCAGAAACTTTACTAAATAAATCTTCTTCACTAACCTCAAAAAACTCTTTAAAATTACCAAATATATTAGAAATAATTAAGTTATTATCAATCTTTCTTTGTAACTCATCATTAATAATACCCTTAATACTAACATTATTATTTTTTAAATATTCATTTAACTCTTTAAATATTTGGTTATTATTTTCTACTTTATATAATTTATTATTTAACTCATATATATAATTAACATTTTTATTAATATCAAAATCACTATCTATAAATGATCTTAAACTTAATTTATCATTCTTACTAATAATAGATTCTATTTTCTCATTATCTGCAAACTTCTTATATTCTTCATTACATAGCTTATTAAGTTTCTCAGTATATATAATTATTAATAAAGGAATAATTAATTTTAATTCTTTATAAGTATATACTTCATTAGTATCTTTTTGATATTTTCTTAACTCTTCTACTAAGTATTTAAAATCAACATTATAGTATTTCTTATGAACAATACTTCTTAAATGATAATAGTGCTCATTAATTTTCTTGTTGTTTCTTTTGAACTTATTCTTCATATTTAATAGTTCATTTTTATGTTCTACAAGTAAATAATAATTATCTATTAACCACTCATTAGCAATTCCTACATACTCATGTTTTTTAGTTTTGTTTATTAAGAAATTATAATATTTAGTAATATTTTCAAAATTATTTACAAATCTCTTCATCATACTCTTCATAAGACACACTCTCCTATTTAAAATTATAACATAAATAAAGAAAATAGTAATTAAAAATATGCCATTTTTCTACATATTTTTTATATAGAAAAAAAACAACTTATTTAGTTGTTTCATTTCTTAAATTTTCTAACTTTTTCATAAATTCTTTTGGGGGATCTACTTCAAAAAATAATTTTTTATTTGTAATTGGATGTTTAAACTTTATACTTTTAGAATGAAGCATTTGTCCAAAAGAAGTAGATTTACCTTTTCCATATAATGGATCATTATTAACAGGATATCCTATATATGAAAGATGTACTCTTATTTGATGAGTTCTACCTGTTTCTAAAATACATTCTAATAATGTATTATTATTAAATCTTTCTAATACTTTAAAATTAGTAATTGCTTCTTTAGAATTAATATCAGTAACAGCCATCTTTTGTCTATTATTTAAATCTCTTCCAATAGGAGCATCTATAGTACCAGTATCATGAGTAATAACTCCATCTACGATCGCTAGATAGTGACGATCCACTTCTTTTTTAGAAATCATAGAACTTAACTTATCATGAGTTTTTTCATTTTTCGCAACTAACATTAAACCACTAGTATCCTTATCTAATCTATGTACTATACCAGGTCTAATCTTATCTTTACTTTCAATATTAAATTTATATAAAAGCGCATTTACTAAAGTACCACTATAATGTCCAGGAGCAGGATGAACTACCATACCACTACATTTATTAATAACTAATAAGTCATTATCTTCATATACCACATCTATATCTATATCTTCAGGTTCTATATTTATCTCATAATCTAATTCATCTTTAATTTCAATTTCATCTTTATCTTTTACTTGATAATTACTACTAACTACTTTGTCATTAACAAGTACTTGCTTCTCTTTAATAAGTTTTTGAATCTTACTACGAGAAAGATCTAATTCACTAGATAAATATTTATCTATTCTTATCTTTTTTTCTACTTCTACTTTTACTTTCATTTATACTCCTCCTAATAAGTTCAATTATATAAAGTAAACAACCTACAGTAATACCAATATCTGCAATATTAAATACTGGGAAGTTATAACCAAATATATTAAAAGATAAATAATCTATTACTGAGTGATATAATAATCTATCTATCAAATTACCTACTATACCACCAATAATCATACCTAAAGATATAATACTAAGTTTAGTAAACTTCTCTTCTTTTAAATATCTATCTATTAAGAATAGTAATACTAAAGCTACTATAATAAATATATAAGTTTTACCATTTAATATAGAAAAAGCAGCTCCCTTATTCTTAACATAATATATAGAAAAGAAATTAGGTATTATCTTAATTTCAGTTAATACTTTCATCTTAGTATTTATTAATAATTTAACAAACTGATCTATTATTAATAAAATAGCTGCAACACTATAAACTTTCTCTTTATTTTTCATCTTTTTTACTCTTTTCTTTTAAATATTTTATTTTTTCTACTACTATTTGATACTTATTTAGTCTTTTTTCTACTTTACCTCTAATTTTTAATAAATCTCCTCTTTCAATAGCAAAATATAATTTATATATTTTAGGGAATAAAGTAAAGTCCATTCTAGCAGTTTCATCACTACCAGTAATAAAAGACATTTTATCTCCTTTTTTAGTATCAATAACTTTCACTTTATCAACTAATATTAAACAATCTACTGTTTTATTAAAATGTTCTGGTATTGTATTTAGTGGAATACAATACTTATTATCTTTAATATATGCAGTAGTTGGGTGTTGTGAAAGATAGAATCCATATACTTCTTTTTCTTTTTCTAGTAAATACTCATCAGAGAATTCTTGTTGTTTTTCTATATCTGGTCTCATTACTAAATCAGGCTCTATATCTTTAGTAAGTTCTGCATAGTTGAATAAACTATCTAAATTATATATTAGAGTAGCTCTATTTATACCAAAACTACTAAATGTATCTGCAAATATTAAAGTTTCTAAATTCTTTTTACCTAGACCTGCTAAGTATAGTCTACTAAAAGCATCATATATATCTTCAAATTCTCCATCACTCCTTGCTTTTAATATTTCACTAGCTACTACAGTACCAATAGATTTAATATTAGATACAGGATATATTATCTTATTATTAGTAACTACATATCTATTACTACTCTTATTTATATCAGGTTTTAAAACTTCTATTCCATTAGCTTTAGCTTCCATAATATATTCATGAGTTTTAGATTCTGATCCAATAACATTAGTTAATAAGTTAGCAAAAAATATAGTCTTATAATGACTCTTTAGATATGCCATTTTATAAGCAATTATTGAATACGCTACAGAGTGACTTCTATTAAAACCATAACCTGCAAAGTTTAATACTAAGTCAAATAGTTTCTTAGCTTGGTCTTTATTATGACCCTTCTCTACACTCTTTCTAATAAACTTCTCTTCTTCACTCTTTAGTAAACTAACTTTTTTCTTAGACATAGCACGTCTTAAAATATCAGCTTCTCCTAAAGTATATCCTGCATAAATATTAGCAAGCTGCATTATTTGTTCTTGATATATTAAGATACCATAAGTATTCTTAGTAATTGGTTCTAAACATGGATCTAAATATGTAACTTTTTCTTTACCATGTCTTCTTCTAATATATGAATCAATGTTAATTGCTGCTCCTGGTCTAAATAAAGCGATTGCTGAGAATACATCTTCAAATGTATTAGGTTTTAAATTTCTTAAAAAATTTCTCATACCAGTAGATTCAAATTGGAATATTCCACTAGTATTAGCTTCTTCAAATATCTTTAAAGTTTCTTTATCATCAAGTGGTATTTTATTAAAATCAACTTCTTCATTATATATTTCTTTTATATCATTAATTATATTATTAATAATAGTTAAATTTTTAAGTCCTAAGAAATCCATCTTGAGTAAACCTAAATCTTCTAAGTATTCCATAGAATAACTTGTTAAATACATTCCTTCACTCATAGTTAAAGGAATTACTTCATCTAAATCTACTCTACTCATTACAATACCAGCAGCATGAGAAGATGTATGTCTAGGGAACCCTTCTATCTTAACCGCAATATCAAACATCTTAGATAATAACTCATCACTATCTATTCTAGTTTTAAATACTTTATTCTTATTATAAAAATCTTTTAATTTATCTTTAGTAAAAGCTGGAATAAATTTAGATAATCCATCTATTTTATAATTAGGAATATTTAAAACACGTGCAACATCTCTTAATACTTGTTTAGCACCTAAAGTACCAAAAGTAACTATTCCAGAAACTCTCTTTTTACCATATTTTTCTACTACATAATTTATTACTTCATCTCTTTTATCATCAGGAAAATCTGTATCTATATCAGGCATAGTTTTTCTTTCTGGATTTAAGAATCTTTCAAATAATAAATCATATTCTATTGGATCAATATCAGTAATACCTAATGAGTAAGATACTAATGATCCTGCCGCACTTCCTCTACCAGGACCAACTAATATTTTATTCTTTTTCGCATACTTTATAAAATCATATACTACTAAAAAGTAATTAGGAAATCCCATATCATTAATTATCTTTAATTCATAACTAAGTCTTTTCTTATAATTATCTGGAATAGATCCACCTAATCTTTTAGTAAGACCTGCTTTACATAATTCAAATAAATATTTACTTGGATCATCACATTCATATATAGGAAGTAAATTATCTCTCTTAGGTATTTCTAAATTACAAGAATCAGCAATTTTTATACTATTAATAAGTCCAGTATTATCACTTAGTTCTAATACATCACTAATCTTTAATTCATGTTCTTCTACTTCATAAGTTACCTCATCACTAATAGTTTTAGAATCTCTTATTCTATATAAATAAGGCAATATTTCGACATTACTTTTATATAAATATAAACTTTCTCTAAAGAATACTACATTTTTAGTAAGAATAAGCGCTTCTTTTTCTTCCTTTTTATTAGAATATCCTAAATATAATTCATCATATATCTTAGATAAATCTTTATACTTATCTCTATATTTAAAAGGTACTATTCCAATTACATTTTTATTATATTTTTTTAAGTCTTTTCCTTCTACTACTCTTTCATTTTGTATAGTAGATAGTTTTATTAATGATTGATATCCTTCATAGTCTTTAGCATATAATACTACATTAAAATCTTTAAGTACTATATCCAAACCAATTATTGGTTTAATATCATTACTCTTACATTTTTTAATAAATTCCATAACTCCATACATATTAGTATCAGTTAAGGCAATACTTTGGAGGTTACTTGCTTTTGCATACTTAACAATATCATCTATTCTTAATAAACTAGATAATAATGTATAATTACTTTTGTTATATAATGGTATATACATAATAAAACCTCCTTCTACATATATTCTACCATAAATAACGTTTATTTTACTATGTTTTGTTTGACTTTATAATACTTTTATGGTAAAGTTATAAAGCGAGAGAGAAACCGAAGGAGGGATATTATGGCAGTTAATGCATCACAAAGAAAAGGTAATGTAAAAAATATGAGATCACATGCGATGAACGCAACTAAAAAAAGACAAAAATTAAATCTTCAAGTACATAGACTAGAAGATGGTACTAAAGTAAGAATCTCAACTAAAGAAAAAAGAACTTTATTAAAGGGTCAAAAAACTGCATAATATATGCAGTTTTATTTTTTAATTACAAGTATATCCAGATTTAATTAAATCTTCTCTAACTTTTAAAGCATTATCTTTATACTTATAAGTAATATTTAAATATTTATTAGATTTATCTTTTATTTTAGAATCATCATACTTTTCTAAATTAATAATTAGTTTTAAAGTATATTTACTTATAACATTCTTTTTACTTTCATTATTACTAGTAATAGTATAACCAGTTATTGATTCTTTTTTTATGTCTTTAACTTTATTATCTAAATCAGTTATAAACTTAGGAGTCTTATCTAATTTGGAATCGACTACTGTACTTACTATTACATTTTGATAATTATATAATTTATTCTTTTTAAAGTTTAAAGTAACAGTTTCATTAACAGTTATTTTATTATTTTCTTCATTAGAATTCTTAGTACAAATAAGCTTATCTATTTTCTTAGTTACTTTAGTAGTCTTTCTATATTTAGAAGGATTACTATCTTTTTTATTTAAAGAATATGTATTAGAATATACTATTCCAGAAAAAATTGCAAATATTCCAATAAAAGCTATTATAATAGCTGGTTTCTTACTTGTCTTTTTTTCATACTTAGCAACTTTCTCTACTTCGTTAAAATTTAAAACTAAAGTTTTTGTTAACTCAAGTGATTCTTGCTTTGATCTTTTTTTAGTTTTGTCTTTTGCCATAAAAATCGCCCCTACCTGAAACAATTATATAATAAAAACAATATAAATAGCAATTAAAAACAGCTAATTTTAGCTGTTTTTTCTTATTTTCTCTTCTTTGCATCAAATTTCTTACGTTCTTCAGTATTTAAAATCTTTTTTCTTAATCTAATATTATTAGGAGTTATCTCTACTAACTCATCAGAATTAATATAATCAAGAGCATATTCTAATGTGATAGGACGTGGTCTTTTTAATACTACTGTGTGATCACTTCCTGCAGCACGTGTATTAGTTAATTGTTTTCCTTTAACAACATTAACTGCCAAGTCATTATCTTTATTACACTCACCTACTATCATACCTTCATATACTTCAGTACCTGGTTCAATAAACATAGTACCTCTATCTTCTAAGTTACCAATAGAATAAGCTGTAGAATTTCCATTTTCCATAGAAACTAAAACTCCAAGTTTTCTTTCCCCTACTTCTACATTTTCATAAGGCATATATTCTTTAAAAGTATGAGACATAATTCCATAACCTTTAGTTAAAGTCATAAAGTCTGTAGAAAAACCAATTAATCCACGAGATGGAATAGTATATAAAAGTCTAGTTTGTCCTTCCATATTAGTCATATTTTCCATCTTAGCTCCACGAAGACCTAATTGTTCTATAACAGAACCAACAGACTCTTCAGGAACATCTATTTGTAGTTCTTCATATGGTTCGTGTTTAACACCATCTATTTCTTTTATAATTACTTTTGGTTTAGATACTTCAAGTTCATAACCTTCTCTTCTCATATTTTCTATTAAAATACTTAAATGTAATTCTCCTCTACCACTAACTAAGAATGACTCGTTAGAAGCTTGCTCTACCTTAAGACTAACATCTCTTTGAGTTTCTCTATTTAATCTTTCTTCTATCTTGCGAGCAGTTACTATATCACCATCTCTTCCTACAAAAGGAGATGAATTAGTACCAAAAGTCATTTGTAATGTTGGTTCATCTATATGTAGTTTAGGAAGAGGTATTATATTATCACTATCACATAAAGTTTCTCCTACTGAAATATCAGATAGACCTGCAACTGCAACTATATCTCCAGCTTCAGCTTCTTCTATTTCAATTCTTTTATATCCATAAAAACCAAATAGTTTTTGAATTCTAAATTCTTTAGTAGAACCATCTAATCTAGAACAAGTAACCATACTACCTGTTTTAATCTTTCCATTATGTACTTTACCAATACCAATTCTACCTACAAATTCATTGTAATCAAGTAGAGCTGGTTGAAATTGTAATGGACTGTTAGAATCTCCTTTAGGTTCTGGAATCTCATCTATTATTAAATCTAAAACTTCTTCAAAACCTTCAGTTTGAGTAGATAAATCTGCATCTTTAGAACAAGTACCATTTAATGCACTAGCATATAATACTTTAAAATCTAATTGATCATCATCTGCACCTAACTCAATAAATAAATCTAAGACTTCATCTAAAACTTCATCACATCTAGCACTTTCTTTATCAACTTTATTAATAACCACAATAGGTTTAACTCCTGCTTCAAAAGCTTTCTTTAATACAAATCTAGTTTGTGGCATAGCACCTTCATAAGCATCAACAACAAGTAATACACCATCAACCATCTTCATAATACGCTCTACTTCTCCACCAAAATCAGCATGTCCTGGAGTATCTAGTATATTAATCCTATAATCTTTATAATCTAAAGCAGTAGTCTTAGCTAAAATAGTAATACCACGTTCTTTTTCTAAATCATTTGAATCCATTGATATATTAGAAACATCTTCATTATCTCTAAACATACCAGAAGATTTTAATATACCATCTACTAAAGTTGTCTTACCATGATCTACATGCGCAATTATCGCAACATTTCTTTTTTTCATACTTCCACCTCTAATTACCGCAACTCATTATAACACAATATAAAAAAAAATACTAGTATCTAGTATTTTTTATTCTTTTACTTTAACCTTTTGCTTTACTTGTCCCTTATCAGAAACAAACTTTCTAAATTCTAATGGACTTTCAAATTTTTCATTATCAGATTTTTCACTAAGCTTAGTTATAGGTTTAATTACATCATCATAATTATTTAATACTGCTTCCTTAACATTTTTATCATTAGAACCTAAACCAGTTTGTTTATCTGCAATTAAATTAATCTTATATTTATCTGGATCAACTAAAGATAATGATTCATAATGAATATAATCACCTTTTTTAATATTTTTTGGCATACCATATTTTTTAATATACTCCTCGTCATAATAAGCTGGTCCATTTATTTTTTTCTTAGAAACAACAGTATATTCATAATGAATATAAATATTACCATTAGCTCCTAGTAAATATTCTAATTCAATTAATTCATCATTGTTATGATCATTTAAACCATGACCTATTTTATCTTTAGCCCATATAATTGAATTAGGCAAAACAAAATTACTAAATTCTCTAAACATAGCATTTGACATCTCATCATAATCTCTATTATCAGTTTGAAATTCTTTTATCTTATCACTAAGTAAACTATGATTTATAAAGTTAGCTAATCTAGAAGGATATACATAATCTATATTTTTCTTAGTATAATCATATCCTAAATCTACATCTTTACTAATTTTACTAAAATCAATATATCTATCATATCTAGAGTATTTTTTATCATTATAATAAAGTTCTTTATCCACAGGATGCCCTATTAAATTTCTTTTTTCTTGTTCCTTTTGATCATCAGATTTTTCTACTGTATATACAGTACTACTATATTCAGATTTATATTTTTCATTCTTAGAACAGCCTGATAATCCACCAATTCCTACAGTAGTAAGTACTAGGGATAAACCTACTGCTCCTAATCTCTTTCTAATGTTTTCAAAATTATAATTAACTTTACTCATATTCATTCCCCCTCACAAATATGTCCAGTATTGTAACATACTTCACTTATTTTTTCAACACATATTTATTTTTTATCTTTTTATAAAAATAAAATACTATAATTAATACTAATAATACTCTAATAGGAATCTTTAAATAAGATATCTTACTATTTACTAATATCCAACTATTACCTAAAGCATATCCTAAATATACAAATAGTATCGTCCAAGGAATAGATCCAATAGTTGTATATATTAAGAATTTAATAAAAGATAATCTATATATACCAATTGGTAGTGATATTAAAGTTCTAACTATTGGAAAATTTCTACCTATTAAAGCTCCTAACATACCATATTTATTAAACCAAGAATTACTTTTATCTAAATCACTTTCCTTCATAAAAAAATATTTACCAAACTTCTTTATAAAAGGTCTTCCTCCAAAATAACCAATAAAATAAATTATTACCGCACAAAAAACACTACCAAGTAAACCTGTTATAAAAGCTCCCCAAATAGTAAATATACCCTGACTTGCTAATATCCCAGCAGTAGCAAGTATTACTTCACTAGGTATTATAATAATTACTGCTTCTAATACCATACCAATAAACATACCAAAATAACCATAATTAGATATTAAATTAAATAGAAAATTACTCATATTAAATAATATGAAAAAAAGAATTAATTTTTACTTAATTCTTCTATATATTCATATAAATAATTATATTCTATCTTAGATGTATCATCTATAGCTTCAGTATGACTCTTCATAATAGCCCCTTTAAAATCTTTAAGCATTTCCATATCATTAATATCATCACCAATAACATAAATATCATTTCTATTTAGTTTTTCTAATTCAATTAGTTTATTCAAACTATTAGATTTATTAACATCCTTACTAACTATATTTACATGTCTATTACTTTTATAAATATAGACATCAACATTGTTTCTAATACTCTCAATTATATTTTTACCCATTACTTCATCATTACACTCTACTACTATTTTTACACAGTCATCTCTATTATTAGTTATATTATAGCCATCATCTAAATAATATGGATAATCCTTAGAATCTAATAAATCACAAATTTCGTTCACAACATCACTATCTAAAGGAACTGTATTAATACAATAATCCATATTATTGTATATTTTCGCCCCATCTTGGCATATTAAATAACTATAAGGTATATTATATTTATTAAGAAGAATTTTTAAATCAGAATAATTTCTACCAGTAATAATACAAAATAAATTACCACTAATAATAAATTTCTTAATAGCTTCTATATTTTTAATTAATTTATCTTTTTCTTCAATATATAATGTCTTATCAAAGTCACTAGCTAATATCTTCATACTATCACCTATACCTAGTATATTATAAATACATTAAAAATAAAAGTTTTATTAAAAAAACTTGACTTTAAATATATTTTTAGTATAATTGTTATTGTCTACTTTATTTAGTCGGGCTTAGGTTCGATTAAAATTTATATGCGGATGTAGTTTAATGGTAGAACCTCAGCCTTCCAAGCTGACTACGTGGGTTCGATTCCCATCATCCGCTCCAGTGACGTTTCTGTTCGAACTTTTCGAACATTTACGATAGATATCATC
>CAZYQE010000006.1:0-86433 GCA_964650315.1 uncultured Muribaculaceae bacterium
TGCGACTATATCTGTTCTACCACTTATATTTAATATCATATAATCACATCCTTTCATATATGAATAATTATAACATAAAAAACAAAAAGCGAGAGCCTAAGGCTCTCTTCAGGGGGTTCGGTTGAATATACTCTCACACTTAGATCGTGAGAGATATCTAGCGTGATATGCATCACGCATCTTAATAATAAGATATATTTATAAAAAAGTCAATTGAATTATAAAAAATAAATACATATTTTTATATGTATTTATCCTTTAGTTATTGAATTAATTAGTTTTAGTTTTAATTCATCTTTATCTGTATCTTTATTTAATAAATATTCTTTAGAATCTTTCTTAGCTTGTAGTAATATTTTATAATCATTTCTTACATTAGCTATCTTAAAAGCCATATCTCCACTTTGTTTAGTACCAAATAGATCTCCATGACCTCTTAGTTTGAAATCTTCTTCACTTATTTCAAAACCATCATCAATACTTTCCATGATTTTTAATCTTTCTGTATCACTATCACTTATTAATATACATTTAGATTTAACTTCTCCTCGACCTACTCTTCCTCTTAACTGATGTAGTGTAGAAAGTCCAAATCTATCTGCATCAAAGATTACCATAGTAGTAGCATTAGGAACATCTACTCCTACTTCTATTACTGTAGTAGAAATTAATATATCTACTTTACCATCTTTAAATTTATTCATAATAGCATCTTTAGCAGCCCCTGCCATTTTACCATGTACTATATCTATTGTATATTTATCTTTAAAAGCAAGTTTCATTTGATCTTTTAATTTATATACATTAGTCATATCTGAATTATCACTTTCTTCTATTAATGGTGCGATTACATATATTTGATGTTTTTCTTGTAGTTCATCATACATCATTTGTAATACATCTTTTATTTCATTATTTTTCTTTACGTATGTATCTATTTTTTGTCTACCTATTGGTTTTTCTTTAATAGTAGATACATCCATATCACCAAATATAGTTAAAGCATAAGTTCTAGGTATTGGTGTCGCACTCATATATAATACATCTGGTCTTTTTCCTTTATTTTGTAAGTTAGCTCTTTGATGTACTCCAAAACGATGTTGTTCATCTGTTATTACTAAACCTAAGTTATTATATTCTACTTCATCTTGTATTAAAGCATGAGTACCAACTACTATATTTATTTCCCCACTTTTTAATCCTTCATATATTCTTGTTTTTTCTTTTTTAGGAGTTGATCCTGTTAATAGTTCTGCTTTTATCTTAGATTTCTTTAAGAATTTACATAAATTATCATAATGCTGAGTAGCAAGTATTTCTGTAGGTGCCATTAAAGCACTTTGATATCCACTTATGTAGTTCGCAACCATAGCTATAAAAGATACTATTGTTTTACCACTACCTACATCTCCTTGTAATAATCTATTCATTCTATGAGATGCTTCTAAATCTTTAATTATTTCATCTACTGCTTTTACTTGATCATTAGTTAATTTAAATGGAATAGAATCTATAAATTTATTTAATTTATCTTTATCTATAACTCTATCTAATCCATTATTTTTCTTTTTATTTTGTACTTTTAAATAATTAATTTTAAACATAAAAGCAAATAGTTCTTCATATTTTAATCTTGTAGTTACTTCTTTTAGTTTTTCTTCTGTTGATGGGTTGTGTATTAAATTTAGGGATGTTTTTTTATTTGAAAAATTATATTTTTCTAAATACTTTCTTGGTATATAATCTGGTATTTCTTTTCCATACATTAATAAAGCCATATTTATATATGTCGATAAGTTTTTATTAGTTAGTCCACTAGTAGCGTGATATACTGGTTCTATTTTTACTTTATTAGATAGTGTTTCTAATTTTATATCAGAAGCAGTTATTATATTTTTTTGTTTATCTATTTTACCTATAACTGTTACTCCTGTACCTACTGTTAAATGGCTCTTTAGAAAAGCTCTATTAAATATAGATACTCCTACTACTCCTGAAGGTGTTACTAATCTAAAGTTCATTTTATTTAGTCCTGCTTTAAATCTCATTAAAATAGGTACACTTTCTATTCTTCCATCTATAATAACTTTTTCTTTATCTTCTGCTTTAGATAAATCACTTCTTTTTAGAAATTCATATCTAAAAGGATAATGTGTTACTAAGTCTTCTACTGTGTTTATATTTATCTTATTTAGTAAGGCTAAAGACTTAGGTCCTATACCTTTAACATCCTTTAATTCTGCCACACTACCACCTACTTCTTGGCATATTATAGCATATTTTTAGATATTTTTCAAAAGAAAAATGCATAAAAATATGCATTTTTTATATTTACTTTTTATTAGATAGATGTTATTATTTAATTCCAACTAATAGGTAACAGCCAATTAATTTTCATACTTATTAGATGTGCCGATAGTACCAAGTGGGGAGGCTCCCACTGCTATCGGTTTTTTTTATAAAAAAGAACTATTATTAGTTCTCCTTCTTTATTAATTCAGTTACCTTCTTACTAATTTTTCTATTATCTATATTATCTTGATTTTCTTTTATATAGTATATTAGTTCTTCTTGTTGATGTTCTTTTTGTAAAGCTAACATAGTAGCTATTATTTGATTTTCTTGTATTTTTAAAATTTTTAATAATTGTATTAATGTTTTTTGTGCTTCTGATAATTCCATAATTTTAACTCCTTTACACTAGTGTTTTTTGCTTGTTTTTCCTATATATTATCGTATTTTTCACTATATATCTATATTTTATCAAAAAAATGAACTTTTTTGTTGACAAATTAGACACTTTCGGTTAGTATATGAACTACCAATTTGCTTTTAGGCGAATTGGTCGCTAGTATCACACTAGCCAACCCCTTTTTATTCTTTTTTTGGAGGCTGCCCTCAGGGGGTGCAGTCTCCTAGGTTGAAGTAAAAAGACATAAGAGCCGAATCTTATGTCTTTTTTTGTTATTCTTTATCTTCTTTTTCTTCTAGAGACTTATAATAGTTATAAGTTTCTTCTGCTTGTTTTTTATTATTACTTAGTAATTCTTTATAGTTCTTAGATAGTTTCTTTAATGAATTATATCTATCTTCACCTGTTAAGAAGTCTTTATATTTATCGAAGTCTGCACTACTATCTACTTTAAATTCTTCTGTTGTTGGGTTGTAATGGAATATTGGGAAGTAACCAGATGCGGTTGCTTTCTTTTCTTCATTGATTGAGTTTTTCATTCCCTTTATAATTCCTTGTGCAATACATGGAGCATAAGCAATTATAATACTTGGTCCATTGTAAGCCTCTGCTTCTTTCATTACTTTGATTGCTTGCATTGGATTAGCTCCTAGTGAGATAGTTCCAACATATACATGTGGATAAGTTAGTGCTATCTTAGCTAAATCTTTTTTAGCTATTTCTTTACCAGCGGATGCAAATTTAGCAACTGCTCCACTTCTTGTGGATTTAGAAGCTTGTCCTCCAGTATTAGAATATACTTCTGTATCTAATACTAATATATTTACATTTTCTTTGTTAGCTAGGACATGATCTATTCCATTATAACCAATATCATATGCCCAACCATCTCCACCTACCATCCATATAGATTTAGGTTTTATAAATTCTTTTAGTTTCTTTAATTCTTTTATTTTAGTTTCATCTACTACTTCTAGTAATGCTTTTGCAGTTTCATCATTAATTTCTTCTACGTAGTTATTATAAATATCTTTTTCACTCTTCTTAATTAGTTTTTTGTTGTTTGTAATTAGAGTTTTAATTCTATTTTTCATAGTTTCGTCTGCTATTTTCATACCAAATCCAAACTCTGCATTATCTTCAAATAATGAGTTAGCCCAAGGTATGCTGTATGGAGTTGATGGTATAGATGCTCCATAGATAGATGAACATCCTGTTGCATTAGCTATTACTAAATTATCTTTAAATAATTGTGTTAATAGTTTTAAGTATGGTGTTTCTCCACATCCTGCACATGCTCCACTAAATTCAAACTTAGGATATTTAAATTGACTACCCTTAACTGTATTAGTTGGCATTACATCTTTTTCTTTTACATCATTAAATAGATATTCATATTCTTCTTTAGATTTTTCTTCATCTATTTTTTCTTTAGCTTTCATGATAATAGCTTTAGCACCTTTTTTACCAGGACATACTTCAGCACATAGTCCGCATCCAGTACAATCTGGAACACTAACACCAATTGTATATTTTAAGTCTTGTCCTTTTATATTAGCATCTATTAATTTTTCTTTTACTGAATCAGGTGCATCTAATTGTTCTTTTTCATCTAATAGGAATGGTCTAATTACTCCATGTGGACATACTAGAGAACATTGATTACAAGAAATACAATTTTCACTATTATAGCAAGGTGCCATAGTAGAAGCATTTCTTTTTTCTTTCTTAGTGTTTCCACCTTCAAATGTGCCATCTGAGTTTTTAACAAAACTACTAACTGGTAGAGTATCCCCTTCCATACTACTAATTACTTCAAATATATTTTTCTTTGGTTCTACTTCCATTACATAATCTACTACTGGAAGTTTTACTTTTTCTAATTTATCTATACATGAATCAATTGCTTTTAAGTTTTTATCTATTATATTTCCACTCTTATTAGCAAATTTTAATGATATATTTTCTTTTATTTTATTAATAGTAAAATCTAAATCCATTACTTTACCTAATTTAAATATTAGTGTTTCCATAATAGAACTTATTTTATTATTTAATCCACAATCTTTAGCTATTTTATTAGCATCTACTATGTAGAATTTAATATTTCTAGATTGAATTATTTTTTTATCATATATAGTCATTTCTTGTAGGATTTCATCTTTTGTTTTAGATGTATTTAGTAAGAATGTACCATTTTTCTTTATTCTATCTAACATCTTTAATTGTTTTAAGTATGATTCTTTAGTACATACTACTAAGGATGCTTTTTCTACGTAGTAAGTAGATCTAATTGGATTTTTACCAAATCTTAAATGTGATATAGTTATTCCACCTGACTTTTTAGAATCGTATTGGAAATAACCTTGTACGTATGCTCTTGTAAATGTTCCAGTTATTTTCATAATGTCTTTAGAAGCACTTACCATACCATCACTACCATATCCATAGATTAAGAATTCTGTATCTTCTTTATCGATTGTGAAATCTTTATCATAATCTATTGATAGATTAGTTACATCATCTTCTATACCTACTGTGAAGTTAGTATGTGAATCTCTTTTATCCATAAAATCATATACACCTTTTATCATAGCTGGTGTTGTATTTTTACTTGAAAGACCATAACGTCCTCCAATGATTGATACTTTTGATTCTACTTCTTTAATAGTTTTAACTACATCTAGATATAATGGTTCTCCTGCAGAACCTGGTTCTTTAGTACGATCTAGAACTGCAATTTTCTTAACTGACTTAGGAAGTACATTTAAGAAGTATTTAGCACTAAATGGTCTATATAAATGAACTTCTAATAGTCCTACTTTTTCACCTTTATCTACTAAGTAATCTACTGTTTCTTTAATTGTTTCACATACACTACCCATTGCGACTATTACTTTAGTAGCATCTTCTGCTCCATAATAATTAAATGGTTTATAATCTTCTCCTGTAATCTTATTTATTTCAGCCATATAATCATTTACTATATCTGGTAATTTATCATAGTATTTATTTCTAACTTCTGATGCTTGGAAATAAATATCTTCATTTTGAGCTGTTCCTTTAGTAACTGGATTATTTGGGTTTAGACTTCTTTCTCTAAATTCTTCTAAAGCTTTTTCATCTATTAGTTTCTTTAACTGATCTGTATCTATTACTTCTACTTTAGATAATTCATGACTTGTTCTAAAACCATCAAAGAAATTAACAAATGGAACTCTTCCTTTAATAGCTGAAAGATGTGCAACTCCTGTTAGATCCATAACTTGTTGTACTGATGAAGACGCTAAAAGTGCAAAACCTGTTTGTCTTGTTGCATATATATCTTGATGATCTCCAAATATTGATAATGCATGTGTAGCTAGGCTTCTTGCTGCTACATTTATAACACAAGGTAATTGTTCTCCTGCTATTTTATACATATTTGGAATCATTAATAATAATCCTTGTGATGCTGTATATGTAGTAGTTAGTGCTCCTGCTTGTAAGCTACCATGTACCATACCAGCAGCACCTGCTTCACTTTCCATTTCTACTACTTTAACTGGACTATCAAAATAATTAAGTTTTCCTTCATTAGCCCATTTATCAGTTAATTCTGCCATTGGTGAAGCTGGTGTTATTGGATATATTCCTGCTACATCTGTAAAATTATATGATACATAACTACAAGCTTCATTACCATCCATTATTTTCTTTGCCATATTATCACATCCTTATTATAATTATATCTCAAAATTTAAAAAAATAAAAGAAGATAACTCCTTTTATTTTGCCTCATCTATAAGACCTTGATCTTTTGCACTACATACTAGTGTTACTTCATATTTATAATTATCTAAAGATACTCTAGTTACTTTTACTTTAGAACTATTTTTATTACAATCATTTTTCTTAGTATCTTTAAAACTTGTCATATATTTATTATCCATTAATGTTTGTACAGTTACTTCTCTAGAATCAGTAGTAGTTTCAGGTAATAATATTCTATGATCATTATAATAATCTCTAGCAGCTGATTCCACTGTATTTTTTAATGTTCTATAATATTCTACTTTTGATTTATGTATAATACCACCAACAGCTACTACTGATATAGTAGCTAATATTCCTAATATAGTAATAGTTGCAAGTAACTCTACTAATGTAAAACCTTTCCTATTCATATAAACCCTCCTATTTAATATACTTAATATAATCATCTAATGAAGTATCATTAAATATAGTAATTCTAGGTATTCTATATTTATTTATACCTTGTTTAGCTTTCTTCATAGTACCTATATAAGCACTCTTAAATCCTGCTTCTTTTAATACACTCTCTGAATAATCATTAAATTCAAAGAATGGATAACAAAAAGCTTCTGTATTATCTAGTTTTTCTCTACTAGTTTTTAAATCTTTTAATAATATATTTTTATCTACACACTTTAATGGACTACCTTGGTCTCCAGGACATTTACCACCTTCATGTAGATTATCAGAGTGAGATGCAATCTCTAAGTATGGAGATTTAAACTTATCTTTAGAATACCAAGAAGTAACAAGGAATAATGTTGCATTTATCTTATATTTTTCTAAGAACGGAATAAACTTCTCTGCTCTAGCACCATCATCTATAGTTACTAAAATAGTTTTTTCTGGTAATCTTATTTTCTTATCTATAAACCATTCCATTTCTTTAGTATTAATAGTAAAGTATTTGTTTTCTTTTAAATAATTAAACTGTTCTTTTATCTGATTCTCATGATGACATATAACTTCTCCACATACTTCACCTTCTAAATATATAAAATGATATGTAGTAACAGGTATTTCATTAGTCTCTTTTAAATTAGTATTATTTTTATTATATGTTTTTGTTGTATCTTCTTTAAATATATAATATAATTCATTATTAAATTCTATATAATAACGATTATCTTCTTTAACTAATATAGGTGTATCTATAGATATATTCATTTTATATACTTCTTTATCATTTTGATATAATTTGAAATTCTTATGAGTAATTACATTTTCATTAAATGGTATATAAGATTTATATCTATTATCTATATTAAATTTCTTTGTTTTTTTAACATCTTTATAACTTACATAATAATTAGTATTATCTATATTAAAATATTTAGTATCTTTAGTTATTTTTTGTTTCTTTAATATTAATTTTTTGTTTTTAGAAATAGTACCAATCTTTTTATACTTATTATATAGATTAGTTTCTTTAATTACTTTTACATAGTTATTATAATGTGATTTTATTTCTTTTAATCTATTTTTATTACTTAATAATATATTATTATTTTGTATCTTTTTAATAACAAAAAAAGACACAAGTATTCCAATTATAATTATAAATATTATTAATACTTTAGTCTTTTTCTTCATAATCATTCTCCTATTTTTTAGGTGCTTTCTTATGTTTTTTGTTTGTTACTATCCAAGCATTAGAAACTGTTCTTCCACCATAAGATCCACCTGCAGATGGTCTATTATATAACTTACCATTAACTGACATTGTAGATGAAGCTCCTCCATCTAAGTTAGCAGCATTATATGCTTTATAACGTTGTAGTATTTCTATAACATCATTCATACTAGCACCAACACTATATCCTGGTAATCTTCCTTCTATAATTAAGAATAGTACTACTCCATCTTTTCTTTGAGCAATTACTGTACGAGGAGCAACTCCCCATCCACCATCACCATGTATTTTACTAATCTTACCATTTACTATTAAGTTTGGTCCAAATTCTACTGCGTCTCTCATACCCTTCTTAATAGCATCTTGAGGTTTTTTAGATGTTAAATACATTTTATGGTCTTCAGTAAATCCAATTAATTGACCACTACCACCAGAATGTTGCCATATCTTCTTACCATCTTTGATAATAGCTCCATATGGTATAGATCCATTACCCCAACCATCTAAGTCTTCAAAACCACCACCATTGATTCCAACAAGACCTCCATGTTGTTTACATAAGGTATTAACTGATTGACCCATCTTACCTAGTTTATTAGTAACAGCTAAGTCAACATCAGCAGGATCATATATTCCTACTAAATATCCTTTATAATTGTTTTCTTCTATACGAATTATCTTATATACATCGTTATTTGGATCTTTATTAAACAATTCTTTTTCATACTTATTAGTATAATGTTTCTTTTTACCACCATCAATAACAATATCATCTAAGTTCATTTCTTCATTAACTTGATCTATATAGTTTTCTTTCATTACTTTATTAACAGTATCTTCACTATATAGAGTATAAGCTAAATACTTATGTGACATTGTAGTCATAGCAGTAGGAATCCAAAATACTTTAAAAGATGATGTATTAATAACTATTAATCCGACTATAACACAGATATCTAATATGAATGTAGCCAAAGTAATTTTATTAATTCTAAGTCTTAATCTTCTTTTCATATAATCTACTCCACTGTATAAGGTTTTTCTTTAGTTCCGTCCCCTTTTTTAATACTTTTCTTAGAAATCATAATAGTTGTTACTATATGTTTCTCATTTGTAATCTCATCTTCTTCTAACATACCTAACTTATTATAAACATAAGCCATAGTAGAAGCTGTAGATGGATCATTTACAATATAAAAATCTGTTAAATCTGTTGGGTTATAATCAAACATATTTAATAGTCCAATTTTACTTGGAATATTAGATTTAAATATATTTGAATACTCTATTCCAGCATCATTACTTAACTCTCCTGTATAATTATTTATATCTAATAATTTATCTTTATAAGATAAAGTATTATAATATGTATTATTTAAATAATTAGCTAAACTAGTAAAATCTATTAAGTTAAATCCTGAAGTAGTTTTACTGAAATTATATTTAAAATCATTATTTATATAATTAGCTGATACTAATTTTAATTTATTATCTTTATCACTAGATACTATATAAGTATCATTCCCAAGTTTTACATATTTATTAACATAATTAGTATCTGAATTTTGATTAACTACATATGGATTAGCTTTAGAACCATCTCCGTCAGATATAGTAGTATTCTTATTTAAAGTAATTACTACTTTAACTCCATATGTATCTGAATTAGGACTAGATTCTACTTCTCCTTCTTCATTTACATATAAATTCATTTTATCTTTATCATGACCTATTAACCAAAAATATTTACCAGTATTTAAATAACTATTCTTACCACCTGCAGTTATATAATCTTTAATAGTTAATGTTGTAACATAGTCTTTATAACTAGTTTTGTTCTCTTTAACTTTAGTACCTGATAACTTATCTTCACTATATTTAGTTTTTACTAAATATTCTTTTATTTTAGGAATAGTATCATAATATATTCCACTATGTTTATTACTTGTTTTATTCAACCAATTATTTAGGTTAGAGTCTTTATATTTTATTGTCTCTCCCCACATAAAAATAGAGGTAATATCCTCACTAACTAATTTCACAGTATTATCATTATTTACTCTTACTACTCTGAAATTTCTATTAGCAAATCTAACATAATTATTTCCAACTTCACCTTTAAAATAATAACCTTTAGTATCTTGATGCCATCCATCTTTAGCTTTAGTTAATCTATTACTATTCATTATTTTATCTGATAAAGTAGTATTAGTATTACCAACTTTTTTATTTTGTTTACCATAATAATAAAAGCTTCTAATACCAAAATATAATCCAATAATTATTACTAGAGATAAACTAATAATGTTAAATATGAGTTCTCTTTTGGTTAGTCGTTTTCTTATTCTTATTGCCATAATCTCTACCTTCTACTTTCTAATTTATTATATCAAATACAGTATAATTTTTCAATAAAAAAAGACTACAAATAGTCTTTTTTATTTTATCCTTTTACTATTAGCATCTACACTAGCCCAACACTGTCCAACTGTAGTGTTTTGTTCTATAACTGGTAGTGACATTATTAAGTTAACAACTGCAGGTAATAAGAATAATATTACTGTTGCGATAAGAGAATTCTTGATTCTAGTTTGATGTTTCTTTTCATCTGGATTAGCAGTTAATAAAGTAAAACTAATTGCTAAAGAAACCATAGTACAAATAGGTCCAACTATTTGTATAATTGTTAAAGCTTTTTTAATTATTGATAATGTATTATATAGTACAATACTACTACAAAAATTAGATAAACTATTTATAGTTTTTAATATTAAAAACATTCTTATCACCTCTAGTATATTATCTATTATATATTATAACATCTTTTTATTATTTTACAATCCAAAATATAGGCATATTTCTAAGTCCTAGTTTACCTCCACCTACTGGAATATTTATAATTTTATTTTTAATAACTAATTCAGATGAACTACCTCCATCTAAATTAGCAGCATTATAAGCACCACACTTTATCATTAAATCAGAAATATCATTCATACTAGCACCAATACTTGAAGGTATTCTACCATTAACTACTAAGAATAATACAGTACCATCTTTTCTTTGACCAATAGCAGTACGTGGCGCAATACCCCATCCACCATTACCTTTTATTTTTGTCTGTTTACCATTAATTATTAGAAAAGGTCCAAATTCTATCGCATCTCTATATATACTAATTGCTTTTTCTTTAGACATTTTACCTAGTATTAATTTATTTTCTTTATTAAAACCAATATATCCTCCACCTACAGAAGCATCTTTATAATTACTAATAACTTTATTATTCTTTATAACCATACCATGAGGAATTTCTCCATTAGAAGACCAATTAGGATCATAGAATCCTCCCCCATTAATAGAGATAATTGCTTTTTCTCTTTTAGATATATCTAATATATTTTCACCTTTAGTATTCAAATAATTAGTAGTCGCAATCTTTACAGTACTTGGATTATATATTTCTACTAAATAAGCTTTATAATTTTTTTCTCTTATAGTTATTAATTTATATTTATTACTATGTTTTTTATTAGATATATTTATTAATTTAGGATCTGTTATTTCAGATGTTTCTAATATTTTATTTTTATCTAATACTTCTTTAATAGTTTTATTACTATAAAATATATGAGCTATATACTGATGATTCATAGTAGTTATAGAACTAGTAATTAAATATTCTCTAAAAGTAGGTATTGGTCCATATAATAAAAATAAAAAAACAAAAAGAATAAATATTATTATACTTATAATTATCTTTTTTGTTTTTTTCATTTTATCACCTATTTATTATTTTTAAATATTATTAATTTAGAAAATACATAATTTAATATTATTACTACTATATTAGTAATTATCTTAGATACTATCTTATCTACAAATAAAGCTTTAACTAAGAAACCTAATAATACCATTTCTATTAATAGAGTTACTACTCTAAAGAATACAAATAGAAATGATTCTTTTAAAACTAATTTATTATCCATACTTTTAGATTCAAATACTAATAGTTTATTAGTAATAAAAGCAAATACTAATGATATTGTCCAAGCAATAATATTACTTATATAAATATTATTAAATATTTTATCTAGCAAATAGAAAGATACTATATTTATTAGAGTCGCTAAAAAACCACATAATAAATATAAAAATACACTTTTAAATCTATTAAACCAAGCTATATGATTATCTTCTTCTATATAATTATCTATCATATTAACCATGTTCTTAGTGTTAGAAGTATATTTCTTAGGTTTAAAAGTTTTACTTTTTTCTAATACTTTATCTATTTTATTAAAATCTTTTAATTCTAGAATATAACCTCTTTTAGCAAATTCTTTAACTATTTGTTTTTGATGATCATTATGATGTTCTTTGTATTTAGCAAGTCTTGATGCGGCTATTACTTTTTTGTTTTTCTTTAAAGCAGAAAGTATAGAACCTACTCCTCCATGAGTAATAATTAATCTACTTTCTTCTATTAATTCATTTAATTTTTTGTTACTAACAAAATCAAATATTTCCATATTATCTGATTCATATTTAGTATTTCCAGATTGTACTATAATTTTATCTTTTATATGGCCATTTTCTTTTTCTTTATCTAGTACTTTTAACAATCTAGAAAAATCTTTATCTTGTGTACCTAGAGTTACTAATATCATTAGTAAATCCAACCTCCATCTATTGCTTTAGAATATAATTTCTTCATAGTTGGCCATTGTACTATGAATTTATCTGCAATTGGATGTATTAATTTACCAGTCATAGTCTTAGTATTTATATTAGCAAATGTTTCTATATAAATAATTCTACTGCCTAGTATTTTACCTATATAACACATAGGTACAGAAGTATGAGCTCCTGTTGTAATAATATAATCTGGATGAAATTTTATATAATAATATATACTTTTAAAACAATTATAAATAAATTTAAATGGATAAGTAACCATATTGTTTTTAGTACCATAAACTAAATATCCTATTTTATTTTTATATTTCTTCTTAAGTGATAAAGTTGATTTAGTCTTTTCTGTAATAATTCTATAATCATATTTTTTTAATAGATCTTTTAATTGCATCAATTCACTAAAGTGTCCACCTGTTGAGGAAATAAATAAAATTTTCTTAATCATTTTATCACTTCTTTTCTATTAGTTTATACCATTTATTTTCTACTACTTCAGTAGTATATTTCTTAACACTATGTCTAGCTGCTTTACCGATTTCTTTTCTCATATCTTCATTCTTTATTAAATCAGTTATCTTTTTAACCATAGCATTATGGTTTCTATTCTTTATTAAATAACCATTTTTACCACTTTGTATAATTTCTTTAGCACCTTCTGCAGATGAGAAAGCTATACATGGTACTCCATGAGACATTGCTTCTATTAAAACAATACCAAATGATTCTGTATGAGAAGTCATTAAATATATAGAAGATTCTTTAAATAATTTATCTATATAATCTCTATTTCTAAAACCATGTAGAGTTACATTTTTTTCTAAATTATTATTTTCTATAAATTTCTCTAATTTTTCTTTTTCTGCTCCATCTCCAACTATATCTAATGTCCAATCAGGATATTTCTTCATAACTTGACTATATATTTTTAATAAATCAAGATATCCTTTTTCCTTAGATAATCTACCTACAGAAATTAATTTTTTATTTTCTAGTTTAGCAAGTCTACCTGGCATCTTTTCAATAACGTTTGGTATACATACACACTTGCATGGATAATTTCTCATTTCTCTTTTATAGAATCTATTTAAATCTTTAGAAACTAATACTAAATAGTCTAGTTTTCTAGAAGATCTAATTACATTTAATGCATATAATTTATTATTATGATGGTGATTATGTTCCCAACCTATTTTCTTTACTTTAGGTTTAGCAAAATCTCCTAACCAACGATTATATATATCTCTAGTAGAAATAATTACTTTAGAATCAGTACTTTTTATATAATCAATCATAGTTTTTCTTTTTAAATATAGAGTTTTAATTCCTTTAAGTCCTTCTTTAAAAGCTTTTATAAATCTTTTTTTCTTTAAGTAATAATGGAATTCTCTTCTATTAGGTTTACGATTTTCTATTAAATATTTAACTGTTACTCTCTCATCTAAATCAAATACTGGGTCATCATACATTCTATATGTACAAGCTATTTCTACTTTATACTTTTCACAAAGAATGTTTGCTAAAGAGACAATAGATTTTTCTATTCCTCCATAACCCATTTGTATTGATAAGATTGATATCTTTTTCATATAATCACCTATATTAATTATATCACTATTTATTGGAATATAAAAGAAAAAGACTATATTTTAGTCTTCTTCTTTTCTACTCCATCTATAAATTTAAATAATTCATATATACATATTATTAATAATGGTAAAACTATTAATAAAAGAAATCCATCTCTAGTAATAGCAAAACCTAGTATAGAACCTAATATAGGTATTGAGATTATATGATTACCTATAATACAACTACTATCTATACTATTTTCTGTATTATTACTTTTTACTTTATATGTTTTAATATTTTGTTTAGTATTACTAATTTCATTAATAGTACCTGTTTTAGTAACTAATTTATTATCTTCATAATAAATATAAACTATATTACTATTTACTTTTATATCTTCTATTTTATTTTCTTTAGCTATTACTAAATCTGAAGTATTTGTAACTAAAGAATAATTACCAATTTCAATGAATTCTAAATTATTAATATTTAGTGATAACCATGTGATTAATAATGCGATTATAACTATTATGATTGCTATTACCTCTATTATTCTATCTCTCATAGCATCTTCCTAAAAGAAAAAAGCCTAAAGCTTTTATTGTTGTATATTTGGTTGAACCATAACTGGTTCTGCAGGTTGTGCTGGTGCTGGTTGTGCTGGTGCTTCTGCATTAGGTCCAACTATATTTGAAATTGGTATTGATTGTGTATTTTCTAATGGATTAGCTCCTCCATATATTTGTGGTTGTTCTGGTGCTGGTTGTACTGGTTGTGCACTAACATCAGCTGGATTAACTCCTCCATAGGCAGCAGGTTCTGGACTAGCCATAACTGGTTGTTCTGGTTGAACTGGTGTTTCTACAACAGGAGTAGGTTGTGGTTGCTCTTGTGGCATTACTACTTCTGGTTGTGGCATTGCTGGCTCTGGTGCAGCTACTGGTTCAGGTGCAGCTACTGGTTCTGGTTGTGGCATTTCTGCAACAGCAACTGGTTCTGGTTGTGCCATTTCTGGTGCATTAGCTGCTTCTGGCATAGCCATATTTGGATCCATTGCTGGTTGTGCCATCATATCCATACTTTGATCAGCACTACTATCTTCTACTTCTTCATATTCTTTCTTTTTCTTATTAGAAGTCGCAATTAAAATTATTAATGCAATTATTAATAATAATACTCCTCCTGTAATTAATATCCCTGGTACTGTCATAAACCAACTAAAATCAAAATTCATAATATCTACTCCCTTATCTTTATTCCTAGTATCATAATAACAAAAAAAATATTATATTGCAAATATTTTATTTTTTAGACATTTTTGGACATTGTAAATAGTGTCCAACTACCCTTTTTATCAGGTAATTTACTAAACTCTAGTCTTTTTTTAGTAGTTGGATGATTGAAACAAATTTTATATGCATATAAACAAATTTGTTTCTTATCTTGCTTATTATATCTTTGATCTCCTACTAAAGGATAACCCCTACTAGAAAATTGTACTCTTATTTGATGATGTCTTCCAGTTAATAGATTAATTTTTACTAAAGTTTTATTATCTTTTCTATCTAAAACATTATATTCTAATATAGATTCCTTACCATCATCAGAAACAATAGTATTACCATTATCTAGTTTTTTTAATTTATCTTTAAAAACACCATTATCTTCTTTAATATTATTATCTATAATAGCTAAATAATATTTAGAAAATTCTTTATTCTTAATTTGTTCTGATAATCTTTTAGCAGCTTTAGAAGTCTTAGCAAAAACCATTAATCCACCTACTGGTCTATCTAATCTATGAACTAATCCTAAATATACATTACCTGGTTTATTATATTTTTCTTTTATATAAGATTTAACCATAGTAAGTAAGTCCATATCTTTAGTTATATCAGATTGACTTAATATATTAGGCCTCTTTTCAACTACTATAATATGATTATCTTCATATAATATATTTAATTTATTCATATTTTTCCCATCTTCCATAAATACCACATGGTAGTACTAAATCATTATTATCTTTTAATCCTATTTCTCCACAAGTAATATTTCCTTTTTTATGTTTATTAACAGTTACTGTTAATAAGTTTTTTAATACTGTAGGAGACATTCCCGTAGTATAAGAATTTATTATAAAAAATAGCGGATCATCACTTAGTATCTCAGTACATAACTCTACTAAGTTATTTAAATCTTTTTCTATATTCCAAATCTCTTTATTAGCTCCTCTTCCATAACTAGGAGGATCCATTATAATAGCATCATATTTATTACCACGTCTTATTTCTCTTTTAACAAATTTTACTACATCATCTACTAAATATCTAATATGTGCATCTTTATATCCAGAATCATTAACATTTTCTTTGCACCAATCTACCATACCCCTAGATGAATCTACATGAGTGACACTTGCTCCTGCAGAAAGACATGCTACTGTCGCTCCTCCAGTATAAGCAAATAAATTTAATACTTTAATTTCTCTTTTTTCTTTCTTTATTTTATCTATCATAAAATCCCAATTAACAGCTTGTTCTGGAAATAATCCGGTATGTTTAAAACCCATTTGTTTTATATTAAAAGTTAAATTCTTATAATTAATCTTCCAACTAGTTGGAGTCTTCTTTAAATTTTCCCAAGAACCTCCACCTTTATTACTACGATGGTATACTGCATGAATCATAGATTTATATTTACTTAGTAAATCTCCTTTATCCCATATAACTTGAGGATCAGGTCTAAGTAAATAAATATTACCCCATCTTTCTAATTTTTCTCCTCTAGATGTATCTATAAGTTCATAATCCTTCCAATTATTTGCTTCTAGCATATCATCACCTCTACATAAATATTACCAAATAAACTATTTTAATTCAATTAAAAAGACACATAGTGTCTAATTAAATATTCTTCCATAAGTAGTAATTATAATACTTGGTCCATAATATAATATTTTATCTTTATAATATTTATTAACTACTTTATCTTTCTTTAATTTATAATCACATTCTACATCTGCATATTTATTACATTTCTTTTCATTAGTTGCTTTCATTCTATATACTTTATTCTTTGTCTTTAAATATGTTTTACTTGGTGTATTAGAATCAATATTAAAATCAACTATTTTTCCATATTTTTCTTCTGAATAAACTATACTTTTTCCTTGAATTATATACTGATCTTTATTTTCTTGATTTTCAGTATATGAATCATTTTTTGGCTTATTTATTATATATTTATATACATTACCATCTTCAAATAATACATAGTATACTCCATCATTACCAGATACTACTCTTTTTACATCATCTGATGTTAATAGAATACGATATAAATCATAAGAATCATCAGTTTCTGGTATAACTTTATAAGCCCCTTTTCCATTATTATTAGTTATAGTATAAAAATTACCATCATCTGCTTTTACTATATCTTCATTCATTAATGTTTTTACTTTAATACCAGAACCAGCTTTTCTACAATTTTCATCATTAGAATACTTTTGTCCAAAACTAAGTTCATATATATCTCCTGTAGTAGTTATAGCCATAGTACCATTCATATAATATATTTTATTAGGTGCAGCTTCATTTTCATTTTTTGGCATTAAAGCACTGCATACAAATTTTTCTTGTGATAAATTATATCCATCATGTCTTAAATCTTTAGTTACTGTTCCATTACAACCAGTTAATATAAGTATAAATACTGAAATAGATAATATAAATCCAATCTTTTTCATATTATTCCTCCTATACTTTTCTTAATATAAATATATCATATTTGATATTTATTTCAAAATAAAAAGTAGATTAATCTACTTTTATTGTCAATGGTGCTTGTAAAGGGACTTGAACCCATACGGTATTACTACCAGCAGATTTTGAGTCTGCCGCGTCTACCAATTCCGCCATACAAGCATTTAAATAGATTATATTAATAATCTATCATTATATAATTGTTTCTTCTTTAACTTCTTCTTTATATCTAGATGTATATAAATCTTTATCTTCTTCCTCAACTTCTTCCTTAGGTTGTATAAAGTCTGCCATACTAGGTAAATCTTCTATAGTAGGAAGACCAAAGTAATCTAAGAATTCACTAGTAGTTTTATAAAGAATTGGTCTACCTGGAGCATCAGATCTACCTACTTCTTTAATAAATCCTTTAGCAACTAGTTTTCTAACCATTTGAGCACTACCTACTCCTCTAATATCATCAACTTCTATTCTAGTTATTGGCTCATTATAAGCAATAATAGCAAGTGTTTCTAAAGCTGCTTGTGAAAGTGTATTAGTTTCAGGATTTTCTATTAATTTTTGATAATACTCTCTATGTTCTTTCTTAGTAGTTAATTTAAATTTATTACCTAGAAAATCTATTCTTACTCCTCTACCATTTTCTTCATATTCATCTCTTAAACTTTTTAATAACTCTTTAGCTTCTAATTCATCTATATCTAGGACATCTTCTATTTGTTCTAGACTTAGACCTTCTTCACCTACAACAAATAATAATCCTTCTAATACTGCTTTATTTTCCATGGGCCACCTCGCATATAATATCATCAAATTCCTTATCTTGAGTAATTAATAATTCTTTATTCTTAGCCATTTCTAGTATAGCTAAGAAAGTCGCAACTATATAATCTTTAGATACTACTGGGAATAATTTAAAGAATGATATTTTCTTTTGTTCTTTTAATATCTTTTTAATTTCTTTTCTTCTAGATGATACTGATATTTCTTTATTAGTAACTTTTGTTTTTAATGGTTTAGAAGCTTCTTTTCTTTCTAAATACTTTTTAAAAGCTTCTACTAAATCATCTAGAGATACATCAGATATTATCTTAGTATCCTCTTCTGCATATTTATTTATATTTTCTGGAGTTTTAGTATAAATATCTTTTCTTAATACTTCTTTTTCTTGCAATACTTTAGTTATTTCTTTGTATGCTTGATATTCTAGTAATCTATTAACTAAGTCTTCTCTAGGATCAAACTCTTCATCTTCTTCATCTAATTTTTCATTTGGAAGTAATAGTTTAGATTTTATTTCTAGAAGTTCACTTGCTAGTACTAGATATTCACTAGCTATTTCTAGATTCATTTTTTCTTGTTCATTTAAATAGTCAATATATTGTTTAGTTATTTCTTCTATTTCTATATTCATGATGTCCATTTTAGACTCTTTTATTAAGTGAAGTAATAAGTCTAATGGACCTTCAAACTCATTTATTTTAAATTCTATACTCATCGTATCACTTCCATACTATATGATTATATCATAAAGTTTAGAGATATGCTATAATTGAGTTAGGTGATTAGATGAAAAACTTTACTATGAGAGATGAGAAGTTTATATGCGAGAATTGTAATAAGGAAGTATCTCCTTTAGGATATACAGCTAGAGATCATTGTCCATACTGTTTGTATTCTAAACATGTAGATATAAATCCAGGAGACAGATTAAATCATTGTAAAGGATTATTAAAACCTATTGGTATAGAGAAATTTAGGGATACTTATAAAATTATATATAAGTGTGATAAATGTAATCAAGTACATAAAAATATAATGGCTAAAGATGATAATATGGATGTAATAATAGAACTTTCTAATATAGAAAATTAAAAAGACTTATATAAGTCTTTTTTAGTTTCTTGGTTTAAATATTAAAGCAAATATAAAGGAAAATATAATAGCTGCTGTTATACCTGAAGCTGTTAAATCAAACATACCCATGAGTAATCCTACTAATCCATATTGATTAGTTTTAAGTATAGCTCCATGAGCTAGTGAATGTCCAAAACTAGTTATTGGTACTAGTGCTCCTCCACCTACTAGTTTTATTATTTTATCATAGATATTAAATGAATCTAGAAAGGCTCCTATTACTACTAACATACTAGTAATATGTCCTGGAGTTAGCTTAGTATTATCTAATATTATTTGAGATATCATACAAATAAATCCACAAAATAAAAATGAATTAATTAATAACATTATACTACCTCCAAACTTATAGCATTAGCTATAGAATATATATTTTCTTTTTCATATACCATAGTTGGTGAGAATAGTGCCCCTGTTGCGACTAATAATACTCTTTTATACTTCTTTTTCTTTAATTCATTATATAAATAACCAAATCCTACTAAAGCACTACATACTGGACCGCTTCCACCAGCTAAACATTCTTTTTGTTTTTCTAAGTCATATATCATTACTCCACAATCATTATAATTATTTAGTTTTATACTATATTCTTTCTTTAAATAATCTTTTAATATTTCTTTTCCATATATGCCTAAGTCTCCAGTTAATATTAAATCATAATAACTAGGATCTCTATTTAAATCTTTAAGATGTTTTTTTATAGTATCTATAGCAGCAGGTGCCATTACTCTACCCATATTATTAGGATCATTTTGTTCATAATCTATTATTTTACCAATAGTAGAACTTTCTACTCTTATATCAGTTTTTTTATTAGTTAAAAGAATTGCTCCACTACCTGTACAAGTAAAAGTAGCAGTCTTTGGTTTAGGTGCTCCATACTCTGTTGGATTTCTATATTGTTTTTCTGCAGACATATTATGAGAAGATACTTCTACAATAGCATTATTTATCTTTTTAGAATCTATTAAAGAAGAAGCTATTATCATAGATTCTACACTAGTACCACAGGCAGTATAAGTTCCTAAAAATGACTTACAATAGTCTTTTACCCCATAGGTGGTTGCTGAAATTTGATTTAATAAGTCGCCTCCTACTATTAAATCTATTTCTCTTTTATTTAAAGATACTTTTTTAAGTAATATATCTAAACATTCTTTAACTAGTTTTACTTCTGCTTTTTCCCAAGATTTTTCACCAAAGTATAAATCATCATATGTTTTATCATAATACTTCTTTAATGGACCTTTTTTCTCATATGGACCTACTACAGTAGCAGTATCTTTTATATATACATTCTTATATTTAAATGTCATTATATACCTCCTAGTAAGTATCTAATAATTGAGAAAAAATAAGCAGATACTATTCCATATAAAATAACTGATCCAGTTAATTTAAATATATTAGAACCTATTCCATATATAAATCCTTCATTTTTATATTCTAAAGCAGAACTAGTCATAGAATGAGCAAATCCAGTAATAGGTATTAAAATACCACATTTAAATTTAGTAACTAATTTATCAAAGAAACCTAAAGCAGTAGATAGTGATGCAATAAATATTAATATAATTATCATATATGTAGATGCATCTATTCTAGATATTTTAGTATAATGACAAATAAGTTCTATAATAATTTCTCCTAATAATCCAATTAAACCACCAACTATAAAAGAAATAACCATATTCATAAATTTATGTTCTTCTGGTACATGTTTATTTGCAATAATCTCATACTTATAATTTTTCATATAATCACCAATATTAGTATTTACAAATATTCATATTACATACAAAAAAGCTACAAAGTAGCTTTTAATTTTTGTAATATTTTAGTTTCTTTTCTAGATACCTGTACTTGAGACATACCTAGTTCCTTAGATACTTCTGTTTGTGTTAAATCATTAAAGTATCTATCTATTATTATATTTTGTTCCTCTTTAGATAAATTATTAATAGCTTCTTTTAAATCTAAAATATCACTATCTATACTCTTGTCTTCTATTTTAATAGAATTATATAAGTCTATATTTTCTTCATTATAATCTAGACTCTTAATATTTTGTAGAGCCTGTCTTGTTTCGATTATTTTTTCTTCATCTATTTCTAAGAATAAAGAAATTTCTAAATCAGTAGGATTTCTACCTAGTCTTTGAGACATAATATCAGTTGCTTTTTCTATAGATTTATTTAATTTAATTATATCTTTACTTATTTTATATGGATTAGATTTTCTAATATATTCTTTTACTTTACCCAATATATAAAAGTAAGCATAAGTAGAAAACTTTGTATTTACTTCTTTTTTATAATTTCTTTTAGCATCTATTAAACCTATCATTCCTACCTGGTATAGATCTTCTCTATCAAAGTTTTTATATTTATTTATAATACTATATACTAAGTTTTCATATTCTAATATGTCTTCCATAATATCACCTATATTAGACTATAGAATATATTTTTTTAAATTTATACATATTCGACAAAAGTTATCAAATGTTTTAGTCGACAAAAAAAGAAGTTATTTAAATAACTTCTCTACATTTTCTTTAGGCATTAACATTTGCATACTTTTATCTACTTTAAAAGTATATTTTTTCTTACGTGTTTTATATTCTTCTCCATCTATACACCAAGATTTTTTTAATTTACTTAAAAATTCTATCTCAAAATTATTAGTTTGGTAGTATGTTACTCCTGGAATATCTTTAATATCTTTATTTAGTACTTGAGCAGCCATTTTAAATAATTCTGGTTTACTCTTTGGAGAAGCTAGAGCAACTTCAAACATATTATCATCTAATTTAACATCATAATATATATCATCTACACCCGCTACTCTAGTAGCGTTTGTGATAAAGATAAATGAATAATTACCACTATACTCTTTACCATCTACTTTATATTTAATATCATAATTATTAATCTTTTTACCTATTCTTTTTAAAGCATACATGGCATAAGCTAGTTTACCATATTTTTTCTTTTGTTCTCTTGGAGTATTATATGCCATATCGATATAATCACCTAAACAACAAACATAAACAAATACTGAATCATCTATATAGCAGACATCTATGTTTTTTACTACTCCTTTTAGTAGTATTTCTAAATTCTTTTCTAGTTTTTTAGTATATCCATACATATTAGCAACATCATTAGTAGTACCCATAGGTAGATTAGCAATTACTAGTTTCTTTTCACGAAGCATATTACCACTAACTACTTCATTTAAAGTACCATCTCCACCTGCACTAATAACTAGATCAATATCATCATCAAGTTCTTCTACTATTCTAGTAGCATCTTTAGCTCTTTTAGTATATTTTATTTCTGCTTCATAATCATATTTTCTTAAAATATCATAAAACTCTTTTTTACTATCTAGTTTTTTTACTTTTCCACTTTCAGGATTCATAATGATTACACATCTTCTCATATAATCAACTCCTTGATATTAATATTATAACACTTTTTTTATTTATTGCTATTTTATTTTTTTTATTCTTAAAAATAGTTTAAACAAAAAATTAGGTGTTATAGCTAATAAAATCTCAAATTTAGCCTGAATTGGACTAATCTTTCTATATCTATACAAATTTAATATATTTTTATTCATTCTAGCATTGGAAAAAGCTATAATGCTTTCCATGTTATATTTGTTTTTGTATTTATTCTTTAATCTATTAACTAATCTATTATGAATTTGTACTCTATTTATGTAATAGTCTTTTTTATCTTTTATTCCGGCTAATACTCCTGAAACATTATTACCATGTCTTCTATAACTGGTTAATGGTCTATCGACTTTAGAAATTGTATTTTCAAAACATGCACAACATGATAAATATTTGTCATATGCAAACGGTTCATATGGTAAGTTTGTTTTAGCGAATTCTGTGGTACAAAAGATACTCATACCTGGAACTAATGTTAAAAATGGTGTTGTTTGCACAATGTCATGTCCTTTATACCAATCTTTATATATACCTTTTTGAGTAGCAAAGAAACTTTTTAAAACCACTTTTCCATCTTTATCTATTATTCTTCTGTCGTGTGTTACAAATTCTACATTATCTTTTTCAAGTGTTTTTACTAATGTTTCAATTCTATCAGAGTCCCAAATATCATCTTGATCACAAAATGAAATGTAACTGTTTTTATCAGAACTTCTTACTAATTTTTCGAAGCTTTTGTTATATCCTAAGTTTTGTTTATCATATGGTAAAAATCTGTATTTAATTTTTTTTAATGCTTCCTTAAACACTCTTTTATCACACTTATCTGTTGGGCAATCATCGTTTATTAAAACTTCAATATTTTTATAAGTTTGATTATTAATAGAGTCTAACTGTTTTTTTAGATACTCTATGTTTGGTTTATAAACAGATAAAAGAACCTGCACTTTTTTCTTCATTTAATATTATTCCTTTCTTTACTATAAATCAACTTTCCTATTAAGCTTACTTAGTACTAAACGTATAATTCTATATTTTTTGTGATTTACAAATTTTAAATATACTTTATATGGAAAAGGTAAATCCTTTATACCTTTATTTTTATACCAATTTGGATACTCTTTCTCTACTTTATTAACTATTGATTTAATTGTATTAGCACTGAAATCTTCTCTAAAACTTGCTCTATATATTGTTCCTATCAATATATGATAAATACAAATAAATTCTATATTATATTTATATTTTTTATATACTTTATTGTCTTTAGCAAACTTTTTTATATCTTCTAAAATATCATATATTTCATAAATCCTATTACTATAAGTATGCATTATAGAAGAAGAATTTTGTATATAATTGTATAATGGCTTTTCAACAATAGAAATTTTGCTAGATAACATTAACAGTTTAGGAAAAGTTCCTAAATCTTCATACCATTTTCCTAATGGATATTCAATACCACTATCTTTAAATATTTCTATCTTATATAATTTATTCCAAGCAGCTGGATGTTTTATTAAATCATTGAAACTATTATTAATTTTATTTAGACTTTTTTTATTTTCATAAATACGCATAAAATAAGAGATAGAAATGTCCGCATCATTTTCTTTTATAGAATTATATAAACATTCTAAATAATCAGATTCAATATAATCATCGCTATCAATAAAACATATATAATTACCTTTTGCCTTTTTTATACCAAAATTTCTAGCATCAGATAATCCTCCATTTTTTTTATATAGGTATTTAAATCTTTTATCGCCTGATATATTTTCCTTAATGACTTTAGCGGTTTTATCTTTACTACCATCATTTACCATTAAAACTTCAAAGTTTTTATAACTCTGTTTTTTTATAGAATCAATGCAATATTTTACTTTATCCTCCATATTATAACAAGGAACTACTATTGATACTTTATCCATTTTTTAAACTCCTTCTTTTATCTTGTCTATATCTAACAAATATAAATATAGCGAATAAAACTACAGTAATAAGGTTAAGTATACAATATAAATATGAAGCCCCTGATATTCCATACTCTTTTACTAACGGAATAGATATTAAAATACCAGCAATAAATGTAATTGCATATCCTATAAATAATTTGTTTTGCGCTCTAGCAGCGGTTAAAACAACTGAGAAATAGCTAGCTAAAGAGTTTAATCCTCCACCTATTAGTAATAATATAAATGCTAGCATATATATATTTAATTTTACTCCATATATTATACCCATTATCTTTAATCCTATAACATATCCAAAAGCTACAACTAGAGTTGTCAAAACTAAAATAATAGCTATTTGTCTTAATACTAATTTAAAGAAATTTAAATACTTCTTATCTTGCCAATTGTCACCTAATGACTTTACATAAGGTCTATATATTACTGTGCTTAATAAGTTAATAATAAACACCGGCATTGCCAATATTCCAAAATATGTCTGAAATCTACTAGCCATAACTGAATCTATGGTATATTTAGGACAATTAACTATATACATATTAACTGCATTCCCTAAGCATATAGGTAAACATATGAAGAATAATTTCTTCACTTTCTTTTTATTAAATATTTTTTTCTTGGAAAAATATTTTTTAATTATTGGTTTATTGCAGATAATTAATATAGCAAAAGTTGTAATTGAAACTATTATACAACTTATAATTATATTAGTTGTTAGTAATAGGGTTATTACAAATGCTATTATGGAAACTAAATATCTAAATGATTGTAGAATACAACCTAGATCTAGTCTGTTACATCTTTGAAATTCACCATGTATTAAGTCTTCAAAGGCGTCTGCACTTTTAAATATTCCAAAGGCTAAAACTATTAATGATTTTTCTAAAGTATACCCTTGTCCAAATGTATACCATAGCAATAAAGAGTACATTAACACACCCGATATTATTCTTAAATAAAAGTATTCACTATAACTATATTCATATTTTACATCTGATGCATGATAATTTCTAACACCAAAACTACCAAGTGATAAGCATTGATAAGCAAAAGCTGAAGCTATTGTAAACATACCTGCTTTATTTACACCATTAATCCAAGTAACAAAGAATAATAAAATAGCTGTCATAAAAGAATTTAATAAACTAGCTATTAAATTCCAAAACGTACTTCTCTTAATAATATTTTTTTCATCTACATCTAGTAGCCAAGATTTAATTTTTTTCATTTATATCTTCCTTATCTATATAATAGCAGTCAGCATCATGAATAATTCTATCCTCTTCTTTAGGTAATGTCATATAATCACCATAAAATTGAGTTAACCAATCATCATAATGTTTTATTGTATTGTATTTTTCCTTTTCAAATGTTACTTCAGTATATTCATCATACCATTCTTTTGGACACATATCTCTTTCTGCTACCATCCATACTATATTACCCATATATTTTGTTGGTTTAGTTGATGGTAATTGTAATAATTTTTTTACCCAGTATCTATAATTTCCTCTGGTTAAGATTCTATATATAGGATAAGCTATCATTTTTTTTATTTTTTGTGCAAAGGATAACTCTCCACTTATACCTATTTGTAAAAACATTTTATATCTTTTTTGTCTTTTGTTTAGTTTTATAGATTCTTCTTTAGTATTAGATCCATAATCATATGGAAATATATCTAACCAAAGACCAGTAGCAAATTCCTTCTTTAAATACTTTTCGTATGCAATAGTATGTGTATCTATAATCTTAATAAATGGATATATATGATTTTTATCTAATGGTAATAGAATCTTATATCTCTTATTTTTATCTATATATGGATTCTTTTTAGCAAGTTGAATAATTTTATCATATTCATCTCTTTTCATTCCTACATCTATATCATCATCCCAAGGAATAAACCCTTTATGTCTAATTGCACCAAGAAGAGTTCCTCCTATCAGGAAGAACTTTATATCATTTTTATTACAATACTTTTTTAATTGTTTTAATATTTTAAGTAATATTGGTTGTATTTCTTCTCTTTTTATCTTTTTCATAAATTCTCCACTATTATTAATTTTTATTCTTTAAAATTGCAATTTGTTGTGATAGTTCAACTATTTTTTCTTGTTGTACAGCAATACGTTTGCTATTTCTAAATACCATATAAATCAAGAATAGTATACAAAATACAAATAATATAGTTGGTGGATATGAAATTCCAAATATCTTGGCTGCCCAATTAACTAATCCAGGAAAGATTGATAGTATTAACATTAAAATTGAACCTATCATCCACCAAAAACTTTCTTTAATAGATAGTCTGGATTTTTTTACTGAATGAGCAATAAATATTATTATTATTAATGCAATTATTATAAACACAAAATAACTACTTTTCATCTTTAACTACCTCACTTTTCTTTTGGCCAAAATATTTTAATAATATAAATACTATAGTATAGAATATATTAATCATATACTTTATAGGTTTAATTATTCCTCCATGCATACTTTCACCGAATTCTCTTGTTCTCATCTTAGTTGGAACTTCTTTTATTTTATATCCTGAAAGTAACATTTCAATAATTAAATTAGCATCTGGAAATTCTGGATAATTACCCATTTTAGAATATTTTTCTATTACTCTTCTATTTAAACATTGAAATCCTGAAAGAGGATCTGCGATTGTTTTTTTACAAAATATTTTGATTATTTTTTTAAATATCTTAGTACCTATTTTTCTAAAAAAAGGACATGGATATCCTACATCTTTTAAATATCTTGATCCTATAACAATATCAACATTGTCTTCTCTCATCGCCTTATACATTTTTTCGGCTTCTTTAGCTACGTGTTGTCCATCAGCATCAAATTGAATTACATAATCATAATCATTTTCATATGCATATTTAATACCTGTTTGTACTGCCATAGCATAGCCAACATTAAATGGCATAGTTAAACATTCAACACCATTCTTTTCTACTATTTCACGTGTATTATCACCTGAATAATCATCAACAACAACTATATCTGCTATCTTAACATCTTTATTAATTTCTTTTAAAACTTCTTCTATATTCATCGCTTCATTATAAGCGGGAATAACAAATAATATCTTATCTTTTTTCATTACAACCTCCATCATGTATACATATTAATTATAAAACAAATATAGATAATAATCAACTTTATATATAATAAAAAAGAGCCCTTAAGCTCTTTTTTTTATATATGTAATAGCAGTATTTTTTATTATTATCACATGCTTTATCATAATACTTTTATTTTAAAAAAGGTATAGACTACCCTTTAATTATATTTAATACTTATATCCACATAACCTGGTACACCAGAGATAGAACCTGTTGATGTATATTGCCACATATTATATTTACCTGTATATCCACATTTACTAGCATAATGAGCAATCCAAGTTATTTTTGATCTTATATAAGCTGTATTTAGTGCAGTATTTGCATAACTTGTATATGTATATACTTTAGCACTTGGTTTAGTAGCTAAGAATCCTTTAACTACATTAGTATATTGTGCTGTACCCATATATTGAGTTACTCCATTAGATTCTAAATCTAGATATACTCCTAATGTTGGATTCATACTATATTTAGTGATCATTTTATTAGTAAACTTAGCATATAGTACTCCTTCATTATAGTTTTCCGCATAACTATAAATATATATTCCATATGGTATGTTATATTTTTTAACTGCCGCTATATTAGTTGCAAGTTTAGAATCTTCATAATCACATCCGGCAGATATTCTTAATATAACTCCATAGATACCACTCTTAGCAACTTTAGCCCAATCAACATTACCATTATGAGATGATATGTCTATTACTTTTAAATTATTAGTTCCTAAATATATTCCTGTTGGTCCAAAGTAGTATGTTTTATCTCCTATTTTATAACCACCACTAGTTATTTGAGTTCCATAAATATTAGTGTAATATTTATTACCACTAGAATCGGTAGTCCATTTAGCTTCTAAATAAGGTTTAGTTGTTTTTGGATTATCCGTATTTACTGGTGCAGGATCTCCTTTTTTTACTAATTTCATTTCTATTGCTTCTACTGCTAATCCAGCTCCTGATGTCCCAGCCATATTATCATTTGAAGTCCAACCCATCCATCCAACAGTAGATACATGAACTCTATAATAGATATTATATTTATTTGCCATCTCTCCTGTTAGTCTAATTTTAACAGCTTCTACTCTTAAACCTTTTCCTGTTGTTCCTGATAAAGCTCCATTTTTTACATAACCTTGCCATCCAATGCTTTGAACATGTGAACTATATTCAATATTACCATTATATTCTGGATTACTTAAAGCTATTTTAATGGCTTCTACTCTTAGTCCTTTTCCTGTTGTTCCAGATAATCCTCCATCATATTTTTTTGCTTGCCATCCTATATTCTGGACATGACTCTGATAACCTACATATCTTTGAATATAAGGTTTTGCTGTAGCGCCTGGTGCAGGATCATTTTTCTTTACTAATTTAATTTCTATCGCTTCTAATCTATAAGAATAACCTGCTGTTCCAGCTTTTTCATCATTCTTAGCCCAGTCCATCCAACCAAAATTTTGAGCATGAACTCTGTAATACACATCATATTTATTAGCCATTTCTCCTGTTAGTCTAATTTTTATTGCCTCTAGTCTTAAGCTTTTTCCTGTTGTTCCTGATAAGGCTCCATTTTTTACATAACCTTGCCATCCTATATTTTGGATGTGTGTGCTATATTCTATATTTCCACTATATTCTTGGTTTTTTAGTGATATTTTAATTCCTTCTAGTCTATATCCTTTTCCTGTTGTTCCTGATAATGTTCCATTAGATACTTCTTTTTGCCATCCCACCATTTGAACATGTGAAGAATAATTAACATTAGTACTTGTTCCTGTTGCAGATGTATTAATAACAGAAAATACACTTACAACAAAAGCTATTATTAATAAATTTATAACTTTTTTCATAAAATCTACCTCTTTTAATCAACGTATTCTATATATCCATCCTCTGATACTATTTTAAAGTTCTTTCCTTTATAAGCTTTGATATAATCTATTTCTTCTTCTATCTTTTTAATTCCTTCTGCTAATTTTGTTCTCTCATTAGTAGAAACTCTAACATGATATAAATTATTATTTTTTATATAATAAGCATTATCTCCAGCGCCAGCATATCCATTAGCTATTATATAGTCATCAGCTTTTATCTCGATTCCATCAGAATCTCCATAATTATCTTTTATTTCACTTATTTCCTTTGTTGGTTTTTTATGTTTTATTTTTTTTTGTGTTGTATTGACGGTATTCTTCTTATTTAAATTATTATAAACAGCAAAAGATACACCTACTATTACTATTAATGTTATAAAAAATATTAGAAATTTATATTTTGTTTTCAAATAATCACATCCTAAGTTATCTATATTATATCATAATTGGTTTGTTTTTATTATAATTTTCAATAATTTTAAAATATTATACTCTTCATTAATAGTATATCAAAATATAAAGTTATTAAAAAGATTAAAAATCAATTTAATTATATTTTTTTATGTTATAATGTTATAGAGGTAGATATTATGAAAAAGAATATTTTTAAAAAACTTATAATTATTTCAGCTATTTCTATAGTTTGTTCTATATTAATAGAGAAATTTTTATATCCTGATAATTTATTTGAAATAAAAAGATTTTTAATTAATTTTTTAGCGTTGGGTCAATTTATATATATTTTTAGTCTTTTATTTAAAAATAAAAATATTGGTTGTATTATAAAAGTCATGTTTTCTACGCTAGTTTTATTGGTAGCTAGTCTATATTATAAGAATACTTTTTATTTCTCATTTGGAATTACAGAGATTGTATTAATATTATGTTTATCTAATTTCATTACGAAAAAGAAACCTAAACTTGGTATGGTAATTAATGATATTTTATTTCTATTTTTAAATATTCAATTGATTATGTTACTATTTAGTGGATCTTTCTTAAAACTTATAATGCTTACTAATTTGAGTTCTTTAGAAGACTTATCCGGTAAAACACTTATATATGGTTTAGGTGTTATTGGACTTATAGTTTTCTCATTTATTCCAGTTAAAAAGTTATCTCTTAGTGAATTTAAAAAAGATTATTCTTTAGTGATTGCTATTGCACTAGAAATTATTTTTATACTATTAGTTAGATTAACTTTTTCACCTATGGGAAATTATTCTTTCTTAATAAAAGAAGAAGTTTCATATCTTCAAAATTCATATGCTTTAAGTAATAGTAAAGTTAATAAAAAAGAATTTTATAAAAAAGATATTAAGAGTTATATAGATACTGAATATAATTCTGAGAATAAACCAAATATAATTTTAATATTTACAGAAGGATTATCACAAAATGTTGTTTTAGATAAAAAGAATATTATGCCTAATGTTAAAAAGTATGAAAATAAATCTATTAACTTTACTGGTTATTTTAATCATACTTTTGCGACTTATAGAGGTTTAATCGGGCAATTATATTCTGGATATCAATATGATAATTTAGATGAGAATCATTTAACTTCTATTCAAGATATATTAAAAGATAATGGTTATAATACTGCTTTTGTAAATACTGAACCTAAGAACAAAGAGTTTACTAAATATCTTAAATCATTTAAATTTGATAAATTAGCGTCTACTAAGAAGACTAAAGGAGAAGCTAATTCTACTAGTGATAAAGATTCTTATTCATTGTTATTTGATACTGCTAGTAACTTAAATAATGAGGATAAACCATTCTTTGTTAGTATATATACTTTTGGAACTCATGTTTCTTTAGATAGTACTGATTTAAAATATGGTAATGGAAAAGATAATTTCTTAAATAGATTCTATGATGCTGATTATCAATTTGGTAAATTTATGGAGAAGTTTGAAAATAGTGAATTATCTGATAATACAATAGTTATATTTACTGGTGATCATTGTTCTTACTCAGATATGGATTATAAAAGAGTTTTCCCTAATTATGAAAGAGTTCATACTATGGTTGATCCAATGCCTTTATTTATATATTATGATGGTGTAAAAGCTAGAAATATTGAAGTTAATGGTAGAAATTCTCTTAACCTAGCACCTACAATATTAGATTATATTGATGTAAGTGCTCCTAATTATTTCTTAGGTGAATCATTATTCTCTGGTGCTAAGGGAGGGACTAAATTTGATCATTATTACCATGATGATGTTAATTGGGTAACTACTTTTAATAAAAATATTAATCTTCAAAGTAAAGATCTTGATCAAGATATAGTACAAGAAATAGAAAGATATTTAGCTGTATCTTCAAAATAAAAAATCTACATATAAGTAGATTTTTATTTTGTTGTTTTATAATAAATATAATAACACTTATTATTAGCACAACTCTTTGTCTCATATTTAAATCCTAATGATTCAATACTTTCTTTAGAGTTAATCTTTTCTGTTACTAAACAATTTATTGGGTATTTATTTAACATGGCTTTAAATTTATTATAATTACTTTTATAATCCCCTAAATAATCTTTATAAAGATCATCATCTTCTTGTTTAAATCCTTTAAACTCTTTATTATCAAAGTCATGATATCTTGGTATAGCACTTATAATACTACTACTTGGTGAGTATTGTCTAAGTAGGACAGCTAATGAATGATCATACTTATCCACTTTTACCCAATCAGGTGTTAATACATATAAATGATCATTTTTTTCTTTATGTAATTTTTCTAAATTTTGTCCTAATTTAACTGTTGATTTTGGTAACAACTTAGGATTTTTTGAAATTATTTTGCACGAATTTATAACTCCACCATAATTATCATATCTAAAATTAAAAGATAAATATGCTCCTACTAATAATAGAATAACTATAAGACATTCAGTAATTATTAATAATACTTTATTAAATTTTTGACATATAAATATAAATGCATAAGAAGCAGCTAATACTATTATAGTATAGAAAGCTCCTGTCCAAAATCTTGCTTCTACGAAATCATAAACTGATACATGTTCAGTAATATTATTTATTTGTGGTATATACATAAATGCAAATATAAGTAAAAGAATTGTATTTGTTTTTCTTATATTATGATCTTTATAGAGATAGCCTAATAAGAATACTAAACAAGATGCATAAAATATTATACTCTTTTCATTTGCTTGAAATAATAGGATTGGTCTAATACCTATACTTGGTATATCTGATAAAATAAATCCTGCTATTATTATTGATAGTAATAGTAGAGTTAAAAGAATTTTGTTTTTATTTTCAAATATTAAATAAGCTATTAAATAAGCTAATGCTACTATGATAATAACCGGTAGTGCTACTGATGATTGAGTTATTAATATAATACTAATTATTCCATAAGTAATTATATCTTTAAATTTTAACTTTTCTTTATCTATTAGAGGTAATAGTAATAATAGTATACCTGATGTTCTAACTAACATAGATCCATAATACATAGCGTTACCAAATTGCCAACCACTAATAAAGTTAACTAATTTACTCAATACATCAAACTGAAATATAAATAGAACTGTGCATATTGGAATGAATTGAAGTTGATATTTATATTTTTTTCGTTTTTCTTTTGTTAAAATCTTATTTAAAAATGCTAATATTATAATTGCATATAACCAATATCCTATAAAACTCTGAGCAAATTTCAAAAAAACAGATGAATCTATGTGAAATAATTTAGCATAGAAAGCTGATTCTATCTGCCACATATTCAAAGTGTAGGCACCAAATTTAGAAATATTGTGTAATCCATTTGCAGGATGAATTTTATGTGTATTTATCCCGTTGACATTGTCTGATACTGTATTAACATAATATCCATCATCTAAGTGATTTCCAAACCAATTATATTGAACGTTACAAATTGAGAAGAATATTAATATAATAGCTATTATTTTAACAAACCAACTTTGCTTTAAATCTTCTTTGATATCTTCTTTTGTTATATAAACATTATTCTTTTTCTTTTTATATATAGCAAAACTAAATAATCCTATCCATAATAATATCATTAATACTATATATACATTAAAAGGTAATTGAAATAGTTTAATTATACACGCTAAAAATGAAGTAAAAAATTTATAAAGTAAATAACTATAAACTAGCCTTTCCGGTAATGTCTCTTTTTTTGAGAAAATAGTGTTACCTAAAAAATATAGACTAGTTATAAATAAAATTATATATATAATACTTAAAATATAATCCATATTATTTGTTCTCCTTTTTATCTAACATAAAGTCTCTTCTTAAGCTAAAATTAGGATTATAAAAACGATCTCTTAATAATTCTTTTTTCCATTTATCAGTCATAATATTTACTTCATATTTAAATCTTTTATATTTTTCTTTTGTTGTATCTCTTCCTCTAGATTTAGATTCATAATGATACAATTCTGCCATTGGTACAAATACATTATAGTATCCTTTTTTTAATAATCTAATATTGAAATCTATATCATTATAAGCTACTTGTAATTCTTCATCTAGTCCTTTTACTTCATCATATTTTTTTCTACTTACCATTAAGCAAGCTGCTGTTACAGCACTGTAATTATATGGTACAGAAAGTCTTCCACCCCATACAATTGAATCTCTATCTACACCAACATAAGTATGTGAAGCTACTCCTCCTAGACCTAATACTACTCCACCATGTTGTACAGTATCATCAGGATATAATAGTTTAGCTCCTACTGCCCCTATATGGTCTTGTGAAGCATAACCAAGCATTATTTCTAACCAATTTGGAGTAATTACTTCAATATCATTATTTAATAATACTATGTAGTCTGATTTAGTTTTTGATACGGCTAAATTATTTATTTTAGAATAATTAAATTCAAAGTTAGCATCAATAACTTTAAAGTTATCATGTTTTTTCTTATACTCATCAAACAATTTAAAAGTTTCTTTTTTCTCACTATTATTATTTACTACTATAACTTCATAGTTTTTATATGTAGTTTTTTCATATACTGATTCTAGACATGTTCTAGTAGTATCAGCCAAATCTTTAGTAGGAATAATAATAGATACTTTAGGATCCTTTACTACATCATATTCAATATAGTAATAAGGACAATCTTTAGATATTTTTACTTTTCCTTTTATTTTACGTCTTTTTAAAGCATCTTCTAATGCTTTTTTACCACATTCTAAAGCATAATTCTTATTATCTATAACCATTGAAGTTGAACCTTCTACCATTCTCCAATGATAAAGTATTTTAGGTATATGATATATTTTATCTGTTTTTTCAGTAAATCTTAAGAATAAATCATAATCTTGAGCACCTTCATATCCAACTCTAAATCCTTTTATTTCATCTATAATAGACTTTCTAAGCATAGTAAAATGGCAAATATAATTACTACTTAATAATGAATCTGGCGCGAAATCAGATTTAAAATTAGGATCACATCTTCTTCCATTTAAATCTAGTTTATCTTCATCTGAATAAATCATATCTATTTTTTTATCATCGTTTAATACTTTAACCATTTCATATAGAGCATGTGGTGATAAAGTATCATCATTATCCATAAGCGCAATAAACTCACCTGTTGCCATTTCTATAGCATCATTAGTTGCTCTCGAAATATGACCATTCTTTTTTCTATATTTTACTTTTATTCTTTTATCTTTCTTCTCATACTCTTTAAGAGTATCTTTTGTTTCTTTTTTACTAGAACAATCATCTACTAAACAAATTTCATAATTATCATATGTCTGTTCTAAAATGGAATCTATACATGCAGATAAATATTTTTTACCTATATTATATACTGGTATAACTATAGATATTAATGGTTTATATTTAAGTTCTTTTTTTTCTTCAAATTTTTCATGTTTTTTTAACCAATCGTTATAATCTGTTGTGTTAAATGGATTATAAAAAGAATTTGAATCATGTAATCTAATGCGTGTTTTTAATTCTTTTAAGTATTTACCCCATAAAGAAACAGGAATTAAAAAGTGGTATTCTTTCCACATATGTTTGATTCCTCTTCCTAATACTCCAAATACAACTCCTGCTTTTTTAAAATGTTTTTTTAATCTACCTTTTATTTTATTATTAATTCTAGAAAATTTTCTGTTTTTTAATTTACTTACAACATACTCTTTTCCATCTACAATAACTCTAAGTTCAATCTTTTTATCTTTTTCAGTAAGTTCTTTTTCTAAAACAAATTGATCTGCACCTAAAATCATTCTAAATTCATAATCAGTTTGTTTTCCGTCTATATATAATACAAATTTATAATCTTCTACTTCTATAGAACCAACTATTTGTAATAGAGGGTTTTTTACACCTGTAATTCCTTGTGAAATTATTGCTATAAAATCATACTTCATCTGTTATACCTCCTCTGCGAAGCCTTTTGATAATTTTTTAAATATAGCCATTCCTCCAAAGAATACTACAATAGTAATACCCACTAGGTATAAAAATGGATATAATGCGGGTAATTGATGATTCATAAATATATCTCTATATGCACTTACAATTTCTGTCATTGGATTTAAATATAATACCCATCTTACACTAACTGGGAATAATTCTATTGGATATAGAATTGGTGTTGCATAGAACAACATACTTATTATAAATTGAACTATATACTCCGTATCTTTTATATATATATTTATGGCACTTAGTGCAAACACTAATCCTAATGTAAAGAAGAATTGAATAATTGCAATTACTGGCAATAATAATAGATGCCAACTAATTCCTAATCCTCCAAACACACAGAATAATAGTATAATAATACAACTGATAAAGAAGTTGACTAACCCACTTAAAGCCACTGAAATAGGTAATATCTCTCTAGGAAAATATACCTTTTTAATAATTCCAGCATTCGTTCTAACTGTAATCATTCCTTGATTTATTACTGTTGTGAAGAAAGTCCAAGGTATAATACCTACTATTAAGTATTGCAAATAATTATCTGTTTTTATTCTCATTATATATGGAAATACAATAGCATATACAGCTACTTGTAATAAAGGGTTAAAAAACGACCATAAAACTCCTAGAAATGAGCCTTTATATTTACCCCTTATTTCTTTTTTAACATTACTTTTTAATAATTCTCTGTAATTATATAATTCTTTTATCATGTGATACACCTCTACTTACATTCCTCTAAGTATTTATCAATAACTTCATTAGTTTCTCCATCTAATCTAATATGCCCATTTTGAATCCAAACAGCTCTTGTACATAATTTTCTAATAGATGAGTGATTATGTGAGACAATTACTATTGTTTTATCTGAAGCTTTTAGTTCTCTTAATTTTGCAAAACACTTATCTTGGAAATGTTGATCTCCTACTGCTAAAATTTCATCTATTAATAAAATATCTGCATCTACATTGATAGCAACCGCAAAGGCTAGACGCATATACATACCAGATGAATATGTTCTTATTGGACTATCTATAAAGTCTCCTAACTCAGAAAACTCAATAATATCATCAACTTTTTTATCTATTTCTTTTGAAGTCAATCCAAAAATAGATGCATTAAAGTAAATATTTTCTCTCCCAGTAAAATCATCATGAAATCCTGCACCTAATTCTAATAATGATGTTAGTTTTCCATTAGTTTTAATACTACCTTTAGTAGGATAAATTATTTTGGTCATTAATTTAAGTAGTGTAGATTTACCACTACCATTAGTACCTACTAATGCAACAGTTTCACCTTTTTTAATATTTAAATTTATATTCTCTAAAACAGTATGATGTTCTGTTTTATTATTTTTCCAAAAAACTAATCTTTCTTTTAATGTGTTTGGTTTATCATAATAAACTTTAAATTTTTTAGTTACATCTTTTACTACAATTGAATCTTGTTTTTTTTCTTCCATAAAACACCTCTTGGTCATTTAAAATAATACTTTTACTATAGTCAATTATAACATATTTTATACATCAATTTCAATCATATAAAAACCACTATTTGCTAGTGGCCTATTTATAGAAATCGTTTTTTATGCATTCAACTATTTTTTTGCTAGTTGTTCCATCATAGTTGCAAAGCAGTTTTTTTATTGTCTTTTCTCTTTTTGATTTTAATATATCTTCTTTTCCTAATTCTTTTAATATCTTTTTAATGTCATCCCAATTATTAGCGTGGTAACAAACTTTGTTTATTTCTTTCATAATTGGTGTATATCTTTTTTCATTTTTATCTAAAAGAATAATAGGTTTATTTAAAATAAAATAATCAATAATTATAGAAGAAAAATCAGTTATTAGTACATCTGAATCTTGAAATGTCTCAAAATAATTACTATCTTTATCATAAATCATATTATTCTCATCATAATTTAATAAATACTCTTTAACTTCTTCTTTTGGCATTATTTTTTCATCTATAAAGTTTTTAAACATTAAAGGATGGGGTCTAAATACTAATTTTTGATTTCTGTTTTTCTTGAAATATTTAACTATATTATCTTTATAATTAAAAAATGTTGTTTCAAATAAATCTTTATTAGTTGTCCATCTAGGAGTCCATATCACTTTTAAATCTTTTGTTTTTAATTTGTTAAAAGCAGAAGTTTCTGTTGATATATTCATGATTTCACTATCAAGTGATGGATAACCATAATTTATACTATAGTGATTTCCATCTTTTGGCATTTTATTTAAAACATATTTGCTTTCGTATTCATTTTCTCCAAAAAAGAAGTAAAGTTGATTAATAAATGATTGTGGTAAAACAACACTATGCAAATCTACTAAAAGATATCCATATGGAATATAACAAAGTTTAGTATATGTACTTAATACATCTGTAGAGTATTGATGCGGTAAATAATTATTATATGGTCTTTGAATAAATACATAATCTGGCTTTTCTTTTTCCAAGTCAAACCATTCCTTATTACTAACTGCATTTATAACATTATCTCCAAATTTTTCTTCCCAAAAGGCTAGGTCTTCATTTTTAGGAAATTTGTTTATATCATCAGGAATAGCTAATATATTCACATCAATGTCAGGATCATTTTTCATAATGTTAATAACATCACAAATCTTACTATATCCTTGAATATATTGACAAATAAAATATACTTTAAGTTTTCTCTTAAAAATTTTTTTTCTTAATTTCATACTATACTCCTATATATTTAAAAAATCATCTGCTAATATTTGATACCACACCAAATTAATACATCTGTCGTTTTTTGTTATATAGTTTTTAGAAACTTTTTCTATTTTAAAACCTATTTTGTTGTAGAAAGCTATGGCTCTTTTATTTGTTTCTAAAACACATAAATAAACTTTGTTTAAGTTAAGATCATTAAAAGCTCTTTTTAATAATTCATTTATTGCAAAAGATGCTGCTCCTGTACCCTGTGCTTCTTCTCTAAATGAAATTGCTAATTCTGCATTTTTGTTATTGTTATCTATATTTTTTAAACTTATAGTTCCTAAATAATTATCGTTATCATCAACACAAGCATAATGTAATTCATTATCATTTTTTGATGAATTTTTTATAAAATTTAAAACTTGCTCTCTTGTTAATGAATTAAAATCTTTAGCAAATATCTCTTTAGTTTTACTAGAGTGCATCCATTCTAGCATACCATCAACATCTTTTTCTTTTAACTCTCTTAACTTCATACGTCCTCCTAATACTTATTAAGTATATCTATAACATAGTCTATTTCTTCTTTTTTCATTCCATAATATAGTGGTAGGCTTAATTCTTCTTTGGATATTTGATCTGCTATTTTTGTTTTATTTAAATTATCCTTATTGTATGCTTTTTGTTTTGCAATAGGTATTGGATAATGTATCATTGTTTGAATACCATTTTCAGCTAAATATTTTTGTAATTTATCTCTTGATTTACATCTAATAGCAAATATGTGCCATACGTGAGTTCTATCTTTACCAATAATTGGTAATATAATCTTTTTATTATTTATTCTAGTTAAATATTCTTTAGCAAAATCTTGTCTTGCTTTTGTATATTTATCTAAATTCCATAATTTTATTCTTAAGAATCCTGCTTGTAATTCATCTAATCTAGTGTTTACCCCTTTATAAATATGATGATATTTTTCCTTTGATCCATAATTAGAAATAGCTTTAGCTTTTTCTGCTACTTTTTTATTATTAGTAACTAGCGCTCCTGCATCTCCTAAGGCTCCTAGATTTTTTCCAGGATAAAAACTAAAACATCCTATATCACCTAAATTACCTGTCTTTTTGTTTTTATATTTTGAATTATGAGATTGAGCACAATCTTCTATTACATATAATTTATGTTTTTTAGCAATTTTATTTATTTCATCCATATCTGCACTTTGCCCATATAAATGTACTGCTATAATAGCTTTTGTCTTTTTAGTAATTGCTTCTTCTATACCTTTAGATGATAAATTATATGTTTCTATATTAGGATCTACTAATACTGGTTTAGCTCCTACATTTGAAACAGCTAAAACAGTAGCAATATATGTATTACTAGGGACAATAACCTCATCACCAGGACCAATATCTAATGATAAGAGTGCTACTTGTAAAGCATCTAATCCATTACCTACTCCAACACAATATTTTATCCCTATAAATTTTGCAAATTCTTTTTCAAATTTTGATACTTCTTCTCCTAAAACATACCAACCTTTATCATAAATATCTTTAAATTTATTTACCATTTCATTGCTTATTTCATCATGCATATATTTCATTGTAGAAAATGCTATTTTCATATAATTACCTCTTTTACTTTTTGTTTTCATTATAGTATTTTTCATAGTTTTCATATTTTCTTATATAATCTTTTATATCATAATGATCACTAGCTAGTACTAAAAGTACTGCACCATCTTTAAAATCATACATTTCTCTCCATATATTAGGACCAATATATAATCCTTTTTTAGGATCATCTAATGTAATTATTTCCTCTTCTTCTGGTGTTTTAACCAATATTTTAACTGATCCATGCACACATATTAAAACTTGTTCTAATTCTTTATGAGAATGAAAACCTCTTCTAACATCTTCTTCTACTTCATATATATAGTAAACTCTTTTTATATCGAATGGTATTGTATCATTTCCTTCTAATGGAACTAATTTACCATACTTATCAGTATTAACATCAAATAATTTAATTTTTGTGTTTTCCATTACTCATCATCTCCGTAACTTTTCTTATTGGTTTAGTAATCTTCCAAGATTTAGAACTATATATACTATTCAACTCTTTAGATAAATTTTTATTTAATTTCTCCAATTCTTCTTTTGTACTAATAAGTCTTTTTAAATCAGGAATAACTTCCATTGGTATTACTATTGGATATAATTCATATAAATTTCCTAAATCATTATATATATCATTCAAAGAATACTTATATTTTGTTTCTAACGCTTTTATTATTTCGTCTTTTTCAGGATTATTAAATAACACCTCTTGAGCTAATTGTCTGTTATTAGCTCCTAAAATATTTAGTTTTAATAGTACAAAATACTTTTCACACAACAAATCTATTTTACTAGAAGCATTTTTGTTTTTGAACATGTCACTAAACCCTTCTTTAAATGTTTTATTATCAATTTTATCAAACATTACTTTGATAATATTATAGGATTCGTTTATATGTCTTATTATATTAGTAATTTTATTACTACTTAAATTGCTATTCTTATCTTTAAACCTTCTATATGCTAATAATTTTTCTTGAACTATAAACATATTAAATTGGGTTAATAATCTAGTCCAATAATCAAAATCATGTAATTGTCTATATACGGGATTATATAAACCAATCTGTTCTAGAACTTCTCTAGTTATAATTGAACTGGGATGACATAAATGATTACCTTTGTCATAGAACAATCTTAGTCTTTTCCCTTTTGACATATTATCTTTTATAAATATTTCATCAGTAAAGTTTTCATCTTCTGTATATTTATTACCATTTTCATCAATAATATCTGCTATAGAAAATACTGCCCCAATACCTTTTTTAAAGTGTTTTAATTGTTTTTCTATTTTTTCTGGATACCAAATATCATCAGAACCCAAAATAGCAATGTAATCTCCATTACACATACTTAATAAATGATTTATAGTTCTAACTGTTCCTTTGTTTTTCTTAGAAAATATTGTTTTCAATCTCTTATCTTTAATCTTTTTGATTTCTTTTACAGTATTATCTGTAGAACAGTCATCTTCTACTATTAATTCTATATTTTTATAAGTTTGGTTTAATACACTATTAATAGCATCACCAATATATTTCTCATGATTATATGCTGGTATTATTACACTTACTAATTTTTCCATATGTCCTCCTAGAAATTTATAACATTGAAAAAAAGATTAGTACCCTAATCTATTTTTTTGTATAAGCCTTTTTATATTCACCTGATTGGATATTATCTATCCATTCAGTATTATTTAAATACCAATCTACTGTTTCTTTAATACCATCTTCAAATGTATAAGTTCTATCCCAACCTAATTCATTTTCAGTTTTAGTAGAATCTATTGCATATCTTAAATCATGACCTGCTCTATCTTCTACGAATGTAATTAAGTCTTCACTTTTACCCATTTGTTTAAGTATTGTTTTAACTACTTCAAGGTTACTTCTTTCTGAGTGACCTCCTAAGTTATATACTTCTCCTACTTTACCATTTCTAACTATTAAATCAACACCAATATTATGATCTATTACATGGATCCAATCTCTAACATTAGCCCCATTACCATATACTGGTATCTTTTCATCTTTTAATGCTTTAGAAATAACTACTGGAATTAATTTCTCTGGGAATTGATATGGTCCATAGTTATTAGAACATCTACTTATTGTAGTAGGAAGTCCAAATGTTCTATGGTATGCTCCTACTAATAGATCTGCTCCTGCTTTAGATGATGAATATGGACTAGATGTATGTATTGGAGTATCTTCTGTAAATAATAGATCTGGTCTATCTAATGGTAGATCTCCGTATACTTCATCTGTAGATACTTGATGATATCTTTTTACTCCATATTTTTTAGAAGCATCCATTAATACTTGTGTACCAATAATATTAGTAGTTAAAAATATTCCTGGATTCTTTATTGAATTATCTACGTGAGATTCTGCAGCAAAGTTAATTACTATATCAAATTTCTCATCATTAAATAATTTATCAATAAATTCTCTATCTGTAATATCTCCTTTTACAAATTTATAATTTTCTTTTGTCTCTAAATCTTTAATATTATTATAATTACCTGCATAAGTAAGTGCATCTAAACATACAAAATAATCTTCTGGATATTTATTAACTACATAATGCATATAATTACTTCCTATAAAACCTGCTCCTCCTGTTACTAAAAACTTCATATTATCCTCCTATTTCTTTACTAATACTTTAGCTTCTTCTAATTCTTTACAATATCTATCAGTAGCATCTTGCCAATCTGGTAACATTTCAAATCCGGCTTCTACTAACTTATCTTTACTTAATTTAGAATTTCTAGGTCTATATGCTTGTTTAGCATTAGTTAATTCTAAATACTCTTCTGTTGTTACATAATTAACTTTAACATCTTTTTTATTACTTTTAAAGATGTAATCTGCAAATTCTGCCCAAGAACAATAACCATTATTATTAACATGGTATGTTCCATACTTATCAGTTTTAGACATATCTATTAATACTTTAGATAAATCTACTGTATATGTAGGTGAACCTACTTGATCTCCAACTACATTTAATTCATCATGATTTTCTGATAATTTTAACATAGTTTTGATAAAGTTATTTCCATTAATACCAAATACCCAAGATATTCTAGTAATAAAGTGTTTTGGATTACGTCTAACTTCTTCTTCACCTTCGTATTTAGTTAGACCATAAACACTCTTTGGATTAACTTTATCTTCTTCTGTATAATATCCTTCTTTTGTACCATCAAATACATAATCAGTAGACATATAAATCATAGTAGCATCTATATCAATAGAAGCATCTACTATATTTTTAGTTCCTTCTACATTAACTAATCTAACTTTATCTTCCATATCTTCTGCTTTATCTACTGCAGTCCAAGCAGCACAATGAATTATTACATCTGGATTATAGTCTTTAACTACTTTCATTACTTCTTCCCTATTAGTAATATCCATCTCATCTATATCAACTGCTTTATAATCTTTTTCTCCACGTTTATCTAATTCTCTAGTTAAATCAAATCCTAATTGTCCTTTGTATCCAGTAATTAAATATCTCATTATTTATCACCTTCATAAGTAAAATATTTAGGACTCTTACTAAGTGTTAAATGTTTACCATCTTTTTCAGATAATTGTGGTTCTAGTATTCCATATTCTTGGAATAGTTTTTCCCAAGGAATATTTACATCTGGATCATTCCAAGGAATACCTGCTTCCATATCTGGAGCATAATCATTATCTATTAAGTATTGGAAAACTGTATCATCTTCTAAAGATACAAAACCATGAGCAAATCCTCTAGGTACATATAATTGTTTTCCACTTTCTTTATCATTAGCATCATATGGTTTTAATAATACATAAGTATAATCTCCATATGTAGGTGACCCTTGTCTTATATCAACAACTACATCAACAGCTGCACCATTAATAACTTCAACTATTTTAGTTTGGCACTTAGGATCTTTTTGGAAATGCATTCCTCTAAGTACACCTTTAGAACTTTTAGATCTATTAGTTTGTACTACTCCATCAAAGAAGATACCTTCTTTATTTAGATCTTCTTGTATAAAGTATGGAGAAAAATAACCTCTATCATCTCCAAATACTGCTGGTTCTAAAATATAACAATCTTTTAAGTTAGTCTCAATCTTTTTCATTATTTTCGTCCTTTCGTTAATACTTTATTTAAATACTTACCATAAGTATTCTTTTTATAAACCTTACTTAACTCTTCTAATTTTTCATCACTCATCCAACCATTTTTATAAGCAATAGCTTCTGGACAACACATTACTTTATCAGAGTTATGTTCTACTCTTTGAATCATACTAGCAGCATCCATCATACTTTCAAATGTACCAGTATCAAACCAAGTATATCCATCTCCTAATAATTCTGCTTGTAGTTTATCTTCCTTTAAATACATATCATTTAATGTAGTTATTTCTAATTCTCCTCTAGCAGATGGTTTAACTAATTTAGCTTTTTCAGATACTCCTTGTGGATAGAAATATAAACCTGTGATTGCATAATCACTTTTTGGTTTATCTGGTTTTTCTTCCACACTGATTACTTTATTACCATTCTCAGTCTTTTCAAATTCCATAATACCAAATCTTTCTGGATCATGAACTTGATAACCAAAAATAGTAGCCTTTCCTTTTTCAGCAGTTTCTCTAGCATTCTTTAATAAATCTTCAAAACCACTTCCAAAGAATATATTATCTCCTAATACCATTGCACAAGAATCATCTCCAATGAATTCTTCTCCTAAAATAAATGCTTGTGCAAGTCCATCTGGTGATGGTTGTGTAACATAAGAAATGTTTACCCCTAAATCACTTCCATCTGCTAATAATCTTACAAATCCCGCTTGATCTTCTGGTGTAGTTATTACCAAGATATCTTTAATACCAGCTTGCATTAAAGTAGCTAATGGATAATAAATCATTGGCTTATCATATACTGGCATTAATTGTTTACTAATTCCTTTCGTAATTGGATAAAGTCTAGTACCAGACCCTCCTGCTAAAATAATTCCTTTCATACTTACCTCCTGAATAAATTCCTAATTCTAATTAATAATAAACTAAACTTGTTAGTTAATGATAGGAAAAACAATTTAAATTTAGTAGCTTTTAAATACTCTTTAACATAATATTTTTGTGAGTCTTTTAAAACTTTGTACTTCTTTATTCTATCATATTTCTTATCAATAGTCACACTATGATCATGTATTACTACTACTCTATTATCTACTAATTCTTTTTTATTTATTTTCTTTAGTTTATTAGCTAATATTAATTCTTCATAATATAAAAAAGTATTCTCATCTAAATAATCTACTCTTTGTAAAGCATTAGAATCTATCATAAAGAAACATCCAGATACTACATCTACTATAGATGTGTCATTATCATAATGACTTTCTTTATAGAAAGAATATTTCTTTTTATAATGTTTATGTAATTTTGGTAAATTAAATAATATTTCATGAGATACTTTACTTAATTTCCATCCTCTATTTAATTTATTATTTTCAAATATTACTGGAGCTGCTACTGCGATATCTTTCTTTATATGAGAAGATAACATTTTTATATCATTCTCATCATTTATAATTACATCAGAATTAGATATTATAATATTTAATTTACCTAGTTCTTCTATTAGATATTTAGCTCCTATATTTATACCTGATGCATATCCTGCATTACTATCATTTTTTAATATAGTTAAGTTCTTTCTTTTGATTCTTTTTAACTTTTTATATGAATCATCACTTGAGTTATTATCAACTACAACAATCCTATCTAAACACTTATATTTAGATATATTATCTAGTAATCTTTTAGTTGTATTATAATCATTATAATTAATAATAATCATACCTATTTTTTTGGCCATAAAAATCACACTTTCATATATATAAATTATAAAACATTATTGATATTTAGACAAGTTTTATTACAAACAAAAAAAGAAGATTATTCTTCTTTATATGTAATGTCATAATTACTAGGTCCAGTAATAACTTTACCATCTATGTCAAACCTAGAACCATGACAAGGACAATCCCAAGTATGTTCAATTTCATTAAATTCTAATGAGCATCCTAGATGAGGACATTTATTATAAATAATATGTTTAATATTTTTTTCATCTATATAAATACCTACATTCTTACCATTAATTTTTTTAAATATAACATTCTTACTATACCAAGATTTATTTTTATTTATTTTAGATCCAATAAAGGATTTTATATTACTACTTAGTATTATAGGAAATCTAATTATTTTAGATATATTTAATCCTCTTTTAGGATTGAATAATTCTTTATATTTATTTTCTTTATTTAAAATAATATCACTTAATACTTTAGAAGCAATACTACTATTAGTCATTCCCCATGTATTATAACCAGTACCAATTAATAAATCATTATCTATTTTACCTATGAATGGTATATTATCATTAGTCATAATATCATGATTAGACCAAATACATTTATAGTTATTTTTTAATAATTTTTTAAAATTTTCTTTATCATTATTTTTAAAAGCTAAATTGTGTGAATTAATTAAATTTATTCTATAATTTTTATTATCTTTATGATATCTAATTGATTTAGTAGGAATACTAGTGTTAATAGCACTAAAATCTAAAAACTTATCTACTTCTTCTACTCCTATATATGATTTTTCTAAACTACATTTTAATGGCATTATAAATGGAAATAAAAAGTATGGATAGTGGGTTGCTATTACTACTTTTTTTGTCTTTATAACACTTTTATCTGTAGAACATATAAACAAATCATCTCTTTTATCTATTTTTGTTATTTTACTATCTTCATATACTTTTATATTATTTTTATTTAATATATTTTTTAAAGATCTTAAATACTTTATAGGATGAAATACATAAGTATTAGAAACACTAAAAGAATATTTAACTTTTTTATTATCTGGAAGTTTATTAAACTCTTTAGTTTTAATACCAAACTTTTCTAATAATTCTTTTTCTTCTTTAACATCTTTTATTTTTTCTTTATCTTCTGTAAATAAATAAGAATCTACTTTATAAAAATCACAATCTATTTTATTGTCTTGTATTATTCTTTTTATAGTATCAATTGCTTCTAATTGGGAATCTAAATATTTTTTAGATACTTCTTCATTGTGATATTTCTTTAACTTAGAATAAATGTTTTCTTGTAAATAAGTAATTTTAGCGGTACTTCTAGAAGTTATACCCATACCTATCCTATTTCTTTCTACTACCGCAATATTTAGTCCTTTGTTAATTAATTGATATGCAGTAGATAATCCTGTCATACCTCCACCTATTATTAAAATATCTACTGTTATATCTTTAGTTAGTTTATTAATCTTTTCTTCTTTTAGATTTATTGTCCATATACTATTATTATTCATATAATCACCATTATTAGTATGTATTAATTTATAATAAAAATTCACTCATTATTAATGAATGAATTCTTGTTTTTTTAATATTTTTTGTGTTATATCAATAGCTATAAGAACTATATCAATAAATACTGGAATTATAAATAGTACATATAGCACATATAATATAATCTTTAATGGTTTTTCTTGTTTACCTATTTTATTTACTAGTAATTTACTATCTTTATTTTTATAACTATATATGAAACAAATTATTGTGGATATTATCCAAAGAAATTCTATAAATCCATCAGGTTCTTTTGTACCAACTTCTACTAATTCTGGCACCGCTACTGTAATAACTTTTTCATCTTTCTTTTCTTTAGAAATAACGTTACCGTCTTTATCCACTATAGCTTCATAAGTTACTTCTTTTTCTCCATTTTTTCCTTCTTTTAATACTTTTTCTTTATCTTTTTCTATTGTTTTATTCTTTTTGTATTTTGTTTTGTATACTATGACTTCTTTTTCTACTATTTGTTTTTTGTACTGGCATGAATTATCTTCAGTATTAGCACTTGCATCATAATTAATAGCTTTATTATCCATGCACCCTTCTTTTTTAGCTATACAACTTCCGTTATCTCTATTAGCTTTTGGATTATAATTGATTGCATTTGAATCAGTACAACCATAGATATAACTAGGTGTAACAGCTCTTGTTGTATTACCTCCTCCATTACAAGTGCATGTTGGACTTAATGATCCATCATTACATATTTGACGTCCAGATGATGAACAGCCTGCTACTCCTCCATGATGAGAACAACATCCTCTACGTGCATAAATATTTATTGGTAGACAACTAACAAGTAACAAAAAACAGACTACTAATTTTTTCACTTCTCTACTCCTCCTACAAAAAAAGTGCCAACACAAACTATTAAAGCCTGTACTAGCACTTTATTAACTCAATAATACCATTATTTTCCATTTATGTCTACTTTGTAATTTTTTATTTACATTTTATGACATTCTATTTACATACAAATATGTCAATTTTATTTATATTTACACTTTATTATTATATAATTATATTATAAGATGAGGTGGTGTATATGGATACTAGTAGAAAGGAAAGGCATACTTTTGTGAATATAATGTTATTCTTATGTATTATATCTAGTATTGGATCTGTAGTATCTACTCTTTTATATAAGGGTAATGATTTAAATTTATTATATTTACTTACTAATGTAGTATTATTGTTTTTATTCTCAGTATTTTTTGTATCAAGTTCTATTACCAATAATACTAAACATAAAGGATCTATATTTGTAAGTGCATTATTATTAACTATATATAATACTTTAGGTATTTTAATTACTATGAATGTATTTACTTTCCCTACTCTAAATAAAGTAGAAGATTTTAGAGGAAAGAGTTTAACTACTGTAGTTGATTGGGCAACTAAGAATAATATAGAGTTAGACCAAGAATATGAATATAGTGATATGATAGGTGAATATAAAGTTATATCTCAGAATTTAAAACCTGGTAGTAATCCTAAAGATAAAATATTAACTGTATCTATTAGTGAAGGACCTAGTCCTAATAAAGATGTAGTAATTCCTAATATGGTTACTTGGGATAGTGAAAGAGTATTAAAGTTTATTAAGAAAAATCATTTAAGTAATGTTGATGTTGAATTTACTGAGTCTGATAAAGTTAGAGATACTTTAATAGAACAAAGTAAAAGTGGTAATATGAAGAGAAATGATTCTATTAAATTAACTTTCTCTTTAGGAGATGATCCTCTAGAAAGTCCTAGATTAATAGATTTAACTAAAAAGACTGAGTTTGAAGCAGTATTCTATTTAAAACAACATAAGATAAAATATAATATTAATAAAGATTTTAGTAAAATTAAACGTGGTTTAGTATCTAAGCAAAGTATTAAACCTGGTACTGTTATTAAAGACCAAGAAGTAAATATTACTATTAGTAAAGGTAAGAAAATAAAAGTTCCTAATCTTAAGAAGATGGATATTGATTCTATTACTAAATGGGTAATTACTAATAGATTAAAATTAGATTTTACTGATCAGTATGATGAAAAGATTAAAGATAATCATGTTATAAGTGCTAATTATAAGAAAGGTTCTATTATAGAACAAGGTAGTTTAGTTACTATAGTTATTTCTAAAGGTAAATTAAAGATGCCTAAGTTTAAGTCTTTAGCTGATTTCTATGAATGGGCTGATAAATATAAAATTAAATATCAAGAAAAACATGAGTTTAGTGAATCTGTTAAACAAGGAGAAGTAATTAAGTATTCTGTTAAAGCTGGTAAAGCTATTAAGAATAATGAAACTATTATAGTTACTATATCTGATGGTAAAGAATGTAAGGTTCCTAACTTAAAGGATTTAACTAAGAGTGAAGCTATTAAGAAATTAAAAGATGCTCATCTAAATTATAATTTTGTTTATAAGAATAGTAATTCTATTAAGAAAGATAGAGTTATGTCTCAATCTATTAGTGCTGGTAAAAAAGTATCTAGTAATACTACTGTTACTGTTACATTAAGTAATGGTAAGAAAGAAGTTGTAGAAGCAAGAAAGTCTAGTAGTAAATCTACTTCTAGAAAAACTACTCCTTCTAAACCTAGTACTCCTACTTGTACTCCTAAGACTTATGTAGTTAGTGGTTCTATGAGAAATGTATTTAATAGTAATAGTGGTTATTCTGCTGTATCTAGTGCATTATATTCATTCTTTAGAAGTAATTATCCTAACGTTAAAATAAGCGTTGTAGGGGTTGGAGAAACTGGTATGAGTTCTGGATCATATGTTAGTGGTATTGCTCCCGGTAGTAGTGTTACAAGTTGTCAAGCTTCCGCTTACGTAATTAGAATAGCAAAATAAAAAAGATCTAAATTAGATCTTTTTTTATTCTACAATTAATTCTATTACATTGAGTTTATTCTTATTTAAATGTATTCTATAATTCTTATTATTAATAGTAGTACTTATACTAGGTGCCATACCAAATAGATCATTTATTTCTCCATAATCCTCAGAATCACTTGTCTTAGTATAAACTATCATCGAGTATGTTCCTTTATCTAAATCAGATATATCTAGCACTTTATCATACCATGCATATTCTTTAGATTTATTATCAGTAGATGTTACTTTATAACTACCTTTATTAGTACTTCCAATATTATATGTATAACGTTTATAAGTAGTTGTATTTTCTAATATTAGTTTTCTAGTAATATTAGATGGATTATTATAAGTACCTCCATAGTTATAAGATGTTCCAATTACATGTAAGTTATTACCTTCAAATTTAATATTTTCATAGTCATTAATCATATTTCTAAATGTATTAGAAGTAGATGTAGTTATTAGATTATCTCTAATACTTAGATCTATTTTTTTATTCTTTAAAGATAATTGTACTTTGAAACTATATCCTTTATTATCATCTTGTCCTCTTCTATCTATACTTGTATTAAATAAGTTATCTACTATTGTTTCTGTATAATAATCTCCTTTAATAGCTTTCATATATAAATCATAATCTCCTACTGGAATATTAGAGAAATCTATTTCTCCTTTAAACCATGAGTTTTTATATTTACTATTATAAGAAGTTCCTAAATCATATGGAACATTAGATGTCCATGAATCTATATTTATAGAATATTCTTCATCACTATTTTTATCTTTTAGAACTAACTTGTATTCATTATCAGTATAATTATTATTTTGATTTAGAATAATTAGATATCCACTAATAGTATATTTCTTTTTAGTCTTATCCCATTTTAATGCTTCTAAGTTGAATTCTCCATTTGCTTTAGTTAATACTTTTTCTATTACTTGTACACTTATTTCTTTAGTAGTTTCATTATTAGCAGAATCTACTACTTTATAAACTACTTTATAAGTACCTATTTTAGTAGTATCTACTGTGTTTTCTAATACTTCTATATTCTTAGTTAAATCTCCATCTTCTGGATCAGTAGCAGATACATTATCTAATGGTTTAAAAGTAGTATTTAGAGTAATAGTTTTATTACTAGCATTAATTACTGGATCTCTATCTTTTACTACTGTTATAGTGATTGTTTTAGATACTTCTTGGTTATAACTGTCTTTTACTTTATAAGTAACTGTGTATTCACCTAATTTAGTAAAGTCTACATTATTATCAGTTATTTCTATATTATTAGTAATATCTCCGTCTTCTGGGTCAGTTGCCTTTATATCTTTTAATGGCATAAATATTGTATTAACTGTTATTTCTTTATCAGTAGCTTCTATTGTTGGTTTTTTGTTTTCTGTTACTGTAATAGTTATTTTCTTAGTAGTAGTTATATTTCCACTATCAGTAACACTATAAGTTATTTCATAAGTACCAACTTTATCTTTATCTACACTACCACTAACTTCTATTTTATTAGTAATGTTTCCATCTTCTGGGTCGGTAGCAGATACATTATCTAATAGATTAATATTAGTACCTTGAACAATAGATTTATTAGAAGCTGTTATAGTTGGTGGATTATTATTTTGTGTATTTTCATTTGTTACTTTGAAACTAGATTTAATTACTCTACCATTTGTTTCACTAGCAAGTATATATCCATATGAATTTGTATTAGAAGATAAGCTTACTGGTATCTTGTACCATTTAACTCCACTTACTGTTGTTTCTCCTACTATAGGGAAATATGCAAATTCATATTCTCCACCTATTTTATATTTAGAGTTATCTATAGGTTCACTACATACCCATTCATATACTCCTTTAATATCTAGATCTTGTCTACCATAGTCACTATTAATAAACTTAATAGAACTTGCAGGTACCCAGTCTTTTTGATCATACATGTAGTCTGATGTTATTAAGTATGATACTGGGACATTGTTTTTATTATATGCAGTACTATAAACCATAACTTTTTTATCTTTTAGTACTTTATTACCTTTCTTAGACGTTAGAGCCGAATCATAATAGTAATCAGCATCTTTAGTAAGTGTTGCGACTTTAGGTTTTAGTGTAGCACTTTCGACATATAAGTCATATTTATATTTACTATCTTGATATTCTGTTACATCTTTTGGTATTTTATATCCACTCTTAGGTGTATTTATTTTAGTTATTTGGTTTTGTTTTACATAAACATATGAGTTCCAATTATAATCTCCTGTAGTAGTTATTGTAGTACCATTTATTATTTTATCACTTTGTAGTTTATACCAAGTTCCTTCACTATTAGATACTTCCCCTACTATTAATACTCCATCATCTTTTTCTGGATATGTATATACTTTAGTACTAGAAGTACTTGGAGACATATAAGCAGCAGTAGAATTATTTACTACTCCTAATTGATAGTAGTTATAGTCTTGCAATCCTTTAGCTTTATCAAAACTATAATAGTTAGCAGCCATCTTTTCACTCCAATAAGTATCTCCTGCATATTTAACATTCATTCCTATATACTTATCACCAAATACTGGACCAAAGTATCTAGAATCACTTGGATCTGCATAACCATCTGTTATCCATTTAGAACCAAATTCAAATATAGAAGATGCGAATGTTGGATACCAGTTAGCTGCTTGATATGGATTAGAATCTACTGCATTAAGACCAAATCCATTATTTTTATAAATAGCTAGATCACTTCTACCGTGGCCTGTTTCATTTCTACTTAAACTTAAGGCAAGTAAAGCATTATTACCGAAACGTTCTTGTGAATTATAGAAGAATAATCCTTGTCCATATAACCTAGATGAACCATTCTCTGATGTTGATCCATAAAGTCCTTTAGTTGCGCCCATATTATTTCTAATATACTCATCAATATTTACAGATGAGTAAGTTGTTTTAGAATGGTTAGATAAGAACATGTAATAGTTATAGTATGGATTAGATTTATTAGATGAATTATTTCTATTACCATTTCTATAATCTTTTAACATAGTTAATCTATTTGTATAGAAGTAATGTCCATCATAACTATAATAAGTAGCTTTGTTTAACATAGTTGGTTTAGGTCCAATTATAGAACCTGAACTTCCACTATATGTATTTTGTATTTTAGATACATAATTATGTTTAATAGTATCCCCTACTGTATATGAACTACTAGACTTAATCCAATTTAGTGGAACTATTTCATATGTACCATTAGCTATCCAAGCAGATAGACCTGCAATCATTACTTTAATAGATTTATTATAATTAACATCTAATAGCGCTCCATCTACTCCTCCATATAATGAACCATTATCCATATATGTATATTTTCTACCACTTAGATCTTTAGTTTCATAATAATATGTTAAAGTTTCAGGATTAACACTTAAATCTACTAAAGCATATTTAGCATTTACTATTTTTGTAGTTCCAGTTTCATCAAAGATAAATACATCATCATAACTACTACTATTCATAGCAGTGTTTGCTTCTGCATAAGTGTTATAACATTTTACTGATGTTACTGATCCATTAGAGTTTGCTCTAGCAAGTTCAAACTTAGATTTACAAGTAGTTCTTGATTTATACTCAGAGACAGTCAAGGCCTTTGTATTTTGTACCGAGAATAGCACACCAAATAGCACTAATAAGAATATTAGTTTTTTCTTATTTAACACATGACCACCTCCTATATATATTCTTTCAATTATATTATACAATATATATGTAAATCAAGGGGCCTATTTGACATAAATTATTACCTATTTACACTTATATTTACATATAATAAAAATGGTTATAAATATGCTTGATAAAATATGATAAATTAGGTATAATTATTGTTGTCAAACTTTTAAAATTGGAGGTTTAAATCAATGGAGAAAGAAGAACTTAAAGAATTAGAAAGAAAATCGAAACTTAGATTCCTTGCAGCTGTATTTTTTATAATATCTATTACTGTTAGTGGATTTTTAATATATGAAATATTTTTACTTACTGGTATTGAGACTTTAATTAGATATATAATTATTGGAATATTAGTATTTATAGACTTAATTTTATTCTTTAAAACTAGAGATTTATTTAAGATTAAAGTAAGAAAGAAGAATAAAAGAGGTAGAGCTAAGAGTGTTGTGTTAGTTACTTTTATGGTAATTTATTCAATTTTATGTTTCTTAGCTGGGGGAACTATTTTCTATATATATGGAAAAGTTAGTAATATGAATAAAGTATATGTTACTTATTCTTCTAGTTTAATTACTAAGAGTACTAATGGTATTGATAGTGTAGAAGATGTAGATGGATTTACTATTGGTATATTAGATGATAAAAATTCTCCTGAAGGATATATTATTCCTCAAGAAATTATTAATGAAAATAATTTAAAGAAGAAAAATAAGATTAAGAAGTATAATGATTATTCATCTATGCTTGCAGATTTATATAGTGATGAGTTAGATAGTATGTTTGTTTCTAGCAATTATGTATCTATGTTTTCATCTACTAATGGATATGAAGATATTGCTAGTGATACTAAAGTAGTAGTATCTAAGGAAAAAAGAATGAAGAAATCGGATGTTTCTAAGAGTGAAAATGAATCTAGTGGTAAATCTGTTAATGAACCATTTACAATACTTTTAATGGGAATTGATTCTACTGATGAAGTATTAACTAAGAATGCGATTGCTAATGGTGATACATTAATTCTTATTACATTCAATCCTAAAACTTTAAATGCAACTATGTTATCTATACCAAGAGATAGTTATGTACCAATTGCTTGTTGGTCTGATAAAGCTGAAAATAAGATTACTCATGCTGCTGGTTATGGTACTGATTGTATGATGAATACTATTGAAGAATACTTTGATGTTAATATTGATTATTATGCTAAGATTAACTTTAAAGGTTTAGTTAAATTAGTTGATGCTGTTGGTGGAGTTGATGTGGATGTTCCTAAGAGATTATGTACTGATGATTCTTCTAGAAAGAAAGAAATATGTATAGATGAAGGACATCAACATTTAGATGGTGAAGAAGCTCTAGTATATGCTAGAAATAGAAAACAACTTGCTAATGGTGATTTTGGTAGAGCTGAACATCAACAAGAAATTATTAAAGCTTTAATGAATAAGATTAAAACTGTTAAAGATGTATCTACATTTACTAAGATATTAGATACTGTATCAGATAGTATAGATACTAACTTAACTACTGGACAAATATTATCTTTCTACAATGTAGGTAAAGATATTGTTAAGAAAAGTTTAGCTGCTGATGATTCTGAAATAGTTGATATACAACAATTATATTTATCAGGTGTTGGTAGAATGATTTATGATAAGAGATCAAGATTAACTTTATGGAATTATGTTCCTTATGCAGGTAGTAAGAAAGCTATTATAAATGCTATGAAAGTTAACTTAGGATTAAAGAAGCATAAAACTATTAAGAAATTTAATTTCTCAATAAATGAACCTTATGAAAAACCTGTTATAGGTAAAGGTAATTATACTAAGACAACTGTTAAGGTTAGTACTTATACTCCTTCTAGATATTCTAGAAGCTCTAGAAGTAATACTGCAACTAGAAATAACACTACTAGAAGTAATACTACTAGAAGTAATAGCTCTAGTACTACAAATAATAATACTAACAATAATAGTAATACTAATCAAAATAATAATAACAATAGTAATAGTAATACTAACAATAATACTAATACAAATGCAAATAATCCATAAAATAAAAAGATATCAAATTGATATCTTTTTTATTCTACTTCTGTTTTCCATAGACCATGTTTATTGCAATATGCATATAAAGTTGCTTTAGTATATGGAACTGTTACTGTAGGAATATCTCCTGGTTTAAATTTCTTACATACATGTCCATCTTCTGTTTGTACTATAATCCATTCAATATAATGATCTTCTTCCATTACATGATTAACTGTTACTACTAGGTTATTATCTTTAACTTCATATACTGGAACATGTTTTTCAAATGCTGCATCTACTGAGTTAGCCTTTAACTCTTTCATTTCTTCGTCACAACATCTAATCCCACAATTATCACAAGTACAATCTTTAATTACTTTTACTAAAGCTCCACACTTTAAACATTTCTTAAATATCATATTATCACCTCTATTTAAATTATACTAAAAAAATAAGAAAAGTCTACCTTTTCTTATTTTAATGTTTTCATCTTAAATACAAATGTAGTTCTAGTAACATTATTAGATCCAAAACCTTTATACTTATTAGATTTATTTAATACTCTTTTAGCTTTTTCTGTATATGTTTTAAACCTATTACTATAACCTACTATCTTCTTAATACCTTCTGTATTAAAAGTAGATATTCCACTAGATAAAGTATTAGATCCATTATATAACTTACTCATACCTTTATCTAATTCATTAATACCATTATTTAAACTATTAGTACCATATTCTAATTTCATTAGAGCCTTTTTTAACTCAGTAAATAAAGTATTTAATTTAATAATAGTTTCTTTTGAACTTTGTATTGTTTTATCAATAGCAGTATTATTCTTGCTTAATAAATATATTAATTTACTATTACCATCATAAGTTCTTTTATATGAAATTAAACTTTCTATAGTAGCTTGATCATAACCTGCTTGTGTTAATATTTCTATTAATTGTTCTTCTGTTAAAGTTATATCTAGTCCTTTATCATTAAAACTTTCTGCAATAGTTTGATTAGCTGTAGTTAAATTTGTTATTGCATCTGTATTACCTTGTTTTAAAGCAAGTAAATTATTTATAGTTTCTTCATCAGGTTTAATAGATCCACTAGCGTTATCTAATTCAGTAATTATTTGTTTAACTCCATTATCTATTTGTTTAGAACCACTATTTAGTTTACTAGTACCTTCTTTAGCACTACCAATACCGCTTACTAATTCTTTAGCACCATTATCTATCTTATCCATATTAGTATTTAATTTATCTACTGCAGAATAAAGACTGTCTATTTTATTAAATATATTGAAATCACTTGTATCTAATACTTTAGGTGTCGCGATTATATAAATATTACTTAATCTAAAGTTATTAGTATCATACTTAATAGTAACCTCATCAAAATTACTAAACTCGCTTATTCCTGTATTTTCATATAGTCCAGGAGAAGATAGTCCTAAAGCTATAGATTTAGTACCAGTATCAACTGCTTTACCATTACTAATTTCAATATTATAATTATCTTTATTTGTAAACATAGTACCTACTGTTACAACTAATGGTAAATACATATTATCTTCTTTAGAATAACTATTATTAGTAAACTGTAATCTTATTTCTATATTACCTTTCTTACCTACTATTTTCTTTGGATTAACTTCTTTTCCATCTAAATAATAAGTGGTTTTTATAGAAAGTGGTAATTCTTTATTAATTTCTCCTCTATAGAATATATCTTTTCCATTAGAATTCCATATTAATTTATTACCTTCTAATTTAAATGTTTCATCTCCATTTATATTTAGAATATTCTTTAATTCAGTTTCATCTTCTACCCTACCTTTTGGTAGTTCAAATAGATGATTATTTATAATAGTTTTTTCTACTTTACCAGTATAGTCAATTGTATTATAAATAGTTTCTTTTTTAGTCAAAGCTAAAGTAGTTATTGGACTAAATAATCCGAGTACTAATATTAGTGTTATTAACTTATTAATCTTCTTCATATTGATTGACCTCCTTTATTCTTGTAGTTTTTAATATAAATTTATCAAATACTATTAATAGTGATGGTAGTATTAGTATTACTACTAACATACTTATTATGGATCCTCTAGCTAGTAAGCTACAGATTGCTCCAATCATATCTATTTTTGTATATACAGCAACTCCAAATGTTGCGGCAAAGAAACATAGAGCTGATGTTATAATGGATGGTACTGTTAATCGTAATGTTTCTTTTATAGCTTTTATTTTATCTTTAAATCTTACTCTTTCTTCTAAGTATTTAGTAGACATTAATATAGCATAATCTATGGTTGCTCCTAACTGGATAGTACCAACTATAATGGATGCTATAAATGGTAGTTTAGTTCCAGTAAAGTATGCACAAGCCATATTCATAAATATTGCAAATTCTATAGTAAATATTAATATTATTGGTAATCCAACTGATTGTAATACTATTAACATAATTATAAATATAACTATAATGGATGTGTAATTAACCATTTTAAAGTCATGGTCAGCTATAGTTACTAAGTCTTTCATTAAAGGTCCTTCTCCAGCGATTATACCCTTCTTATCATACTTTTTAACTATTTTGTCTATATCTACTACTTGTTTATTTAATTTATTAGATGCAATCTCATAAGATGAATTCATTATAACCATTTGATAATCTTTACTAGTAAGTCTTTTAGTTAAATCTTCTGGTAATAGATCTTCTATATCACTATCCATAGTAGATGGTGCAAGTACTAAATCTATTCCTTCTACATCTTTTAAGTCTTCTACTAAAGATTCTACTTTATCAGTTTTCATATCTTTATCTATTAATATAATTTCTGGTGAAACTATATTAAACTTTTTAGCTAACTTAGTATTCGCAACATGGAATGGTAAATCTTTAGGTAGCGATTCATCTAATTTATAATAAACATCATAATTAGAATTACCTATAAAAGCTGGTACCATAAGTACTACGAAAGCTATTATTATAAATATATATCTTTTAATTGAGAATTGTTGTACTCTTTTAAAGTGTGGTGCGAAACTTCTATGTTTAGTTTTATCTATTGTTTTATCAAATACAAGTAATAGAGCTGGGAATAAAGTAAGTACACATAGTAGTCCACACATAACTCCTTTAGCCATTACTATACCTATATCAGTACCTAGAGTTAAATCCATAGTACATAGTGCTAAGAAACCTGCAAATGTTGTTAGTGATGAGCCTATAACTGATTTAAAGGTCATTTTAATAGCTTGAGTCATTGCTTCTCTTTTATCTTTATACTTCTCTTTAGCATGTTCATATTTGTGATATAAGAATATTGAAAAGTCTGTTGTTACACCTAATTGAAGTATTGCAGTAATTGCTTTAGTAATATAACTAATCTCTCCTAAGAATAGATTAGAACCCATATTATAAAGAATGGCTATTCCTATATTAGATAGTAATAATACTGGTATTATATAGGAATCTGTTGCAATCAATAATATAACTAAACAGAATATTACAGCTATTACTACATAGGTAAATAATTCTTTATCTGAAAGATTCTTAGTATCTATAACCATAGAAGTCATACTACTTACTTGATTAGCATCCCTAACTACTTTTCTAGTCTTTTCTACTGCTTTAATAGTGTTTTCAGTAGATGTAGAGTCTTTATAAGTCACCAGTATAACTGTTTCTCCATCTTTATAAATCTTATCACCAATCTCATCTGGTAACATTTCATGTGGAATAGTAGTATCTAGGACATCTACTACACTCGCTACTCCATTAACCCCTTTAATGTCTTTTATTTTTTGTTCTAATTCTAAAATATTTTTCTGTGACTTATCATTCGTCATTACAAAAGCATATGATCCTATACCAAAGTCTTTAGTTAATATATTCTGTCCTTTAATAGTCTCTATATCTTTTGGTAAATAAACTAATATATCATAATTAATTCTAGTATTTATAAACCCATATAAAGCAGGTATTAATAAAGCTAAACTAATTATTAATACTAATTTTGAATGATACGCTATAAACTTAAATACTTTATTCATCACCATACTCCCTTTCTTTCCTATATATTATAGTCAAAAAATGAAATTTGTAAAGAAAAACAGGTCTTTTTAGACCTATTTTATTACTCTAATTCTACTAATACTAGCTTAATTCCATCATGTATAAATACTAAAGTAGCTTCTTTTTGATAACTATCATATTTACCACTATTATATTTCCAAGACACTTTTACTTTATAAGCTTCAGTATCTTCTTTATCATCATATTTAGTTTTAGTTTTTTCTTCTTTATCATCATATTTAAAACTAGTCTTTTCTACATTATCAATCTTTATACTAGTTACTTTAGGTAAATCTTGATGTCTTTGATTATATATATTACTTTCTACATATTTATAATATGTATCTTCTGCATTAAGTATGAAATTATCTAGTATTTTATTATATACAAAATCTGTTCCACCTACATCTGTTTTAGCACTCTTATTACTTAAAGTATAGAAATCATATATAAACATTTCTGATATCTTTTTAACATATTTTTCTTCAGATACATCTGATTTCTTTAATATCTTTTCTAATTGATAAAACATTTTTTTATATCTAGAGTCTTTATTATCTTTTAATTCATATCCATACTTTGGTATACGATGAATTACTTTTACTTCTTTTACTTCACCATTATCTATAAATGTTTTATAGACAAAGTATCCTCCAACGATGATAGCTATTATTAATATTATAGTTAAAAATCTTTTAGCACTCTTTCTTAATTTCATATTTTTCTCCTTTATTTAACCTTCTCTTCCTTAGTATTTTTTAATAAATTAAATACTATTGTTTCATTAGATACATCTAATAATTTAGTTGCATAGTCATTATTCTTTTCTATTTCTTTTTGACTTATAGCTTCACCATTTAGAGATAAATATTCTCCTTTTTGACTATCATAATATACTTTATTAGTAACCCAGTTACCATTAGGGAATACTACTATATTATTATTCTTAATAGTAAATATATCATGTCCTAAAGCATATTTATTGTAGAATCCAAACATATTACCTAGAGTAGGCATAACATCATACATACCCATAACATTCTTATGTTCTTTATTTAATTTAGTACCTTTCATATCTTTAGTCCATATAATGAATGGTACTTTTCTTCCTAATTCATATTGATATGAATCATATTCTTTATAGTTAGGATCTTCTGGATCTAATGTTTTATCATTAACTTTATCATAATTATGCATTCTATTGTAATCTTTTCTAGGAAGTCTTCCATCATGGTCTCCATATAATACAACTACTGTATTTTCTAGAAGTCCAGCTTTATCTAATTCATCTAAGAATTCTCCTAAAGCTCCATCTGCATAATGAGCAGATTTAAAGTAATTACCTAATTTAGTTCCTTCCATATATGGATAAGTTTTATCTCCTTCTTTTAAAGTAAGATCAAACTCACCATATTTATCTACTTCTGAGAACGGAGTATGGTTAGTTAACATGATTGAGATACTATACCATTTATCATGTTTCTTAGCTACTTTTTGCATCTTAGGAATAGATTGTTTAAAGAATTCTCTATCATTAAGTCCTAATCCTATAGTATTTTCTTTAGTAACATTATAATCTGCTTTAGCATAGAATTTGTTATATCCTAGACTTTCATGCATAGCACGTCTATTCCAGAAGTCTGCATTATTAGCATGCATACTATAACAATAATATCCTTTTTGATTTAATAATTTAGGTATACCAATATATTCTCTATCTGAGTATGAAACAAATGCTGTTCCACTTTGAGTTGGCATTAGTGATGTATTAAAAGTTAACTCAGTATCACTACTAGTACCAACACTAACTTGTGAATGGAAGTTAGAGAAATACATTCCTTCATGTGCCATCTTAGTTAAATTAGGCATTAATTCTTTTCCATTAAACTTTAATCCAATAGTATTTGTTTGCATACTTTCACCATGGATTACTATAACATTTTTACCTGCAAATATATTTGTATATTCATTAGCTGCTGGTTTTTGTACATCTTTAAAATAATCATTAAATTTCTTTTTAGCTTGATCATAACCAAATAATGAGTTTATTTTTGGTTGAATAGAAGTTACTACATCATTAGCTTGATATATATAAATACCAAACTTCATAACTATATACTCTCTGTTCCATTGTTTTATTAATCTAGTTACATCTAGAGATGTTAAAGTTAATAGGAACATTAACGCAAGTATTCCTGATGCTGATAATGTTCTAAGAGTTCTTTTCTTTCTTTTAGCTTTAGACTCAACTTTTTTATAATAATTTATTTTCTTTAATCTTATATGTACTGCGATTAAAGCGATTGGTCCAAGTAGATATACTAAATCTTTTATTTGAATAACATTTTCTACTACTGCATCCCCTACTTCTCCAATATATTGTGTTAAAGATAACATTGATACTGAAGCAAATGAAGTATAGAAAGTATAATACATAGAGTTAATCATACATATTGCAGTAAATAATATTTCTACAAATAATAAATAAGCAAATCTATTTTTAGGCTTAAATAAGTAACATACTGATCCTGCTAAAACAATGATAGTTAAATCTGCTATTATTGGTTTAATAGATAAGTAATTCTCAAGTGTATGCATGCAAAAGAATCTTAGAAGAGTTGAATTAATTATACAAGTTAATACATAAGTACAAAACAATTTATTTTTCTTTATATATTCTCTTATTAAATGCTCCTTAACTATTCTATGACAAAGATGTTTTATATTCTTAAATAATTTTGATATTCCACTTTTAATGCGTTTCATCTTTTTTACTTCCTTTCTTAGATTTGTCTTTTTTATCTTTCTTTTTTTCTTTTTCTTCTTTTATATCTTCTTTTGTAATTTCTCTTGTTTTCTCGATATCATCTTCTGGATGATCTCCAGTATTTAATGCCATTCCTAATACAAATAAATAAGATAAGATATATATCCATAATAGTAAGACTATTATATTAGAAATACTACCATAGAACAAATCATATATTGCGAATTTATTTATATAGAATGTATATATTTCTGTTGAAATAATCCAACTTATTGTAGTAAATATAGCTCCTTTAGTAGTTGTTCTTGGTTTTAGTTTTTTATCAGGTGCTAAGATATATAGTAATTTTATATTTATATATACAACTAATATTGATAATGGATATTTAACCACATGATATACACTATGTAAGAAGTTTACTAATGACGTGTTTTTAGAAAACTCTCTAATTAAATTAAATATATCATCACCAAATACTGGTACACATAGTATGAATATTAGTACACATACCAATATAGTAGTCATTCCAATAGCTTTTAGTCTTCTTTTTAGATAACTTTTATGTTCTATTTTATATAATTCATTTGATGTTACTATCATAGAATGTGTTCCATTAGAGGCTAAAATAAAGGCCGTTATAAAGAACACTACAATATTAAAATTTAATGTTGTATATGAATCTACTGATAATACAAATTTAGCAAGTGACTCCGGCAGTATTCTACTAATATAGCCTTGTACTTCTGCTAAAGGTATAGAGAAGTTAACTATAATAGCAGCTATTAATGCTACCAAAGGTATAATTGATAAGAAAATGAAAAAAGCAAGTTGACCAGGAAGTATACGCATTTCTGGTCTTGCTGCTACTTTGATAACTTTTTTAAAAAATCCTGTCAACTTGTTCATTTCTCCTCATCCCTTTTACTTAAACTCTTCTTTAGCTGTTATCATTTCTAATGTTGCTTCATTTATTGCATCATCTAGAGTCTTAATTTCATCTTCAATCATGCTATATCCAATTGCTGCTCCAAATTCATGTGGTAAATGTTTCATTTCTTTAGCAAGTTTCTTAGTATATGTTGAGATTTGTCTTTCACTATAACCAACTAAGTATATTAAGAATTCATTTCCATCAGTACGTATTACTTCACTATTTTCAAGTTGAGTATTAACAAGTATTCCTGCTGCTTTAATAATTAATTCATCACCTTGTTCATGACCATAATTATCATTGATGTATTTAACGTTGTTTAAATCAACCATTACTATAGCCTGTGGATATACTTTAGATTCTTCCCATTCAGGCATTTTAGCATTCAAGTAATTTCTATTTTTAAGTGATGTTAACATATCAGTAAACTTATGTCTGTTTGTAGTTTTAATTTTCTTAACTTCTTTTTTCTTCTTTAAAATTAAATATATAATTCCCAATATAATTAATGGTGTAAATATAAGTACTAAAACTATAGTATATACTTGTTCTAAAGTAGAATTTTCAAATATAGAAGCATTCATACTTTCAATACCACTATTTCTATAGTTATAGTAAGAATTTGTACTTATAATATAATTGAATAAATCATAAAAAGCTTTATTATTCTTTTTAACCATGAATTTATAATCATTCATCATATTATCCATATATAATAATTTTAAATTCTTAAATTTCTTATTTTGATAATTCAAATATATTTCTTTATCTACAACTACTAACTTATTTCCAGCATTTCTAACTACATCATCTATATTGTTATATGTAGTTATATTTGCTCTTGAGTTATTAGCAAAATAATTATATAGAGAATCACCTTTAACCATAGCTATCTTTTGTCCTTTTAGACTCTCAAAAGAATTAACTATATGATTATCTTCTTGTCTTCCTAATACTGCATATTGTTCTACAAATGTAGATAGTGTAGCTAAATATTTATCATTAGTATAATTATAATAATCAAAATAAATATCTACTTCACCTTTATCAATAGCTTTTTCTAAAGCATGTTGATCTTTATATTTCTTATATTTAAATGTAATATCAGTAAGTCTAGAAATTCTATTAATATATTCTCCTGCTATACCTGCAGCTCTTCCATTAACTTTAACTTCATATGGAATATTTTCTACATACCCATATACATAGTTTTTAGATATTAAAGATGCTTTAGTTTTAGCATTTAAATTATTCTTTTCTAAATAATAATCTAAGTAAGCTTTATTATATTCTTTTACATACTTAGTAGCTTTCCATTTATTATAGTATTTTGTAACTATATTGTTTAGTTCTTTATTGTCATCAGTTAGTGTTAAAACTACTTTTCTATTTAACTCTGTGAAATAATAATTAATAGCATAACTATCTTTTTCAATAGTAGAGTCTAAATACATAATGTTTGGAACAACTATCATATTAACTTCACCTTTATCTAAAGCTTCAAATAAACTATCTATATTGTCATAAGACTTATATGAAAGATTATTACCACCTTTTAGATAATAACTAACTTCTGCTTCATCAGTTTTAAATACTCCGAATGTTAAATTCTTCATATCTTTTATACTATTGATTCTTTGATATTCTTTACCGATAGCTATATATCCATCTTCAAATATCTCTAAATCATTTTTACCTAATTTAGCATTACTATTTAATACTCTAACTCTTAAACTATTAGTTGTAGGAGTTGATGTCTTTAGATATGGTATTTTATTAAACTCTAAACCAACATTCTTTTCAAAATCTTTTACGAAGTCAAATAATACTCCTTCTCCATTTAATCCATATAATGGATAATCATTAATAATTTCAAAATCAAATGCTTTTTTACTATTATTTTGTACCCACTGTTTTTCTGCTACTGTTAAAGTTGTATTCTTATCTTCTTTATTATAATATCTATATACAAATACAAACGATATTAAAGCTATTAAAACAGCTATTATTACTACTCTTTTTTTCATACTTTCTCCACCTATCTATTTTTTGTCCATGAAAAATTCTTTTTCTTATGATGTTTATAACCTATAATAGGAAAACTTGTAGATTTCTCATCTTTAGTTATAAATACTTGGATATCATAAAAATGTTTTTCTTCATTAGTTAATCTTCTAGTTACAATGTTTGCTAAACCTTTAGCAGCATCTACTGAAGTTCCAGGCTCTGCTGTAATCATAACTTCTATTATTCTTCCTGATACTCTTATAGTAGCTTTTTTAGCTGTACCATCACTAGTAATAGAAGACTCTATAGTCTTTTTCTTACTATTAGATATTTTAACTTTATCACTACCTTCTAGTCTATTTCCATATATTGCATGTTCTTCATCAGGGAAAAACATAGCCTTTATTTGTACTAACAATAGTATCATCACTAAAAATACTGCGATTGCTATACAAGCAAACTTATTCTTTTTTATAAATTCCATACCCTCACATCCTATCATAATAATTATACAATAACTACATCACTTTTTCAATTATTTATTAAGTTCTTCTATTAAAATTTCATTAGCCATTTTTGGATTAACAGATCCCTTAGTTTCTTTCATAACTTGACCCATTAAATACTTAATAGCTCTATCTTTTCCTTCTTTATAAGCAAGAACACTATCAGGATTATCATTAATAATTTTATTAACTACTTCTCTGATTTTAGAATCATCTGTAATATTTTTAATACCAGATGTTTTTATTATTTCTTCAATAGAAGAATTGCTTTCTAATACTTTAGATAATATATCTTTTAGATTTCTACTAGAAATACTATTATTATCTATATTGTTTACTAAATCTATAAATCTTTCTTTAGTAAGAGTTGTATCTGTAATTACTTTTTCTTCTTTGTTTAAATATCCTGATATATCTCCTAGTAATAAATTACTAGCTATATCAAAATTAATATTAGAATCTAATAAAGTATTAAAATAATCACTTAAACTTCTATTATTAACTAACTTATTAGCCTTAAATTCACTTACACCTAAGTCTATATATCTAGATCTTCTTTCATCAGGTAACATAGGTATAGTTTTTTCTACATTAGAAATCATTTCATCAGTAATATATACATAAGGTATATCTGGTTCTGGGAAATATCTATAATCATTACCTGTTTCTTTAACACGCATTAATACTGTATCTCCTAGTTTATCATCATATCTTCTAGTCTGTTCTTTGAATATTTCACCAGATTCATATAATTTTTCTTGTCTTTTAATTTCTTTTTCTATACTTAAACCTACATTAGAAATAGAACCAATATTTTTAATTTCTACTTTAGTTCCATATGGATCAGATTCATTCTTTCTTATTGAGACGTTAGCATCTGCTCTCATAGAACCTTCTTCCATCTTACAATCTGAAATATCACTATAGAATAATAATTCTTTTAGTTTTTCTAAGTATAATTTAGCTTCCTCACTACTTTCCATACATGGTTTAGTAACTATTTCTATTAAAGGTACTCCTGCTCTATTGAAATCAAGTAGAGTCTTATCTTTTCTATGAGTACTCTTACATGTATCTTCTTCTATATGCATTTCTTCTATTTCTATTTTTTTAGTTTTACCATTAACTTCTATTTCTACATAACCATCATATCCAATAGGAGTTTCAAACTGAGTAATTTGATAATTCTTTGGATTATCTGGATAGAAATAATTCTTTCTATCAAAATGCATTTCTCTTCTTATATTACAATTTAATACTTTACAAGCTTTAATAGCTAGATTAATTACTTCTTCATTTAAAGTTGGAAGTGTACCTGGATAACCTAAATCAATAACATTAGTTAATGAATTAGCCATTTGTCCATAACCATTTACTGATGGTGAGAATATTTTTGTATTAGTTTTTAATTCTACGTGTACTTCTACACCGATTGTTGGAATATAATTACTCATTAATATCACCAACTTTCTTTTCTATAAAACTTGCTAGCTTATAGATAGTTGCTTCATCAAAACTATTACCTATTATATGTAATCCAACAGGCATTTTATCACTTGATAAACCTACTGGAATAGATATAGCAGGAAGTCCTGCCATATTAACAGGTATTACTAATACATCATCCATAAAACTCTTTAATGGATCATCCATATTTTCATCTAAGTTATAGGCTGTTGTTGTTGTAGTTGGTCCAATAATAAGATCATACTTTTCAAATACTTTAGAAAATTCTTTCTTCATATCATCTCTAATAGATAGTGCTTTATTATAATAAGTCTTAGCATTATCTCCACTTAGTAAGTAAGAACCAACCATTATTCTTCTTTTAACTTCATCACCAAAGCCTTCAGCTCTAGTAGATAAATATAAATCTTCTATATCTTTAGGAGTATCTGTAGGATTACCATATCTAATACCATCATATCTAGCTAAATTAGAACTAGCTTCTCCCATAGCAATAACTTGGTATAGAGTAACTGCTTTATCTAGATACTTCATATCAATATAGTCTACTGATACTCCATTAGATTCTAATAATTTAATTGTATCTTTAACTTTTTCTTTTATTTCATCACTTACAATATCACTCATAAAGTAATTAGGAACAGCAACTTTCATATTAGAAACATCTTTTCCTATCAATCTTGTGAAATCTTCTACTTCTTTATTTGAAGATGTTAAATCTTTAGGATCTTTTCCTACTATAGCATTTAATAACACTGCGTTTTCATACACATTTCTAGTCATTGGACCTATTTGATCTAGCGATGAAGCAAAAGCTACTAAACCGAATCTAGATACTCTTCCATAAGTAGGTTTCATTCCAACTATTCCAGTGTATGCTGCTGGTTGTCTAATAGATCCACCTGTATCAGTACCTAGTGCAAATAATAAGTCTTTTGCAGCTATTGTAGTGGCACTTCCACCAGAAGATCCTCCTGATATTTTATTTTTATTCCATGGATTCTTAGGAGCTCCAAAATAAGATGTTCTAGAACTTGATCCCATTGCAAATTCATCCATATTAGTTTTACCAATAATAATCATATTTTTTTCTTTAAGTTTTTCTACTACAGTAGCATCATATATAGGTATAAAATTATCTAATATATGAGAAGCACAAGTAGTTTTTAAATTTTTAGTTACTATATTATCTTTAATAGCTATAGGAAGCCCAAATAATATATTATCTACTTCCTTATTTTCTAATTCTTTAGCTTTCTTAATAGCTTCTTCTTTATTTAGAGTAATATAAGCATTTAAGTCTTTATTATTTTCTATGTTGTCAAAAGCTTCTAATACTAAATCTATTGGTTTTATCTTTTTACTTTTTAATAATTCATTTATTTCTTTAATACTTTTATCTAACATATTAAGCTCCCTCACTTTCGCCAATTACTACAGGAACTTCTATATAGTTACCACTATGTTTAGGAGCATTCTTTATTACTTCTTTTGGATCTAACATATCACTACTTTTATCTTCTCTTAGAGTAGTATTATCACTCCATGGAGCAATCATTCTTTCTTCATCATAACCTTCTACGTCATTAATTTTCTCTACTTCATCAAGTAATTGTTTTAATTCTACTCTATATTTTTCTATCTCTTCTTCACTGATTTTTATTCTCGCTAAATTAGCAACATGTAGTACTTCTTCTTTAGTTAATTTATCTTTCATAAAGCTCCCTCCAACTTAATATATTATACCACGTATAAGCCTTTATTTCAAAAAAATAAAGAATAATAATTTATTATTCTTTATTGTTAATTTTGTCTTTAAATTCTTCTTCAGTCCATATAGTTATACCTAGTTCTTTAGCCTTATTATATTTACTACCAGGATTATCTCCTACTACTACAACATCCGTCTTACTAGATACAGAACTTACTGTTTTTCCTCCTAAAGATTCTATTTTATTTTTAGCTTCATCTCTAGTAAATAAAGTAAGTGCCCCCGTTAGAACAAAACTCTTATTACTAAAGTTTTCATCTTCTATTATTTCTTGACCTAAATAATTAGTATTAATATTTAAATCTTTTAATCTATTAATTATTTCTTTATTATTAGAATTATTAAAGAAATCTATAATACTATCTGCAATTATATCTCCTATATCATCTATTTCTATTAAGTCTTCTTTAGATGCATTCATTAAATTATCTAATGTTTTATAATTAGAACATAATATCTTCGCAGTCTTTTCTCCTACATGAGGAATACCTAGTCCAAATAATAATCTTTCTAGTGAATTAGATTTAGATTTTTCTATAGCATCTAACATATTAGATACAGATTTATCTCCATAACCTTCTAATCTTTTTAAATCTTCTTCATGATTTTTAAGTAAGTAAATATCTACTACATTCTTAATATATCCAAAGTTATAGAAATCTTCTATTATTCTATCTCCTAATCCATCTATATTCATAGCATTTCTAGATACAAAATGGATTAAAGATTCTATATCTCTAGCAGGACATTTATTATTAGGACAGAAATAATCTACTTGTCCTTCTTTTTTTATTAATTTAGTATTACACATAGGACATGTATCTATCATTACAAAGTCTTTTTCTTTGCCTGTTCTTCTATCTTTAATTACTTCTACTACTTCAGGTATAACATCTCCTGCTTTTCTAATAGATACAATATCACCTATTTTTAGATCTTTAGCTATTATATTATCTTCATTATGAAGAGTGGCTCTTGAGATAGTAGAACCGGCAACTATTACTGGTTCTAATACTGCATTTGGTGTTATTTGACCAGTTCTTCCTACAGTAAAGATAATATCAGTTAATTTAGTTAATACTTCTTCTGCAGGAAATTTATAAGCAGTAGCCCATTTAGGATATCTAGCAGTAAAACCTAATTTCTTTTGATCATTAAGATCATTTACTTTTATAACTACTCCATCAATATCATATGGTAAAGAGTCTCTTTCTTGTCCTTTTTCTTCAATATATTCTAGTATTTCATTAATATTATTAACTAATTTATTATTAGGATTAGTTTTAAAGCCTAACTTTTTCATATAATTAATAGCATCCATATGAGTAGTAATATTATAATCTTCTGGATTTGGCAAATGATATATAAAATTATCTAGTTTTCTTTCTGCAGCAACTTTAGAATCTAATTGTCTAATAGAACCAGCTGCAGCATTACGACAATTTTGTAATAAAGACTCTCCTTTTTCTTTCCTTTTTTTATTTAATTCTTCTAAAGTCTTTTTATTCATGAATATTTCTCCACGAACTTCTATATCAACTTCTTCTGTTAATTTTAATGGAATAGATTTAATAGTTTTAACATTATGAGTAATATCTTCTCCAGTAGTACCATCACCACGAGTAGCTGCCCTAACTAATTTACCTTTTTCATAAAGTAGTGAAACAGATAATCCATCTATCTTTAACTCACATACATACTTAGGATTAATTTTCTCTTTCTTAATTCTTTCATCAAAAGCAACTACTTCAGACTCTGAGAATACATCACTTAAAGACATCATTGGTATCTTATGAGTAACTTTATTAAATGAATCTATTACTTTACCTCCTGCATGCTGTGTAGGAGAATAATCTTTAATCCATTCTGGGTGTTTTTCTTCTATTTCTTCTAATTCTCTGAAGTATTTATCATACTCTTGATCTGTAATAGTAGGATTGTCTAAAGTATGATAATTATAGTCTGCTTCATTTATAATTTCTATTAATTCTTCATATCTATCCATTAGTTATCACCTGTATATATTATACCATAAATAGTACTTATTTTCCTTTAAAACCAATAAAAAAAGCAACTTTTTTAGTTGCTTTTTTATTATAATTGTTCTTCTTGTTCTTCATCAATATCTTCGCTAATTACTTTTTCTGGCTCAATACCTTTTTTCTTTTTTGCTTTACTAACTATAAGTGAGATTATACCAATAAGTATTAATAATCCTCCGGCACATAAAGCTATTATAGTATAGATATTAAATATATTATCCTTATCTTTTTGAACAGTATTTAATTCTAACATAGAATTGTCTTTAGATACTACACTATCTTTTACTTTCTTAGAAGATACTACATATTTAGAATTATGATCTATATAGAATTCATAGAAACCATCATTCTTTTGAACTTCCATAGCTACTTTCTTAAATTCTTTTTTACCTTCATTATAGTAATAAATATTTGCAGTTTTATCTTTAATTATTCTATCTAATCTATTACCATCTAATTTAATTAATACTTTTCCTGGTAATTCTCCATTATTAGAGAAATTAATCATAGCAGAACGTTTATGTACATGTTTCTTTATAAACTTATTATAACCTGTACTATCTTTTATATTTTCTATTACTGTTCTTACATCTACTGATTTGGGTTTCTTAATATCTGACCCATTAAATACCCATTCACTACTTCCATAATCTATAAATAATACTTTATTAGTATTCTTGATTAATTTAAATAATGATTTAGATATTATAGGGTTAGAATTAGCATTAACTGTAATGATTGCATCATTATCTAATTTAGTAATTGCCTTTTCTATAGTATCTCCATAATCTTCATTATTAAATGAATACTCACTAGGATCAAATTCTTTTTGTGCTATTTGGAATTTTCCATTATTTAATTTTAAATTCTTATCTTTACTTCTATATAATTCTTTTTCTCCTGAATATAAAGATACTTTTGCATAATTGAATTTATAATTACCTATTGTTGCGTTAGATGGAATTATAAAGTTTGGATTTCCATATAATTCTTTAACATATACATTTAGTTTAGAATTATCTTTTTCATTAGTGAATGCTAATAACATACTTTCTATTCCATAATAACCATCATAATTAACATCTAAATCAATCTTTTCTCCGATTGCAGCTTTCTTAGTTTTTACATCTAATGTTAATTTGTTTTTAGTGTTGCTACTATTATTAGAATTATCTTCTGTTACTGTAATTATTTGATCAGAAAAATCAAAATATTGTACTGGATTTTCTACATCTGGAGTTGTTGATCCTGCTTCTGATGAATATACTGCTTCTGTTCTTGTTTGATCTTGTCCCCACTCCATAGGAAACAAACATATTTCTGTTAATGCATATTCTCCTGGTTCCATATATTCCATTGCATTAGATAAATCTATATAACTAAGATTATCAGTTGAGAAATAATATTGTGTTCCAGTTTGTTTACTTACTAAGAAGAATGAAATAAATGATAAACCTTGTCCTTCATATTCATAATCTATATCAAAATATAATTTATCATTTTGTTTTACTTGTTTTTCTTTAAAGTCAAATGATTTTAACAGTGGAGATTCTCCACCAGATAACATTGAATAAGAATCTTGTATTTTAGATACTCCTATCCAACCACATATAATAACTACTAAAGCTAGTATTACTGTAGTTCCAGTTAATAACCCCTTTCCTTTAGTTTGCTTTTCTTTCATATATACACCTCTTCCTATTATATACAATATAAATATAACTCTTTATTTTATAAATTGTCAATAAAAAAAGAAATAGTAACTATTTCTTTTTACCAAATAACTCAAGTAATCTAATAAATAAGTTGATAAAGTCTAGGAACAATTGGAATGCTCCAAAAACAGCTGCTTTTTCTTCACCTATTGTAGGTAACATTCTTTTTACCTTTTGCATATCGTAAGCAATGAATCCTATGAAGACTAATGCTCCTAAAATAGTAATTCCTAGATTTAATGATCCTGAATGGAAGAATATTGCATTTAGTATAGATGCTACTATAACTACTAATAATGTAACTAATAATATTACTCCAATATTAGTTAAATCTCTTTTAGTTATATATCCATAGAATGCAAGGATTCCAAATATTATAGCTGTTAATAAGAATATGAATATTATAGATCCAAGATCATATACTACAAATAAAGATGAAAAAGTAACTCCTGTAATTGCAGTAAATAATAAGTATAGTATCTTAGTAGTAATTGGTTTTAATTTTTGTATTCTAAGACTTAATACTAATGCTATTACTAATTCTGCTATTACTATTGGAATTAAATATGTCTTTAATGTAGTTACCATTAAATCTTGATTTAGATATAGTCCATATCCTGTACCAAAGCATATTAATAATCCTAAGAATAACCAAGCAAACAATTTAGAATAAACTCTATTTATATTATCCATTATTTTTTCACCTCCCATAAATGATTCTTATATTCACCTTTTTTAATCATTTTCTTTAATGCTTTTTTAACTGCATCTTCATCTTCTCTATATGTTACTCCATACCAAGTAGCAGTTGTATTTATAATATCTACTGATGCATAATTTTCTTTAATACTATCAAATAATACATCTGGTATTAAATATTCTGCATCTTCTAGATTATCTTTATTCTCTTCTAAAAATTCTGGGAATTTTTCTTTTAAATATTTAAATATACTTGGACTAAATAATAACATATTCATTGATACTGATGCATCTTCACTTATTTCAAACATTTCTTCTTCACTTAATGGATCAGCTATTAGTTTATCATTTACTCTTTCAACAGAAGATTCTGTTATTTTCTTTAATTTCTTATCTTCTACTTTAACTACTCCACGTTTTACTGAACCATTTTCTGTAATAGTATTTTTAGCTAAATAACATACCATTCCATAATGATATGGTTTTTCTTCTGTATTAAGATTTTTTAAGTAATTTGCAGCTTTCATAAAAGCATCTCTTCCATAGAAATCATCTGCATTTATTATCATAAATGGTTCTTTTACTTTAGATTTACAACAAAGAATAGCATGTGCTGTACCTAGTGGTTTTACTCTTGTGATTGGTATTTCATATTCTTCTGGTACATTATCATTTTTTTGAAAACAATATTCAACATTTATTTTCTTTTCTATTCTATGACCAATAGTTTCTTTAAATATATTTAAATGTTCTTTTTTTATTAGAAATACTACCTTATTAAAACCTGCTTTAATAGCATCATATACAGAATAATCTATTATAAACTCACCATTAGGCCCCATAGATTCTACTTGTTTTAATCCACCAAAACGGCTTCCCATACCGGCAGCTAGTATAACTAATGTAATATCTTTATTCATATTAATCTCCTTTAATATATTATTACTATAACATAAATAATTATGATTGTTAAACTTTAGATAATTTCTTATGATTCTTCATAAGTTTTTTAACTCCATGTGGATGTTTAAAAGCTACACTTACTAAAGTATTAGTAACTTCTACTACTCTACCTTGACCAAATGTTTCATGATAGACATAGTCTCCTACATTATAGTCTACTTCTTCATCTCTAAATAATTCTCCAGATTCTATTTTCTTTTTATCTTCTACTTCTTTAATTTCATCTTTAACGTTAGTATCTATCAATTTAGAATCTATTTCTCCAATAAATCTACTTATAGGATTAATCTGATCTTTACCAAATAAAGTTCTACGTCTTGCATTTACTAAATATAAATCATCTTTAGCACGAGTAATAGCAACATAGCATAGTCTTCGCTCTTCTTCTAATTCACTAGACTCCATTAATGAATTAATATGTGGGAATATTCCTTCTTCTAATCCTACAACAAAGACATATTTAAATTCTAATCCCTTAACAGAATGAACTGTCATTAAACTAATTCTATTAGGATCATCTTTATATTCTTCTACATCACTAATTAAACTTATTTCTAGTAAGAAATCTTCTAGAGAAACTAATCCTTCTCTTTCTTCAAAAGTCTTAGTAATAGATTTAAATTCTTCTAAGTTCTCTAATCTTATTTCTGATTCTAATGTCTTTTCACTCTCTAGATCTTCTTTAATACCAGAAGCATCTAATACTTTATCAATTAATTCTGTTAATGTTAGGTCTTTAGCTACTTCTTTTAGTTTTTCTATTATCTTTTTAAATTCTAATTCTTTTCCTGAATCTATTATTTCATAGATACTTTTATTTTCTTTATCTGCTTTATTAGTTAGTTTTTCTATAGTCTTTAGACCTATACCTCTTTTAGGAGTATTAATTACTCTAAGTAAGCTTACATTATCTTTAGAATTATGTATTAATCTTAAATATGCAATTAAGTCTTTAATTTCTTTTCTTGAATAGAAATAGAAACTTCCAACTACTCTATAAGGCATATTTTCTTTTAACATTTCTTCTTCTAATATACGTGATTGAGCATTAGTTCTATATAGAATTGCGATATCTTTATAATCAGTATTTTTATTAACTAATTCTTTAATCTTTCTAATTACATACTGAGCTTCATCTTTTTCATTATACGCTCTATAGTATTTAATCTTTTCTCCCTTACCACGTGAAGTCCATAGATTTTTATCTTTTCTTTGTTTATTGTTTTTAATAACTCCATTAGCAGCATCTAATATATTAGAAGTAGATCTATAGTTTTCTTCTAATAAAATAGTTTTAGCATCTTTATAATCTTTTTCAAAGTTCAATATATTTTTATAGTTAGCTCCTCTAAAAGAATAAATACTTTGAGAATCATCTCCTACACAAGTAATATTTTTATATTTTGCACTTATTAATTTAGATAATATATATTGAGCTTCATTAGTATCTTGATATTCATCTATTAAAACATATTTATATAAGTTTTGATATCTTTCTAGTGTAGAAGGTTCTTTTCTAAATAATTCTATTGGTAAAAGTAATAAATCATCAAAATCTACTGAATTATTCTTTTTTAATTTCTTTTCATATTTAGAATAAATTAATTGTACTGTCTTTTCATAATCACTAACTGCATATTTTAAATACTCTTGTGGATCAATCATTTCATTTTTACAACTACTTATTTTATTTCTAATAGCTCTTGGATTATATACTTTAGGATCATAACCTAACTCTTTAATTATCTTTTTAACCACAGTTAAAGAATCATCACTATCCATAATAACAAAGTTAGAGTCATACCCAAGTAATCTAGCATTCTCTCTTAATAGTTTTAATCCAAAACTATGGAATGTAGATATCTGTATATCCTTAGCGACATCTCCAACTAATTCATATACTCTATCTTTCATTTCTTTAGCTGCTTTATTAGTGAATGTAATAGCTAGTATATTATATGGATTAGTAATACCTTCTTTTATTAAATAAGCTATTTTAGTTGTTAAAGTCTTAGTTTTACCTGCTCCTGCTCCTGCTATTATTAATAAAGGACCATCATTATATAAAACTGCTTCTTTTTGTTTGTCATTTAATCCTTCTAACATAATTAATACCTACTTTCTATATTAATTATACCTTAAATAAAAGAAAAAATCACTAGTATCTAGTGATCTTTATCTCTACCTCTTTTTACTTTTACTTTTTGTTCCATTATATAAGATGATTTATCTAACTTTTTAATATATTCATCTATTTCTTCATTAAGTTTTTCTTCAGTTTCTTTTAAATGCTTTTTTTCTTTTATTAACTCAATAGTTTCAAAAATCTTTTCTTTCTCTGCATCACTTAATTCTTCTATATCTGAATAAGTTATATGTAAAAGTTTTAATACTTCTAATTCTGTTTCTGCAACCATGATTTTATCTTTTTGTTTACGGTTTTCTTTTATTAGATATGTGTTAATATCTTCAATAAGTCCTGATCTTTTAATTTTTTCATTATTAAACTTTTCCATATATATCACCTATTCATATTTATTCTGTTGTTTTCTTTTGCTTTTTATTTTTTGTCTTTCTTCTTTTATATATGTTTTAAAAGTATATGAATCTGGCATTTCATCACCTCTCATATAATTTCTTATTATTATATTAAAATCAGATAGCATTTTTTGAGTATTTAAATCTACATTTTCAAATAAAAGTTTATAGTTTTTTTCACTATCAAATGGATCTTCTTCTAATGTAGGAATACCAAGTTCTAAAGCTTGTTTTTCATATATATCCATAACATCTATACCTAGTTTATATTTTAAGTATATAGCCATATCATGTGAATCATAATTACAATCTTCATGTAAATTAATAAATTCATCTACCATATTCATAATACCACTAGAAGTTGTTCTTTCTTTTAATTTGTTATCATAGTTATCCCATTTATTAATAATTCTATTAATAGAGTTTTTTTGTTCTTTTAATAATTCAGGATGCTCAGATAAATAAAAACTTAAGTTTTCATCATTAGCTGCTGCTACATCAATAATATAGTTTTCCATTTCTGAATCTACTAACTCTTCTTTACTTTTATAACTATTATGTAAAACTTCTTCTAAATTATCTATTTTATCAAATATTTCTTTTAACATACTTTCTGCGATAAATCCTTGTATAATATCACTGTTTTCATATTGTGATTCAGCAATAGCAAAGCCCATACCTAAAGCTCTTGCATAATCTATATCTGGTTCAGTTGATATTATATAGTTATAAAATTCTCTATCAAAATAATATTTTGCTTTCAATAACATATAATCTTCAATATCTGCAGTTTTTCTATATCTTTTAATTCTTTCTTCATATTGGTTAATTTCTATTTCTGTTTTTTCAGTTCTATAATTATCCATATTTATTATTTTACCCATTTGTTACACCTCTTTTATTTATGAGCTCTATGATATATATCTTCTAACTCTTTATATCTTAGCTCATCTTCCTTAATTTTCTTTAACTTTTCTTCTGTTTCTTTATATTCTTTTTCTTTATATTCCTTTAATAATTTTAATACTAATTTATAATCATCAACAGAAAACATTTCATCCATAGTAGGTGTTTTTTCTACTACTGGTTCTATATCCTCTTTTATAATACTTGGATGTTTTACTATATTAATATTATTTGGTAATATTACTGGTTTTTCTGCTGTTAATAAATCTTTTGTTTCTAATTTAATACTTTCTGGATGATTTAATACATTAATATTTTCAGGTAATATAGTTTTTTCTTCTGTTATATCATTAACTTCAGTAGGATGTTTTACTACATTTATATTACTTGGTATTATTCTTTTCTTAATTACTTTTACTTTTTCAGGTTCTTTCTTAGTTTGATATTTTCTAATTAATCTATAAATAATTAAGAATATAATCCAAATAACAAATATAGCACTAGATAATTCTATTAATCCTAAAGCTTGTTTGTTTTCATAAACTGATTTTTGTTTAAATACATCTAATTTCTTAGTAGTAATAACATTAATAATTAATATTAATAAATAATGTAATATAGAATATACTACTACGTTTATTCTTTTAATAAGTTTAGTTACTTTAAAGTTAAACATACTAACCCATAGAATTATATTAGTAGCGATAATAGCAGCGAAATATACTGCTAAGTTTGGAAAGTATACTGCCACAAAGAAATTATTCATCATGTAATCAAACATAGTTCCTATAGAACCACCATACATAATTCCTACAGCAATCATTATAAGTGCATAAATAATTAAATATGCTATCTTACTGCTTTTAGCATTCTTTTTATTAGTAGTTGCAAAAATATATGCCATAGATACTACTAATAGTAATGCCATCATGAATAGACCTGAAGATGATGTAACATCTATCAAGATCTTAATTTTATCGAAAAGTGATAATTTTGACATCACCTTCACCCCCTATTCTTTATTTCTTTCTTACTTTCTGTAATTCTGAAATATATACTGTTTGTGTTTTACTATCATTATTAGTACATGTAATTAATGTTAATGTTGTTTTATCATAATTTCTATAAACAGATAATTTACCAACTTTATCTTGTTTATAAATATTAACTAGTTTGTACTCATATATTTTATGTTTATAAGTTACATACATAGTATCTCCAGTAGATAATTTAATTAAGTCATTAAAGAAGGCTTTCCAACCACTTCCTGAATGTCCAGCAAGTATTAAGTTACCTTTCTTAACATTTGGATAATTAGATCCATCTACTACAATAATATTCTTTTCAACATTATTTTCTTTAGATCTTCTATCTACAAAACCTTTTGTTAAATTAATCTTAGGAATAGATAAATATCCAATATAACTATCATCATAATTATCATCTTCAATAATTTTAACTTCTGGTTCTTTCTTTTTATGTTTCTTCTTTTCCTTCTTAATATCTTTATCATTAGAAGGTATAATTTCTTCACCATTATAGAAACCATTAGCCATGTAGTCAAAAGCGACTACCTTTTTAGCTTGTACATAGTTATAAGAAATCATATATAAACCTATCATTGCTATTAATGCTGCTATTGCCGCAATAGTAGAAGGTTTCATATTTTTCTTCTTTCTACTTATTTTTTCCTTTAGTAGTTTCATATAATATCACCACATTTCATGGCATCTTTCAAAGAAAGAGGTTTCGTAACTAAATAAAATAACATACTAAAAACTACTAAACTAATTAGATACGTTTTCATATATAGACCCCCTTCTTTTAATGGACAGTATTATACCACATTTTATCAAAAAAATCAAGTTTTACCTTGATTTTACTTACTTATTAGCTTCTTAGTTTTAGTTTTTCTTTTTCTAGTATTCTTTTTATAAATACCATAAGCTATATCCATTACTCTATTTCCTTCACTAGTTCCTGTATATTTATAAGTCATATTACCTAATTTAAAGTTTATTTTTCCTTCGTTTACTGGAAAGAAATACTGATTATCTTCTCCCTTTTCTTTATATAATGTCTTTAAAGTTTCTATATCTTCTTCATATACTTCATCATTATAATATTTATCATAATAAACTGCTATGTTCTTATTTAAATAATCTATAAAAGCATTACCTACTATAGCAGTACCAGAATAAGACATCATATCTAAATATTGAAATAAATAATCTAATTTTACTTTTTTAAAGAATTCTTGTTCTCTAGTTCCTATTTTATTCTTTATTTCTCTTAGCATATTTTGCGATTTAGATAAATTACTTCCTATAGTACTAGAACTATTATACATTTCATCAATTATTTTATCAGAATGATCTAATCCCTGAAAATCACGATATTTCCTTCTTTGATAAGATGTATTAAGATAAGAATAATCTAAAATTGATAATTTTATATAATAATCTACTAATTTTAATATATCTGTTTTATAGAAACTATCCTTATTATCAACTTCTTTTTTAAACTCTTCTATTTCTGTTATAAATTCACTTGTTTTCATTATATACTTCCTTTCAACGTGGAAAAATAGAATAACACTTCAAACAAAAAAAATCAAGTCTTTTTAAAGACTGGTTTTATAAATTATATTATCTAAAATATCATATATTATAAATTCTTTTTCATTAAATACTAAATAACTAGGTAGATTACCTCCTCTAGGTAGAGATATTGATCCTGGATTTAGATAGATATTGTTATCTTTTTTGCTTATTTTTGGTCTATGGGTATGTCCTTGTATAAGTATTGTATTTTCCCTATCCCAGTTATCTTCATTATATATATGACCATGAGTTATATAAATATCTAGATTATTTGTTTTTATTAAGTCTAATTCTTTTATGGGGTGTGTTGGAATATCATATAAATCAGTTAGAGAGTCGCAATTTCCTCTTACACATATTAAACTATCTTTAAAGTCATTTAAGAATTCTTGTACTTTTTCTTTATTATTATCATAATAATTATAATTATTATAAATATCTCCTAGTATAACTAATTTTTCACATTTAAATTCTTTATATTTTTCTCTTATTTTTCCTAGATTATCACTAATACCGTGAATATCTGATATAAACATTATTTTCATATACATACCTCTTTTGTAGTATAACATATTTTTTATAATTTCATATAATACTTTAGTTAGAAAGGAGAAATATGAAAAAGAAAAGTTTAGTCTACATAATATGTGGTTTATTAATATTTTTGTTAGCTTCTTGTACTTTATTTGACTTTAATAAGAAACATAATAAAAAGATTACTAAAGTTACTGTAGCAGAAGTTGCGCATACTATATTTTATGCTCCACAATATGTAGCGATTGAGAAAGGTTATTTTAAAGAATATGGGATAGATGTTAATTTGATATTAACACCTGGTGCAGATAAAGTTACTGCGGCTGTATTATCTAAAGATGCTGATATTGGTTTTTCTGGTAGTGAAGCTACTATATATGTTTATAATGGAGGAGAAAAAGATTATTTAAGGACTTTTGCTCAAATTACTCAAAAAGATGGATCTTTTATAGTATCTAGAAAGAAATATAAACATTTTAAATTAAGTGATTTAAAAGGTAAAGATATTATTGGAGGAAGGGCTTTAGGTATGCCTGAAATGACTTTAGAGTATGCCCTAAGACATAATGGTATTGATCCTAAGAATGATGTTAATATAGATACTAGTGTTGAATTTGCTGCTATGGGTGGTGCTTTTATAGGAGGTCAAGGTGACTTTGTTACTTTATTTGAACCAACTGCTTCTTCAGTAGAAAAACAAGGTTATGGTTATGTAGTAGAATCTGTTGGTAAGTTAGGTGGTGTTGTTCCTTATACTTCTTATTCAGCTAGAAATAGTTATATAAATAAGAATAAATCTACTATTAAGAACTTTAATAAAGCTTTAGAAAAAGGATTAAAGTATGTAAATACTCATAGTGATAAAGAAGTTGCGAAAACTATACTTAATCAATTTCCAGATACATCTTTAAAAGATATAGAAGCTTCTATTAAAAGATATAGAAGTATTAAAGCTTGGCCAACTACTACTAAATTTAGTAAAAAATCATTTAATCACTTACAAGATATTATGATAGAAAATGGTGCTATTAAGAAAAAAGTTTCATATGATAAGTTGATTTCTAATGTCAAATAAATTATTAAGTGTTAAAAACTTAGAGAAGTATTTTCATGATAAAACTTCAGAGACTAAAGCACTTGATGATATAACATTTGATTTATATGAACAAGAGTTTATTTCTATAGTAGGTCCTAGTGGATGTGGAAAGTCAACAATACTTTCCATTCTTTCTTACTTAGAAGATCCTTCTAATGGAGAATTTAAATATAATAAAGATATAACTATTGGATATATGTTACAAGATGATTCCCTATTTGAATGGAGAACTATTCTAGATAATTGTTTAATTGGGTTAGAAATTAATAATAATTTAAATAAAGAGACTAAAGCTTATGTAATTAATTTATTAAAAACTTATGGTTTAGGAGATTTTATAAATAAATATCCATCTAGTTTATCAGGAGGTATGAGACAAAGAGTTGCCTTAATTAGAACTCTTGCGATTAATCCAGATATATTATTATTAGATGAACCTATGTCTAAATTAGATTATCAATCAAGACTTGCTATAAGTGATGATATATATAAGATTATTAAAAAAGAAGGAAAGACTGCTATTATGGTAACTCATGATATTAGTGAAGCTATAAGTATGTCTGATAGAGTTATAGTTATATCTAAAAGACCAGGTAAAATTAAAAATATATATGATATAAACTTATCTAATAAATCTACTCCTATAAATAATAGAAAGAATAAAGACTTTAATAAATATTTTGATATGATATGGGGTGATTTAGATGTACACTTATAGTAATGAACATAAATTATATTTAAAAAGAATTAAAAAAGAAAAAAGAATAGTTATTCTTTTTCAAGTATTAATAGTAATATCTTTCTTAGTATTATGGCAAATATTATCTGATAAGAATATAATAAATAGTTTTTTATCTTCTTCTCCTACTAAAGTATTTAATACTATTATAGATTTATTTAAAGATGGTAGTTTGTTTAAACATATAAATGTTACTTTATATGAAGTTATATTTAGTTTTATAGTATCTTCTATTATAGGATTAATTATTTCTACTATATTATGGTTAAAACCTATTATATCTAGAATAATAGATCCATATTTAACTGTATTAAATTCTCTTCCTAAAGTAGCTTTAGGTCCATTAATAATTATATGGGTAGGAGCATCTACTAATTCTATTATATTTATGTCTTTATTAATATCTACTTTTATTACTATTATTAATATATATACTAGTTTTTTAAATACTAATGATAGTTATATTACTTTATTAAAATCTTTAAAAGCAAATAAAAGACAAATATTTTTTAAAGTAATACTACCTAGTAATTATTATAATATTATAAATGCTTTAAAGATAAATATATCTATGAATTTAATAGGTGTTATTATGGGAGAATTATTAGTATCTAAAAAGGGATTAGGTTATTTAATTATGTATGGTTCTCAAACATTTAATATTAATTTAGTATTAACTAGTGTAGTAATACTTTCTATTATTTCATACTTATTATATTTTATTATTACTAAGTTAGAGAAAAACCAAAGAAAAAGACTCTTATAGAGTCTTTTATTTCTTTTTCTTACTACCTGTAGAACTTTCTTCCTCTTTATCATCAACCATCTCATCTACTTCTTTTGTAGAACTAACCATATCATCTATTCTTCCAGTTACCCAACCAGGATATAAATCAAATAATCTTTTTTCTCTTTCTAATTCTACTTCTGTTTTATTCTTTTTCTTAAATATTTTTCGTTGTTCATCTAAAAATTCTCTTAATTTAAACCTATCACTACATTTATAATTACTAATAACTTTTAAATCTCCATATGTTTCATAGTATTCTTGACAATGAACATAACCTAAAGCAAAATACATATTTTCATATATTTCTTTAGTTTCTTGTTCTTCTGATGTTAATGGCTTTGTTAAATCTATTTGTTTATATTTTTTTTGTTCAACATTATAAAATCCTCGTTGATCTGTTCCATCTCTAAACACTCGCTCTGATTTACCATTGTTTTTTTGTTTTTGTTTCACATTTCTCTTTAATTCATAAACTGATTTTATATAATCTTCTGCTTTTTCTTCTCTGCTGATTTCATATTGATTAACTGCCTCTTGCATTGATTCAAATATTTCTTTTGTTGCTTTTTCTTCTGGTGTTAGTGGTTTAGTGAAATCTATTTTATTGTATTTTACTTGTTCAGCTTCATAAAAATTTCGTTGATCTGTTCCATCTCTAAACACTCGCTCTGATTTACCATTGTTTTGTTGTTTACCTTTTACATTCCTTTTTAATTCATGAACTGATTTTATATAATCTTCTGCTTTTTCTTCTCTACTCATGTTTACTTCATATTGATTAACTGCCTCTTGCATTGATTCAAATATTTCTTTTGTTGCTTTT
>CAZYQE010000007.1:0-56851 GCA_964650315.1 uncultured Muribaculaceae bacterium
CACGTAATACTAGGCCCATTTCTCTAATCTTATCTAATACTTCTTTTAGAGATTTCTTACCTAAGTTACGTATTTTCATCATATCAGATTCACTCTTGTTAACAAGATCTTGTAATGTATGAATTCCTGCTCTTTTTAAACAGTTATATGCTCTTACTGAGAAATCTAAATCTTCAATAGATGTTTCTAAAGCTTTTACTTTTGGATCTTCAGTTTTTTCTATCATCATACCTGTTACATCAGCGATAGCTGATAAATCTGTTAAAATTTCAAAATGTTCTATTAATATTCTAGAAGCTAAAGCAATTGCTTCTTCTGGTTTAATAGATCCGTTTGTCCATACATTTAGGATTAATTTATCATAACTTTCATCTTGTCCTACACGAGCATTTCCTACTTCATATGATACTCTTTCAATAGGAGAATATAGAGAATCTACTGCGATTTCTCCAGCTTTCTTTATTTCATGAATCTTCTTGTTATCTTCACTTCTTACATATCCACGACCATTTGTAACAGTCATTTCCATATTTAAAGTAGCTCCTTTAGATAAATTACAAATTACTTTATCTTTATTGATAACTTCGATATCTGCATCACATTCAATATCTCCAGCTGTAACTTCTCCTTCTTTAGTAGCATTAATACGAACTATTTTTTCTTCATTTGAATGGTTCTTAAATACTACTCCTTTTAGATTTAAAATGATTGTTGTTACATCTTCATAAACTCCTTCAATAGTTTGGAATTCATGTAATACACCATCAATTCTAACACTACTAATTGCACTACCTGGAAGTGATGATAACATAACTCTTCTTAAAGCATTACCTATAGTAGTTCCGAATCCTCTTTCTAATGGTTCTAATTCAAATTTTCCATAAAAATTACTTTCTATAGAATCTGTTATTTTATACATTGGTTTTTCAAATTGCAACATTAAACTAACCTCCCTCAATTTTTATTATACACGTGGACGTTTTGGTGGACGACATCCATTGTGTGGTATTGGTGTAACATCTAAGATTGATGTTACTTCTAATCCTGCAGTTTGTAATGAACGAATTGCTGTTTCTCTACCTGGTCCTAAACCTTTAACGCGAACTTCTACTTTTCTCATTCCCATATCATATGCAGCTTTACCAGCAGCTTCTGCCGCTTGTCCTGCAGCGAATGGAGTTGATTTTTTACTACCTTTATATCCAATAGCTCCAGATGATGCCCATGCAACAACGTTACCATCTTTATCTGTTAATGTAGTAATTGTATTATTAAATGTTGAATGAATATGAGCTATTCCTTCAGGCACATTCTTTTTTACTTTTCTTTTTCTAGTTTTGTAAGCCATCTAGTTTACCTCCTTTATTTATTTTAAATTAAACTTTCTTTTTGTTTGCTACAGTTTTTCCTCTACCGCCACGACGAGTTCTACAATTTCTATTTGTTCTTTGACCTCTTACAGGTAATCCTTTTTTGTGACGACTTCCTTCATAAGAATTAATTTCTTTTTTAGTCTTAATATTCATATTAATTTCACGACGTAAGTCTCCTTCAGTTAAATGTTTATTAATTTCATCTCTGATTTTAACTAATTCTTCTTGTGAAAGATCTTTAGTTCTCTTAGTTGGATCAACTTTAACTGCTTCTAAGATTTGTTTTGCTAAACTTTGTCCTATTCCATAAATATATGTTAATGATATACAAATGTGTTTATTATCTGGAATATCTACACCTTTAATACGTGCCATTAATTACACCTCCTAATAAATTATCCTTGTCTTTGTTTGTGTTTTGGATTTTCACAAATTACTCTTACTTTACCTTTGCGTTTTACAACTTTGCATTTTTCACAAATTGGTTTTACTGATGCTTTTACTTTCATATATTATCCCTCCTATTATTTACGATAGGTAATACGCCCACGTGTTAAGTCATAAGGCGATAGTTCTATCATTACGGTATCTCCTGCTAAGATGCGAATATAATGCATTCGAATTTTACCAGAAACGTGAGCTTCCACAATGTGTCCATTTTCCAGTTCGACTTTATATTTGCCTCCTGGTAAAATTTCAAGAACTTTACCTTCTGTTTCGATTGTATCTTCTTTTGCCATCTTTTCACTCTCCCGTTAAGATTTCATATCCATCCTTTGTTACCACAACTGTATGTTCAAAGTGTGCGGCAGGATGATGATCTTTAGTTACTACTGTCCATTCATCATCTAATATTTCTATGTCTGAACTTTTAGCAGTTAACATTGGTTCTACTGCAAATACCATGCCTTCTTTTATTCTAGGTCCAGTATTTCTTGTTCCATAGTTTGGAATTTCTGGATCTTCATGTAAGTTACTACCTACACCATGACCACATAATTCTCTAACTACTCCTAAACCTTTACTAGTAGCATAATCGTATACTGCAGCTCCTATATCACCAATTCTATTACCTGGTTTTACTTCTTTTAGCCCTACAAATAGAGCTTTTTCTGTATATTTCATTAGATGTTCTTTTTCTTCATCAATTTCTCCTACTTTGTAAGACCAAGCTGAATCCCCATGATAACCTTTATAACAAGCACATATATCTAAAGTTACTATATCTCCATCTTGTAATTTTTTAGAACTAGCTATTCCATGAACAACTTCATCATTTACTGAAATACAAATTGCTGCTGGAAAACCATTATATCCTTTACAAGATGGTGTAGCATCTAAACTCCTTATGTACTTATCAGCTAAATCATCGATTTCCTGGGTAGTAATACCTGGTTTTAAATATGGTTTTAAATATTGATGGGTCTTATATACAATATTACCAGCTACCCTTAAAAGTTCTATTTCTCTTTTACTTTTAATAGTTATCATTATTTATCCTCACTGATAATTTCATCGATTTGTTTAAATATATTTTCTCTTGTATCATTTCCTGATACTACATGTAATACACTTTTTTTTCTATAATACTCTATGATAGGTTCAGTTTGTTCAACATAAACTCTATGTCTATTTTGAAAAGCCTCTAAATTATCATCTGTTCTTTGATATAATTTTCCTCCACATTTATCACAAGTTGATTCAACTTTTGGTAAATACTTTGGATCATTTATATTATAGATTGCATCACAATTTTCACAAACTCTTCTCCCTGTTACTCTTTTTTCTAATCTGTCTTCATCGACATCTATTAAAATAACATTACCAATATCATATCCTAATTTCTCAAGTATTTTGTCATATTCTTGTGCTTGTTCTATTCTTCTTGGAAATCCATCTAAGATATATCCATTTTTACAATCATCTTTCTTTAATCTTTGTTCAATTGCTTGATATGTTATTTCATCTTTTACTAATCCACCTGTTGATAAGATCTCTGCAATATAATGACCTAGTTCACTATCTTCTTTAGATAAATCTCTTAAGATATCTCCCATAGAAATATGAGGTATACCATATTTTTGATGAACCATTCTTGATTGAGTTCCCTTACCTGCAGCAGGTGGTGCTATAAAAATAATATTCTTCATAATTACCTTCTACTATAACCCTTCTTATAATTTCTTGTTAGAATACTTCCTTCTAACTGTTTGTATGTTTCTAATGCAACTCCTACTACGATTAATAATCCAGTACCACCAATTGATACACTAGTTGGTAAGCTTGTTAGTTTTGAGAATATAATTGGTAATCCTGCGATTATAACTAAGAATACTGATCCTAGTACTGTTAATCTTGATAGGACTTTATTTATATGTTGTTTTGTTTCTTCTCCTGGTCTAACTCCTGGTATATATCCACCATTTTCTTGTAAGTTCTTTGCAAATTCTTCTGGTTTTAATTGAATAAATGTATAGAAATATGCAAAGAAGAAAATTAATATTACATATATACAGAAGCCAACTGGAGTTGTATAAGTAAAATATTTTTGTACTAACAAAGTAAATCCATCTTTTTTAATTACTTGTGCAAGTATACCTGGAATTGTCATTAAACTTGATGCGAAGATTACTGGTATAACTCCTGCTGAATTAATTTTGATTGGCATAAAACTTTGAGCTTTTCCTCCATATGCACTTGTTGATTTATTTGCATATTGGATAGGTATTCTTCTTTCAGATTCCTGAACAAATATAACTCCTATTACAACAGCAAAGTAAATAATTACAAATAGTAAGAATTTAACTATACCTAATGTAATAACTTGAGTTGCTCCTTTAAATACAACTAATCCTCCAAATGCATCTATAAACATTTGTGGAAGTGTTGCGATAATACCAGCCATAATTATTAGACTGACACCATTACCAATACCTTTTTGTGTTATTTGATCACCTAACCATAGTAAGAATGCTGTACCTGCAGTTAAAACTGTTGCTATATACATATATTGGAATACGTCTCCTGACTTACCAATCATTGCAAAAGCTAATGCATAACCTTCTATAAAGGCAAATATAATACCCATATATCTAGTTATTTGATTAATTTTTTGTCTACCTGTAGCACCTTGTTTATTTAATTCAGTTAGGTATGGAATTATATCCATTTGTAATAATTGCATTATGATTGATGCAGTAATGTATGGCATAACTCCTAGTGCAAATATTGAGAAGTTTTTAATAGCTCCTCCACCTAAAGTATTTAGTAATCCTAGGAAATCCATGTTACCTTTTATGTAACTTTCTGTTCCTGGAACTCTGATAGAAATACCTAATATGAAGATCATTAAGGCCCCAAGTGTGAAATAAATCCTATGTCTTAGGTCTTTATTTGTTGAGGTAAATAATTGCTTCATAGCTGTAAACATATTAGATCACCTCAGCTTTACTTCCTGATTCTTCTATCTTAGCTAAAGCACTCTTAGTAAATTTATTAGCTTGAATAGTTAACTTTTTCTTTAACTCTCCATCTCCTAGTACTTTAACTCCACTATTATATTCTTTAGTTATTAATCCCTTCTCTTTTAATAGAGCAGGTGTTACTACTGTTTTATCTTCAAATACATTTAAAGATTCTATATTAACAATAGCATATTCCTTTTTAAATCTTTTATTTGAGAAACCTCTTTTTGGAAGTCTCTTATATAATGGTAATTGTCCTCCTTCAAATACTGGATTAATACTACCACCACTACGTGCTTTTTGTCCTTTTTGTCCGCGTCCACTTGTTTTACCAAGACCACTACCTGGACCACGTCCTACACGTTTTTTTGCTTTAGTAGCTCCGATATTTTTTTCTAATTCATGTAACTTCATTATCCTAATATCTCCTCTACTTTTTTACCACGAAGTGCTGCTACTTGTTCTGGTGTCTTAATTGACTTAAGTGCATTTAATGCAGCAGTCGCAGTGTTTATTTTTGTTCTTGCTCCTAGTGATTTAGAGACAATATCACGAAATCCTGCTAATTCTAAGATAGCACGAACAGATCCACCAGCAATAACTCCAGTACCAGCAGGTGCAGGTTTAATAATAACTCTTGCAGCTCCTGATTCTCCGATTGCTTCATGAGCAACTGTTCTTCCATCAATTAGAGGTATTGTGATCATTTTCTTATTAGCATCTTGAATTGCTTTTTTGATTGCATCAGGTACTTCGTTTGCTTTACCAAGTCCTAATCCAACTTTACCTTTACGGTCACCTACAACAACTGTGGCAGAAAATCTTCTACGACGTCCACCCTTAGTAACTTTAACAACGCTTTTAACGTCTATTACTAATTCTTCAAATTGTTTTTCTCTAGGTTTACGAGTTCTTTTTTGCATAATACCCTCCTATTAGAATTCTAATCCATTTTCACGTGCAGCTTCTGCTAAAGCTTTAACACGTCCGTGATAAAGGTATCCACCTCTATCAAATACCACTTTTGTAATTTTTGCTTTTGTTGCTTTCTTTGCTATATCAGCACCAACAACTTTAGCTGCTTCAACATTACTTCCATTTTTAATCTTTAAACTTTTGTCTAATGAGGAAGCAGATACAAGAGTAGTTCTAGTTTCATCATCGATAATTTGTGCATATATTTCCTTATTTGAACGGAATACACATAATCTAGGTACTGCGCTTGTTCCAATCATAGTTTTTCTAATTCTTTCATGACGAGACTTACGCATACTATTACGAGATTCTTTTTTTATCATAATTTGATTTCTCCTTTCCTACTTATTAAGCAGCTTTCTTTCCTTCTTTACGGCGAACATGTTCACCTTTGTAACGAATACCTTTTCCTTTATAAGGTTCAGGTTTTCTAACTTTTCTTATATTTGCAGCAAATTCTCCTACTTTTACTTTATCAATTCCTTCTACAGTAATTTCAGTATTTCCATTAGCTTTAACAGTTAAACCTTCTGGTACCTGCATTTCTACTGGATGTGAATATCCTGCATTAATTACTAATTTCTTTCCTTGAACATTGAAACGATATCCAACACCAATGATTTCTAACCCTTTTTCATAACCTTTAGTTACTCCAATAATCATATTATTAATTAAAGAGTTCATAGTACCATGCATTGCTTTAGCATTATCGTTTTCACGTTCTAATGTAATACTATTTCCATCTACTTTCATAGAAATACCATTTAACATTACTTGAGATAAACTTCCTTTAGGTCCAGTTACTGTTACTACATTATTTTCTTCTTTAACAGTAACACCTTCTGGAATAGTAAGTACTCTTTGTCCAATACGGCTCATAATGACACCTCCTATATATAAATTTTAAATTAACCATATTAATATGGGTTTCAAATATCTGTCCTTATTACCATATATAAGCAAGAACTTCTCCACCTACATTTTCTTTACGTGCTTGTTTATCTGTCATAATCCCCTTTGAAGTTGATATAATAGCAATTCCTAATCCATTTAATACTTTAGGAATTTCATCATTCTTAGCATAAACACGAAGTCCTGGTTTGGAAATTCTCTTTAGCCCAGTGATAACTCTTTCTTTCTTATCTGTATATTTTAAAGTTAAAAGAATTGTTCCTTGAGCTCCTTCTTTAACTACTTTGTAATTTTTTATAAATCCTTCATCTTTTAAAATCTTAGCAATTGATTCTTTGATTTTAGATGCTGGAACACTAACTTCTTCATAACGCATTTGGTTAGCATTACGAATACGAGTTAACATATCTGCAATTGTATCTGTTACTACTGCCATTTATATTCCTCCTTTCCAATTACCAGCTTGATTTTTTAACACCTGGTATTTGTCCTTTGTAAGCTAATTCACGGAAGCAAATACGGCATATTCCGAATTTACTCATAACTGCGTGTGGACGACCACAACGAGAACATCTAGTATATTCACGTACTTTGAATTTTTGTGGCTTATTAGCTTTTACTATCATACTTTTCTTTGCCATAATTTTCCTCCTACCTTTGTCTAAAAGGAATTCCAAGTCCATTTAATAAATCAAATGATTCTTCATTAGATTTTGCTGTTGTTACGAATACGATATCCATACCACGTACTTTTACAACATCATCATAATCGATATCTGAAAAAATTAATTGTTCTTTAATTCCCATAGTATAATTTCCTCTACCATCAAAAGCTTTAGGACTAACTCCTCTAAAATCTCTAACACGAGGTAGTGCAATTGAGATTAACTTGTCCATAAAGTTATACATGTTTTCTCCTCTTAGAGTAACTTTACAACCAATAGCTTGTCCTTCTCTTAATTTGAATCCTGCAATTGATTTTCTAGCTCTTGTGATAACTGGTTTTTGACCTGATATCTTAGTTAAGTCTGCTACTGCAGCATCTAATAATTTAGAGTTGCCTGCAGCATCACCAGCACCAATATTAATAACTATCTTTTCTAACTTTGGTACTTGCATAACTGTTTTATAACTATATTTTTCTTTTAAACTTGGAACAACTTCTTTTAAATATTTTTCTTTTAGGCGGTTCATAATTTCCCTCCTTCCAATTAATCAAGTTTACTATCTGATTTTTTTGTTATTCTTATTTTCTTTCCGTTTTTATCTGTTGTATGTCCTATTCTAGTTCCTTTTTTTGTTTTAGGATCAACTATCATAACATTTGATGCATGAATAGGTGCTTCTATTTCTACAATTCCACCTGATTCTTGTCCATTTGGTTTTTGATGTTTCTTAATCATGTGAACACCTTCAACTACTACTCTGTTTTCAGCTTTTAATGTTTTAATAATTTTTCCTTCTTTACCTTTATCAGAACCAGCAATAACTACAACTTTATCTCCTACTTTAAAGTTCATAATTTTCCTCCTCTTATAGTACTTCTTTCGCTAAAGATACTATCTTCATGTAATTCTTATCACGAAGTTCTCTGGCTACTGGTCCAAAAATACGAGTTCCTACTGGACTCTTGTCATCACGAATGATAACACAAGCATTGTCATCGAACTTAATATAACTTCCATCTTCACGACGAACGCCTTGACGACTACGAACGATAACTGCTTTTACAACTTTTCCTTTTGGGATTGGTGAATTAGGAATGGCACTTTTAACTGTTCCAACTACTACATCACCAATGTTACCTGTTTTTACTTTGCTTCCACCTAATACTCTAATTACTAGTAATTCACGAGCACCAGAGTTGTCAGCAACCTTCATACGGCTTTCTTGTTGTAACATAAATTATTCCTCCTTCTCATCTAAGCGTTAAATAATAACTGCTTCTTTTACGATTTCTTTTAAATAGAAATGCTTAGTTTTTGATAATGGTCTAGTTTCAACTATACGAACAGTATCTCCAACTTTAGCAATATTTTTTTCATCATGTACACAATACTTCTTAGAGCTTTTAACTCTTTTGTGATATTTAGGATGGTTTTTATAAGTTTCAACTAAAACAGTGATTGTCTTATCATTAGTTGCGCTTACTACTTTTCCAACTAATTCTTTACTTAATTTCTTTTCCACTTAACGATACCTCCTATTCGCTCATTTCACGTTCTTTAAGAACGGTTTTCATTCTTGCAACAGTATGTCTCAAATCTCTAATTCTAGAAGGTTTTTCTAAGCTACCAGTAGCTTGTTGAAAACGTAAGTTAAATAATTCTTCTTTAGCTTCTACTAGTTTCTTATTGATTTCTTCTGTTGATAATTCTCTAATTTCTTTAACCTTCATTTGAGTCACCACCATTTTCTTTCATTACAAATTTAGTTGCAACTGGTAGTTTATGAGAAGCTAATCTTAATGCTTCACGAGCTGTTGCTTCATCAACACCAGCGATTTCAAACATTATTTTTCCTTCTTTAACTACTGCAACCCATCCTTCAACATTACCTTTACCTTTACCTTGTCTAGTACCGATTGGTTTTTTAGTTAGTGGCATGTGTGGGAATATATTGATCCATACTTTACCACCACGTTTCATATAACGAGTCATAGCGACACGAGCTGCTTCTATTTGATTAGCTGTAATCCAAGCTCCTTTTTTAGCTTGAAGTCCATAATCACCGAAACTTAATTTTCTATTTCCACGAGATTTTCCTTCATAAGATAATCTATGAACACGACGATGTTTTGTTCTTGACGGTATTAACATATTAATTACCTCCCTTAGATTTCTTGTTTAGGATTTCTCCTTTATAGATCCAAACCTTTACACCAATTTTTCCAAATGTTGTATCAGCTTCTGCTGTTGCATAATCAACATCTGCTCTTAATGTGTGTAGAGGAATAGTTCCCTCAGTGTAACCTTCGCTACGAGCCATATCTGCTCCACCTAGACGTCCAGATACACTAGTTTTAATTCCTTTAGCTCCTGCTCTCATTGCGTTTCTAATAGCACGTTTTTGAGCCATACGGAATGATGCTCTATTAGTTATTTGTTGCGCAATTGAATTAGCTACTAATTGAGCATTAACATCTGCTTTTTTAATATCAACAATTGATATTTGTATTTTTTCATCTGCAACTTTAGATAGTTGTTTCTTTAATTTTTCTATTTCTTCTCCACCACGGCCAATCATTACACCAGGTTTAGAAGTATGAATAACAACTTCACATCTCTTGGCACTTCTTTCAATTTCAACTTTAGCAATACCAGCATTTTTTAAGTTTTCTTCTAAGTATTTACGAATCTTAATATCTTTTTCTAATACTTTAGAGAAATCTGTATTATTTGCATACCATTTTGCTTCCCAGTCTTTATTGATACCAAGTCTTAGTCCATTAGGATTTACCTTTTGTCCCATTTTGTAACCTCCTTATTAGTTTTTTGTAGCCACTACTATAATAATGTGACTAGTTCTGTGATCTCTGTGTCCGATATGAGAACGTGAATCAAAGAAATGACGTTTCATAACAGATCCAGCATCTACTCTTGCTTCTTTTATATAAAGTGTATTTTCATCAGCACCTTCATTATGTACTGCATTAGCGATTGCTGAATTTAATACCTTTTTGGTAAGCCTAGCTGACTTATTATTAAGATTATCTAATATATCTAAAGCTTCACTTGTGCTTTTACCACGAATCATATCAACTACTAAACGAGCTCTGATAGGTGATACTCTTAATTTTCTAGCTATTGCTCTTGCTTCCATTTAATTCCCTCCTAGTCATTTTTAATTAATTCTTATCTGAACCATGTCCACCAAATTTACGTGTTAATGCGAATTCACCTAATTTATGACCAACCATATCTTCAGTAACATATACTGGTATAAATTCTTTACCATTGTGAACTGCAAATGTATGTCCTATAAAATCAGGAAAGATAGTGGAACGGCGTGACCAAGTTTTAATAACTTCTTTTTTACCAGATTTATTCATTTCTTGAACCTTTTTTAATAATCTATCAAATACATAAGGTCCTTTTTTTAAACTTCTTGCCATTATTTATCATCCTTTCCTATTTACTACTACGACGACGTACGATGAATTTATCAGATTGTTTTTTCTTACGTGTCTTTAATCCTAGTGCAGGTTTACCCCAAGGTGTCATTGGTGACTTACGTCCAACTGGAGCACGTCCTTCACCACCACCATGTGGATGGTCATTAGGGTTCATAACTGAACCACGAACTGTAGGTCTAATACCTTTATGACGAGTTCTTCCTGCTTTTCCAACTCTAACTAATGATGAATCTTCATTTCCAACTTCACCAATAGTTGCCATACAAGTTCCTAAAACTTTTCTTTGTTCTCCACTTGATAATCTGATCATTACATATTTATCTTCACGACCAAGTATTTGAGCAGAACTTCCTGCTGATCTAGCAAGTTCTCCACCTTTACCAGGACGAAGTTCAATATTATGAACCATAGTACCAACTGGTATATTCATTAGTGGTAATGCATTACCAACCTTTATATCCGCTTTTTCTCCTGCTTCAATAACATTTCCAACTTTTAAATCTTTTGGAGCTAAGATATATCTTTTTTCTCCATCAGCATAGTTGATTAATGCTATATTAGCAGTTCTATTTGGATCGTATTCAATACTTGCTACTGTTCCAGGTACGTTTAATTTGTTTCTTTTGAAATCAATGATACGATACTTTCTTTTAGCTCCGCCACCTTGATGACGAACAGTTATCTTACCTTGATTATTACGACCACCATTTTTCTTAATAGTGACTGTAAGAGATTTTTCTGGAGTACTCTTTGTTATTTCTTCATTAACTAATGTACTCATCTTTCTACGTCCTGGTGTAGTAGGTTTATATACTCTAATTGCCATAATCTAATTTCCTCCTTCTAACCAAGATCAATTGTTTGACCTTCTGCAAGAGTAACAATCGCTTTTTTCCAACGATTAGTTAATCCTGTATAACGACCAACTCTTCTCTTTTTAGGTTTAACATTTAATGTTTTAATACTTTTAACTTTAACATTAAATAATTTTTCTATTGCTTGTTTAATTTCAATTTTATTAGCTTTTGGATCTACTTTAAAAGTATATTTTCCATTAGCTCTTTCTGCTTCTGATTTCTCAGTAATTACTGGTGCTTTAATTATTTCTAAATACTTAGTGTCTTTCATTATTTAAGCACCTCCTCTATAGTTTTTAATGCTTCTTCAGTAGCAATTACATAATCTGTACTAACTACATCTAATACATTTACTTCATCTGCTGATATTAATACTATATTTTGTAAGTTTCTAGCTGCTAGAATTGTATTTTCATCAAATTCTTTAACTATTAATAGTACTTTCTTATCATCAACTTTTAAGTTTTTAAGAATTTCTTTCATTTCCTTAGTTTTAGGTGTTTTTAAAACTAACTTATCTAAAGCTATAATAGCTTTTTCATTAACTTTTTCAGCTAAAGCTGATTTTATAGCAATAATTCTTTCTTTACGATTTTGCTTTTTACTATAATCTCTAGGTACTGGAGTTCCATATCTTCCTCCACCTACCCATTGAACTGCTCTAATAGAACCTTGACGTGCACGTCCTGTTCCTTTTTGTCTCCATGGCTTTCTTCCGCCACCTCTAACTTCTGATCTATTCTTAGTTTTGTGTGTTCCTTGTCTTAATGATGCTCTTGCTAAGATAATTGCATCATATAAAACGTTTTTATTTGGTTCAATTCCAAATACTTTTTCATTTAAATTTATGTCCTTAACTTTTTCACCTTTAAGATTTAAAAGATTTACTTTTTTCATCTACGATTCCTCCTTTCATCACATTTATTTAAAAATTTGTTTTACTGTGATGATTTATTCTGCTGCTTCTTCAGTAGGTGTTTCTTCTTTTTCTTCTACAGTTTCTTCTTTTTTCTCAACTTTTTCTTCTTCTACTACTTCTTCTTTAGTTTCTTCAACTGGTGTTTCTTCTACTTTAGTTTCTTCTGGTTGTTCTTCTTTAATCTCTTCAGTAGTATAAGTAATTAATTCTTCAGTAGTATTCTTTTCATCAGGTCTTTTAACTGCAGTACGAATCATAACAAATGATTTCTTTGGACCAGGAACATTTCCTTTAACTAAGATCACACTATTTTCAGTATCTACTGAAATTATTTCTAAATTTTGAACAGTTCTTTTAACGTTACCCATTTGACCAGGCATTTTCTTACCTTTTAATACGTGCATTGGTAACATTGTTCCTAATGATCCTACTCCTCTATGGTATTGTGAACCATGTCCCATAGGACCAGTAGATTGGTTATGACGTTTAATAACACCTTGGAACCCTTTACCTTTTGAAGTTCCAGTAACGTCAACTATTTCACCTTCTTTGAAAATGTCTACACCTACAGTTTGACCTAAAGTATAGTCATTAACGTTTACTCCTCTTATTTCTCTTAAGAAGCGCTTAGGTGTTGTGTTTGCTTTTTTGGTATGACCCATCTTTGGTTTATTACTAACTTTTTCTCTAACTGTATCAGTAGCTAGTTGAATAGCATCGTATCCATCTTTTTCTACTGTTTTAATTTGAGTAACAACATTTGGTTCTACTTCAATAACAGTTACAGGAATTAATTTACCATTCTTAGTAAATACTTGAGTCATCCCAACTTTTTTACCTAAGATTCCTTTCATTTTTCTTCCTCCTAAATTATTTTGTTTTAATTTCGATATCTACACCACTAGGTAAATCTAGATGAGATAAAGCATCTACGATTTCCTTACTTGGATTCTTGATATCAATTAATCTTTTGTGAGTACGCATTTCAAATTGCTCACGTGAATCTTTGTATTTGTGTACAGCTCTTAAGATTGTGAACTTCTCAATCTCAGTAGGTAGTGGAACTGGTCCAGAAAACTCTCCTCCTGATCTTTTGATAGTTTCAACAATTTTAGTTACTGCACTATCTAATACTCTGTGATCATATGATTTTAATCTGATACGTAATTTGTTCTTTGCTGTTGACATTTAAAATCCTCCCTTCGCCTATATCTAGTATAGACTTGCTCCGTGCAAATAACCCGATAACCTATTAACAACTTAACCTGGTGTATCGACAACCTCGCACATCTAAGCAGTCACACATAGACAATTATATCACTGTTTTTCCTTTAAAATCAAGCATTTTTTTGACTTTTTTTATAATTTTATGTGTAAAGTCGTAAAAGAGACTAAAAAAATAAGCTAAATTTATTAGCTTATTTAATTATCTTTCTTTAAATTGTTTCTTATTTCTACTTCTACCTATTATCTTTAAAGATGCGGGAATAACGGAGGCTGCTCCATACTTTTTATTTATTTTATCTATAGTCTTTTGTATTTCAGTATCTTTAACATCTTCATCTTCTTCAAATAAAGATAGTTGTTTTTCTTTAGTATCAGTAAAGTCTGCTAAACGAACTCCTATTAATCTAATAGGTTCTTCTTTATAGCTTTTATCAAATATATTAATAACCTTTTTATATATAGTCTTAGTATTATCTGTAGGATTAGATAGTTTCTCTTGAGCAGAAGAACTTACAAAACTACTGTTTTTATATATAACTGCAACTGTTTTAGCAAACTGTTTTTGTTCTCTTAATTGTCTTGTTACTTCTTCTGTTTGTCTAAACAATACTTCTTTTAGTTTATCTTCATCATCTATATCATATGGTAGTGTTTCAGTTATACTAATACTTGTAGTTATATTACTTCTAGGTGTTACTTTAGAATTATCTATACCTAAAGCTGATTCTTTTAAGTGTTTTGTTTGGTTTTTAAAGTGTTTTTTTAACTTCTTTTCATCATATTTAGATAAATCATATACAGTTTTAATACCTAGGCTATTTAATAGTTTAGTACTTTGTTTTCCTACCATAAACAAGTCTCCTACTGGTAGTGGCCATAGTTTTTTAGCTATTTCATCTTTAAATAATGTATGTACTTTATTAGGCTTTTCAAAGTCAGATGCCATTTTAGCACATAATTTATTATTACCTATACCAATATTTACTGTATAACCAAATTTTTCTTTTATTTCATCTTTTATATTATGAGCTAGTTTTATATAATCCTTATAAATATAATCCATACCACTCATATCTAAGAAACATTCATCTACTGAGAATTGTTCTATTAAAGGAGAATACTGTTTTAAATAATTCATTAATTCATATGACTTTTTATAATACCATTTATAATCTGGTGGATATACTTCTAGGTTCTTACATTTCTTTTTAGCTTGATAGATAGGTTCTGCAGTAACAATCCCTAACTTTTTAGCAGGTGTGGATTTAGCTAGAACAATACCATGTCTAGACTTTTCAGATCCCCCTATTACCGCAGGAATATCTCTAATATCTTTTTTATAGCCATCTTTTAAATACAAAATAGCACTCCATGATAAAAAAGCATTATTAACATCTATATGAAATATAATTCTTTCTCCCATAATAATCCCCTCATACTTATTATAATGTATTATTTATATAGATACAATCGAACAAACTAAAATATATGTAGTATATTAGTTTACATATTATTTCTAAAATATAGTCCATACTAGTTTTAGGAAGTGGTTAGATGAATAAATATGAAATTAATATATATGAACAGATTGCAAGAAATATAAAGAAATATAGAAAAGAAGCAGGTATTACACAAGCAGTTTTAGCTGAAAGAGTTGGAGTATCTCATGAATTTATTAGAAGAATAGAATCTAAAAAAGGTAAGAAAACTTTCTCTGTAGATACTATTTGGAAGATATCTTTAGCTGTTAATGTTAATCCTGGTAAACTATTTGAAATAGACATGGATGAATTAATTAATAAATAAAAAACTAGTACATTATGTACTAGTTTTTTTAAATTATTCTATTACATGTTTTTGTAATTTATGTTTTAAAACGCGAAATTTACATATATATTTTGTTCCTCTTTCTTTTGTTTCTAAAACTCTAAAACCAAAATCATTAACTATTGCGTTTGATTTGATATTGTTTTTATTTACATATGTGGTTACATCTGTCTCGTCATTTAATTCTTTTTCATTTAAAATATATTTAAATAGCTTAATAAATGTATATTTATCTCCTTGGTGATCTTTAATAATTTGAATTTCATCTAAACTACATTTATTATCATTGATCTTGTAAAGAAAATATCCTATTAATTTATTGCTTTTAAAAGCTCCTATCCAATGTTTATTTCTGTTTTCTAGTTCTTTAAACATTGCTTTTTTCCAATTCTTATAATTTTCTTCTCTACTATTGCCTGTATCTATGATGTTTTCCATGTTTGTACTAATAATTTCAAACATATCATCTAATAAATCCCTCACTTCTTTTTTGTTTAATTTTTTTATCTCTACTTTTTTTTCTTCTTCTATAATTCTTCGCATTTGAGCAGCAATATTGCAATATTTCTTTATCGGCTTACAGTAATCATTGTATGCAATCTTAAACTTGGATGGACAATATCTACATATATTTATATTTTCACAGGTTGCACACTTGCTTTCTTTAGGCATCTTTTTGCATCCATATTCTCTTACCTTTTCTATTCCTTCTTTTAAACTTCCCATTTTTAAATTATAATATGGTTCTCTAGCTATGACACAAATAGATAGCAATAAACTAGAATCTATATATATACTGTTCTTTCCTGCTTCACACTTAAATAATCTATCATTTTTTTCAAAAGCAGTTTCAAGCGTTGATTTAAATAGGTCATATTTTGGCTTATCTTTTAATATTTTGGATATTATTTCTTCTTCGTTAAGCATTGTACTTTTAATTACTTCATTGTCATCTGTTAAAGAGTTAATGACATAGTAATCCCATCTAAAATCACAACCAAGTTCATTCGCAATTTTATGCATTTCATCAATCTGATTATATGTTTGTTTCAAAAGAACTGTTTTCAATCTTACTCTTATATTGTTTTTAACTATTTTTTTAATATTTTCTTTAATTTTTTTAAAATTTACTTTTTTCTTTGTTAAATCTTTATATGTTTCTTCGCTTGTTCCATATAAACTAATTTCTACCATGGCTGGTTTATATTTTTTTAGTAATTCTATAATATCTTCTTTTATTAAACTTGCGTTTGTAAATAAAGTTATTAAAAAACCTTTCTTTTTTGCATAAGCATATATTTCTTTAAAATCAGGATGCATAAGTGGTTCTCCACCAGTTAAAATTATGGAAACACAACCTAATTCTTTTAATTGATCCATTAGGTTCAATATTTCTTTTTTATCTATGTATTTAAAATCTTTTTTAGATCCTAGATAGCAATGCTTACATCTAAAATTACATGCATTTGTTAACTCAACAGTAGCATAAATTAATCCCTTACTATTTTTGTTTTTTTGAACTAAACTATCAATGAACTCAGTATATGTCATTTTTTCCATCTTATTATACTTCCTTCTTCTAAATCTTCTATCAACTTATATAAATCTTCTTTTGCCTTTTTTTCATTAACATTATAAACTTTTTTAAAATCATTAATAATGTCTTTTATTGTATTCTTTCCATCAATTTTGTTCAAAACAAAAGCACCTGTTGAATTCAATGTTATTATATATGGTTCTATTTCATCTTCAAACGGGGGATTAACAATACTTTCATCCCCTACCATATTAATAATAACATTATCTTTGATAATAGGTACTTTTTCATCTAAATTATTAGCAATGCATTCCATCTTCGCCACAATCCCAGCATCCCATAACTGGTGATTTTTGAGTTGACATTCCTACGACTCTTGCTTTAGGTTTCTCATATACCTTTTTTAATACTTTAACTTTATTGTCATTCTTGGAAGTATTAATACTAGGTTGTGCTTTTAAAGCACTAGTTCCTTCTACAACAGTTTTTGCTGAATTTGTTGTATCCATTTTCACTATCTTTCCCATTATAAATCCTCCTTGGCTTATAAAAATCAACACATGCATGCAGTATGCGTTAATTTCCATATATTATAATTTCAAAACTTGAATAAGTCAATACTTTTTTTATATCTTTGTATCATTTAAACAGAATATTGAATAGATTGGGATGTATCTAACATCTTTTTTTGTCGAGAAGTTGTTTTCTGTTACTCTATAAGCTTGTTGTACTGTGTATTTTTTCATAAATACTGATAAAGATTTAGCTTTAGAGTTTGACTTAGTTGTTATTTCTATTGGTATTATTAATCCCATTCTATTTTGTATTACAAAGTTTACTTCTGCTTTTCCTTCAGATTGATAATAATATAGCGAATATCCTGCTTCTACTAATGTTTTAGCAATATGATTTTCATATAATGTTTCTTTCATATCTTCATCACTTAGCATTTTCTTTTTATTTAAATGCATCATAGAGAATAATACTCCATCATCTGTTAAATATAGTTTAAAACTATCTTTATCTCTATAACTACTTAGTGGAGATTTTACTTGTTTTACTTTATAACTTCTATATACTAATTGATTTTCTACTAAGTAATTTATAGATTTTTCATATTCTTTAGCTCTTTTACCTGTACCAATAAGTCCATATTGGAACTTTTTGTTTTCTTTCTTTAATTGTTCTGGTATAGAATCTATTACTTCTATACCTCTTGATATATCTATTAAGTTTGTATTTAAAGATATTTCTTTCTTATATGTATCTAATATTTTCTGTTTTATAGCATCTATTTCATATTTAGTTTTACCATCTTCTTCTGCTTTTATTACTTCTGGAAGTCCTCCAGTCATTAAATAATCTTGAAATAATTCTAATGCTACTTTATGAAATGGACATGTTTTATGTTTATGAAACGATTCTTTTATTAGTTCTGCAAGAGCTTTTTCACCTCTTACCCATAGATATTCTTCAAAGTCTAACTCATTCATTCCTTTGAATTGTAATTCTTCACCTTTAAACTCTTTTAAGTTTTCTCTACGTGAAGTTATTCCTATTATATGGTATGGACTGCGATCACTTCCAAATAGTTTAACTCCTTTTACTAATTCAAAATCATCTATATTATCTAATACTATTAAAGTATCATCTTTTAATATAGTTTCTCCTGCAATTACAGATAAACTAGTAATTATCTTATCTATAGCTTTTTCTTTACTAAATAACTCTATTACTTCTTTATTTTTCATAGTATTAAAATATACTACATTCTTATATTCTTTTTTTCCAAATTGTAATACAGTAAATGTCTTACCTACTTGTTTTGGACCATATAATATTAATGGTTTTCTTATAATATCTGTTTTCCATTTTTTAAGAAATATTTCTATCTTTCGTTCCATAAATTGTATTCCCCTTACATATTTTATAAATTAAGTATATATCTATTTTATATAAAAGTCAATAATATATAAAAAGAAAAGAAGTGTTTTTAATACTTCTTTTTTTTCTATAAATAATGGCTTATACTATAATATTCTTGAGCTTCTTTATTTTTCTTTATTAATCTCTTCGCACCAGTTTTATCTAGATGTTTTGTTAATGAATCTTCTTGTATATATAAATCATTATCTTCTTTATTAGTAGTTAGAATTAATTTTTGATATCTATTCTTTTTTTCTTCTACTTCTTCTGTTTTTATAAATTTATATAACATTAGATATTTTCTTAATTCTTTTAACTCTTCTATATCAGTTAGTTTTACAAATTCATCTTCATCTAGTTTTAATAAAATGGTACCAGCTAAGTATATATTATCTTCATTATCTAATATATTTCCTATAAAAGATCCTTCTGTATGCATAAATTCCTCCTGTTCTTACAATAAAAAAGACATTTCTGTCTAGTTAGTTAATGGTTTAGTAAACTCTAATCTTAATTTATCTGCGACTGTGACGATAAATTCTGAATTAGTTGGTTTTGCTTTATCAATATCTACACTATGTCCGAAGATATCTTCCATTAACTGCCAGTTACCTCTATTCCAACTTACTTCTATAGCGTGTCTTATCGCTCGCTCTACTCTTGATACGGTTGTATCATATTTTTTTGCAACTTCTGGATATAATTCTTTAGTTATTCCTCCTACCATAGCAGGATCATCATATATCAGCATTATACCTTCTCTAATGTATTGATATCCCTTGATGTGAGATGGTACCCCTAACTCATGTAGGATCTTAGTTACTGATATTTGTAAGTTATTATGATATAAGTCTAAAGCTTTTCCTCCAAATTTAACACCTTCTGCTACTTCTAGTATTCTTTTTTCTAAGTCTTCTAATTCAAAAGGCTTTAATACAAAATAACTTATACCTAACTCAGATACTTTTCTTATCATATCCTGAGTATTATAAGATGTTAGTACTATAACTTTCTTATCAATGTTTTTATTCTTCATGTATTCTAGTATAGTTACTCCATCTTTATTAGGCATTATTAAATCCAATAGTACTACGTCATATTCATCTTGTTTCTTTTCGATTAGTCTTAACCCTTCACTACCATCATGTGCTTTTAGAGTGATTTCTATATCTGCGCTATCCTTGAAGTATTCTTTCATCATCTCTATAAGATTCTTGTTGTCATCTACTGCTAAAACTCTTATCTTTTTCAATTTTCTCTCCTCTCGTACTACGCTGCATTACAATTATATAATACTATTGTAGAAATTGGTAGAGAAAAGAATGACAAGTTTTGTCGAATGTGTAAAACTTGTCATTTTTCTAATATATTTAATAATTTTTGTAGTTTATCTGGTTTTAAACTAACTCCTCCAAGTAAGTACCCATCTAGATTACAATTAGTATTAAAAAAGTTTATATTTTCTTCATTAACACTTCCTCCATATAATACTTTATTGTTAGGTAGTTCTTGTTTTATTATATCTATTACTTCATTTATTTCATAGCATTTAGGAATATTACCTGTACCTATAGACCATACTGGTTCATAAGCTACTATTACTTTTTCTTTTTCTTCATCACTTAAATCTTTTAGTGATTCTATTATATCTGTTTTTAATAGTTCTTTATAAGTGTTATTATCTCTTTCTTCTTTAGTTTCTCCAATACAATATATTGGAGTAATTCCTTCTTCTAGTAGTTTCTTTATCTTTTTATTTATTCCTTCTGGAGTTATATTTTTATACTTTCTAACTTCTGAATGTCCAACTAATGAGTATTTAACTCCTAAAGACTTTAATTGTTTAGCATTCACACATCCAGTATAAGCTCCCATATCATACATATCTACTTTTTGACTTCCAAGTACTATTTTATCTGATTTAAATAATGATATATATAACATAGATGGACATAATACTAAATCACTATTTGTCTTTATATTTTCTAATTCCTTACTATAATTAATAAATTCTTCATAATCTAGATTACACTTATTATTTAAAACTACTAACATATTATTCTCCTTTTATTTTATTTATTACCCTATTTATAATATTCTTATTTCTTTGTTCTTTCTTTGTTTTAATGGCTCTTTCGTATACTTCTAATACTTTATCTGCATAACCAGAAGAACTTAAGTGCTCAGAATTAATTCTTGCTTGTTCACTTATATATTTATATTTTTTCTTGTCTTTGTGTAATTCTATTACTGCATCCTCATACTCTTTATTATTAGTAAATATCTTACCACTTAAATCGTTTGTTACTGTAGTAGTGAATGATTCATCATCTATACATAATGGTGGAATCCCTGATGCCATTGCTTCTATTACTGTTAATCCTTGTGTTTCTGTAGTAGACGCTGTTGCGAAAAGATTTGCACAATGGTAATAAATAGGTATTTCTTCCCAAGCTGCTTTTCCAGTAAAGATAACACAATCATCTATTTTATACTCTTTAATTAAGTTTTCATATTCTTCTTTTTCGGGTCCATCCCCTACTATTAATAATTTTAAGTTAGGTATCTTTTTCTTTAAGTTCTTTTGACTATCTAACAAGAATTTAATATTCTTTTCAGTTCCAATTCTTCCTACAAATATTATTATGAAATCATGTTTAGATAGGTTTAATTTTTCTTTTAAAAATTCTACTTCTTTTTTATCCACATTTTCTGTGAAAAATCTATCTATTTCTATACCTGTAGGTATAATATGTATATTTTTTTCAAATTCATATTTTTCTTTAAATAATTTATATATTTTATTAGTAGGTACTATTAACTCAGTAGCAGTTTTGTCACAATAGAATTTAGTTAAATACTCTACTATTTTCTTACTAGATCTATTGAAATATCCTTTTGTAATATAGTGAGTATAATCTTCATATAAAGTATGATATGTATGTACTAAAGGTATATTAAATTGTTTTGCGAATAATCTTGCGAATATTCCTATACCAAACTCTGTATGAGAATGTACTACATCTAATTTCCAATTTCTCATAGTATTAATCATAGTAATTGGATATATTCTACTTAATCTATAATCATATATACCTACTGGTATACCTGGTACTTTAATTATTCTATTTTCTTCATCTACTTCTGTTTTTAAAACATTTTTACTTACTGTAATAACATATACTGTATGACCTTTTTTCTCTAAAGCATCTCTAAGCATAGAAACACTAGTAGATACTCCATTAATAAATGGTGGATATGTATCTGTGAATAATCCTATTCTCATATTAATCACCTTTCTTTTCTAAGCTAAACGCTAGAGCTCCTATTATCATACCAAAGTAATATGTTATAAATCTCCATACTATTAGAACTGCAGTTAAAGCTCCTCTTCCTAAGAAGTTGTTAAAGAAGTTTAAGAATCCAAATTCTATACCACCACTAGCTCCTGGTATTGGTACAAAAGAACCAATTAATAATACATAAGCTGATGATACTAGGGAATCTGCAATATTCATAGATGTAAAATCATTTAAACTATATACTATAAATAATGGAATTATATATAAACATATAAGACTGACTATGTTTATTAACACTCCAAACACAAATAGTTTTTTCCTCTTTCTTAACTTTTTAGCACTAGCATGAAAATCATCTAGCTTACTATACCATTTTTCTATAGTTTTTTCTTTGTTTTTAACTAGTTTTATTTTATATAGCACCCTTATAAACAACTGAGTAAGTTTCTTAGTTAATTTATCTGAAAACATTACTATAAATAACCCTACCGCAACTAAAGTATTAATTATAAACCCTAGTAATGTTAATTCTCTTAAGAATGCTGATTTAGGGAATATATGGAATATAAAGTTATAAGATACTGCAAGCGCTCCACATATAACTAATGCTACTTGATAGAATATAAAACTTTGAATAGTATATGTAGCAGCTTCACTAGTTTTGATATCATGTTCTGTTAACATATATATTTCCATAGGTTGTCCACCTGTAGAAAATGGTGTTATTCCATTAAAAAATTGTACTATAACATTATGTTTTATAGCTTCTTTTAAAGATATCTTCTTTGGATTATTTACTATCTTATAATTAACATATCCTCTTAATGCAATATATATTAAGAATAAAATAATTGCTATTAATATGAACCAATAATTCATAGAAGATAATTTTTCGATTATTTCTTCAAAATCATCTTTTAAAACTAAAAACAAAATTATAGCAGTAAGTATTAATAATATAATTGTATTTTTCTTAATATTTTTAACGAGTTCCATGTACTACCCTTCCTTGCTCTTTTTCTAATTCCTTGGTTTTAATAAATGTTATTATATCATGTTCTTCCCATAATTTATCAAAATTTTCTTCTTCTATATTATTTATTAATCTTTTATTATCTTTTTTTGTTTGTATAAAGATTTCTTCCATACCTAGATTTTTAAAAGCATAAGCTTCTGCATATCTGATAAGAGGTTTGTTTCTAATATCTTTATTTTTATCAATAAAATCCATAAAAAATGCCTTTTTATCTCTCTCAGCACGAATAAAACAGATATCTTTTATACCTTCTTTGTTTTTAGAACATAATATTTCATTAATTATTATACTATTTGAATTATCACTAGTTAAATAGCTTATTATATTACTTAAATTATTCTTTTTTTCATATTCTTTAATTAATTTTATATGTTCTTTATTATTAATATCTACCAAAAAAAGATTATCTGTCATTTAATACACCTACTTTATAGCTTCTAATCCTGGCAATTTCTTACCTTCTAAGTATTCTAGAGTTGCACCTCCACCTGTTGAAGCATGATATACTTTATTCTTTAAGTTAGCATTATTATAAGCAGCAACTATATCTCCTCCACCAAGTATTGTTTTTATATTATTGTCTGTTAAATATTTTAATAAAAGATCTGTACTCTTTTTATATTTAGAAAACTCATATACTCCTACCGGACCATTCCATATTACTGTTTTAGCTTTAGATAGATACTTTTCAAATAGTTTTTCTGATTTAGGTCCTAAATCCATACCCATTTCATTATCTTTTATATCAGTAATGTCTACTGTTCTATATTTCTCATCATTAGTAAATTCATTAGTTACTGCAATATCCACTGGTAATACTATTTTATCTTCATATTTTTTTAATACTTCTGTACAGAAATCTATACTATCCTTATCAAGTAAAGATGTACCAATATTATATCCTTCTGCCTTTAAGAAAGTATATGACATACCTCCACCTATTAATATATAATCGGCTTTAGTAACTAGTTTTTTAATTACACCAATCTTATCTTTAACTTTAGCTCCACCTAACATAACTACAAATGGTTTTTCAGGTTTATCTAATTCTTTTAATACATTAAGTTCTTTTTCTATTAAGAATCCTATACATGAGGGTAAGTTAGATGCTATACCTACATTAGAAGCATGTGCTCTATGTAGAGTACCAAACGCATCATTAACAAATACTTCTCCAAGTGATGCCCAATACTTACCTAATTCTTTATCGTTAGAACTTTCTTTTTTACCATCAAAATCTTCATATCTAGTATTTTCTACTAAGATAATATCTTTAGTTTTCATATTAGAAATAGCTTTTTCTAATTTTTCTCCTCTAGTTTCGTCTATAAATAATACATCTTTGTTTAATAACTTAGCCAATTCTTTACTTACTGGTTTTAAAGTATTCCTCTTTAAATCTTTTTCTTCTTTAATTCTACCTAAGTGTGCAAATATAATTATCTTACAATTATTATCTAATAAATAGTTAATAGTTTGTAAGCTCTCTTTTATTCTATTATTATCTATAATCTTACCATCTATAATTGGTACATTTAAATCACATCTTATTAATACTTTCTTATTTTTTATATCCATATCTTTTATAGTTTTCATAGACAAGGTTCCTCCGATCATCTATTAAAATTATATCATTTTTTATGATAAAAAAAAAGGACAAAGTCCTTGTTTTTTTAACGGAAGCCTCCGCCTCCGCCTCCGCCTCCGAAGGAACCGCCTCCGCCGCCTCCGGAAGAGAATCCTCCTCCACCAGCAGAGTATGAATTTGCGGCACTTTGTGCAGCAGACACTACATCTCTTGATAGGCTATTAATAAATATAAATGAATTATATTCTAAGTTATAATTATTCATTTCGTTTATTACTTCTGGATATAATTTTTTGAATTGTTTGGCTACTTGATCTGCAATACCAAATAAATATGCAAACATTAAATACTCATCCCAGATATGAACTTCTATAGCTGTTTTTTCTTTCATATTAGAAAATTCATTCAAATATTTCTTCAATCCATATAATTGAATTGTGTCATTATATATAGTATCATCCATTATTTCTTTTTTCTTACATTCTTGTTTCGTTTTTCTCATATATATATGATTTTCATTCTTTAATTCTCTTATTTTTTCATCTTGTAAATCATCAAATAAACTTAAAAACTTAGTATAATTAGTTTTACACCATTTTTCTAACTCTTTTGGTTCTAATACTCCATCTTTACTAGCTTTATATAGAATATCAAATAAATCTGATTCTAAATGGTTCTCAAAAGTTGGATTTGAAGTTAAATCGATAACTGTAGTTTCTTTATTAAAGATTCCTGTAGTTTTTGTATTTAGAGTTATTTTTCCTTCTTTAACCCATTTTAATAATATAGAACCCATAATATTTGTTTTTCTATAACCATTATAGTTATTTAAATATAGTAATGCATTTGCATAGTATATATCTTTATTACATGGTATATCTCTAAACATAGGTATTTCTTTATAATTTATTGTTTTGTTATCCTTATAACCATAACCTTCGTTTTTAAAATAGTAAGCTAATGAGCCAAATATTCCGCCTGCGAAGATAAAAGCTATTATTAAACCTATGGTATCAAATATTGAATAATCATCTTTTTGCTTATATGAACCTTTTTTAGCCATTTTTAAATACTTAGAAAAATTATCATCTAAAGAAGTATTTGGTTCAAAAATACCTTTTTTAAATTTGACTAATATAACCATACATTCATCTTCATCTATACTTTCTCCATCACTAGTCATATATATTTTACCGTCTTTAACATATGTAGGCATCCCTGCTTTACCAAAGCCCCATACATCTGTATTATCTTCAAATGGAGTATCTCCATATATAGTTATATTAACGTTATCAGGACTAGCACTAAATTTTTGTGGAAATAGCGTCCAATATATCATATCATTATCTTTAAGTCCTATAACAAAATCAGTAATTTCATATACTATTTCATAATTGTGTGTTCCATATTCACTAATTCCAAATACTATGTCTGTTTCTTTTGAATCTGGTGAATATATTCCAGCTTTATATGCTTTCTCTGATAAAGTTGCATCTTCATCCCAAAAACTTTCTATTTCATACTTTTTACCATCCATACTAGCACTTATAACTTTTATTTCTGAAGTTCCTATATTAAAATATGGATGCCATCCCTCAGTACCTTCAGAAACACTAGCATTCCATCTTTCTGTTATTGTCGCGGTACCATTATGATCTAGTTTAATATCCATATCAATTTGACTGATAGATGCTGCATTAACAGAAATAGTAAATGAGAAAAACAATATCAATCCAAATAATATTTTTTTCATATTTGTCTCCTTTCTTATGTTAAATAAAAAGACCAAAAGTCTAAAATTCAACCTTTGGTGTTTCTTTGTCTTTTTCTTCGATTTTGAAATAATCAAATTTCTTAAATCCAAACATTCCAGCAATTATGTTAGATGGGAACATTTGAACAACGTTATTAAAGTTCATAGCTGAATCGTTATAGAATTGTCTAGCATAAGTAATCTTATCTTCTGTATCTTTAAGATTGCTTTGTAGATCTTTAAAGTTTTCATTAGCTTTTAAATCTGGATAAGCTTCAGCTACAGCAAGCAATTTATTTAATGCTCCTGTTAATTCATTATTAGCTTCGATTTTTTCGTTAACACTTCCAGCACTAACGGCTTTGTTTCTAGCTTCAATTACTCCTTCTAAAGTTTCCTTTTCGTGTTTAGCATAACCTTTTACAGTTTCTACTAAATTTGGTATTAAATCAGCTCTTCTTTTTAATTGAATATCAATTTGACTAAATTGATTTTCTACCTTGTTTCTAGCGTGAACTAGTTTGTTGTAGTTTCCAACTACAAATAGTAATAAAAGTACAACTACTACTATTAAAATAATAATTCCAATACTCATAAAAACTCTCCTTTCTAATTTCTATATTTCCATTAAGTATTTGGCTGTTCTTATCATTTGAGAAGTATAACCATTCTCGTTATCATACCAAGCAACTACTTGTACTTGATATGTATCATCATCTATCTTAGCTACTAATGTTTGTGTAGCATCAAAGATAGATCCTTGAGTAGTACCAATAATATCTGTAGATACTAATGGTTCTTCTGTATATCCAAATGAATCATTAGATGCTTTTTTCATTACTTCATTAACTTTTTCTACTGTAATATCTTTTCCTTTAACAACAGCTACTAATAAAGTAGTAGATCCTGTTATTACTGGAACTCTTTGTGCAGAACCAATTAATTTACCATTTAATTCTGGTATAACTAAACCAATTGCTTTAGCAGCTCCAGTAGAGTTTGGAACTATATTTGAAGCTCCTGCTCTTGCTCTTCTTAAATCTCCTTTACGATGTGGTCCATCTAGAATCATTTGATCTCCAGTATAAGCATGTACTGTAGTCATAATACCACTTTGTATAGGTGCAAACTTATTTAATGCATTTGCCATAGGAGCTAGGCAGTTAGTAGTACAAGAAGCTCCACTGATAATATTATCATCTTTAGTTAATATATTTTCATTAACTCCATAAACTATTGTTTTTAAATCATTCCCTGCAGGTGCAGAAATAATTACTTTTTTAGCTCCTGCATTTATATGTGCACTTGCTTTATCTTTAGAAGTAAAGAAGCCTGTACATTCTAATACAACATCTACATCTAATTCTTTCCATGGTAGATTATTTGGATCTTCTTCTTTATATATTTTAATTTCTTCTCCATCTACTATAATAGAATTTTCAGTAGCTTCTACCTTATGTCCTTCATATCTTTTTTGTGCTGTATCATATTTTAATAAATGAGCTAACATCTCTGGTGAAGTTAAATCATTTATTGCTACTACATCATATCCTTCTAATTCAAACATTTGACGAAATGCAAGTCTTCCAATTCTTCCGAATCCATTAATTGCGACTTTTACCATAATTATCACTCTCCTTAATTATATTATATATTTTATTAATTTATATTTCAATAAAAAAAGATATAATAATATATCTTTTAATCATGAAAACAACTTCCACCAATAAATTCTCTTAAAATAGAATCTTGTGGTATAGCATCTGCTGGTATTGGTAAGAATAATCTTAAGAAATTTAATAATCTTTTTGCATCTTCATAGTGTGGAGAATCACTTGGTACTGAGTATAGTAAAGGTTCTACATATGTTTTTAATACTCCTATTTCATATATTAATGCACTATTGAATATACAATCCGCTTCGTCTTGATATGGGAATATATATTTTTCTTCACCTTTTCTAACGCTTGGCCAAGCTTCTAAAGTATCTTCTACTCTATAATCTCTTGTTCTATTGTCTCTAATTATTCTTCTAAGTAATCTATTATCTGTAGTTGATATTCTATTATGATCATCCATATTTAATTCTGTTAAAGCTGAAATATATATTTTATATTTCTTATCTCTTGCAATATTTGTTAATACTCTAGTATCTAGGGCATGTATTCCTTCTATTACTAGAACATTATCTTTTTCCATCTTCATAGTAGTTTTATATTCTTTTTTTCCTAAACCAAAATTATATATAGGATTTTTTATTTCTTCGCCTTTTAATAAAGCTTCTACTTGCTTATCAAATAAGTCCATATCTAAGGCTTCTAAACATTCATAATCTGGATTACCATCTTCATCTCTTGGAGTATATTTTCTATCTAGGAAATAATCATCCATTGATAATACTCTAGGCATCAAACCAAAGCTTGCTAAATAAGTACATAGTTTTTTAGATGTTGTTGTTTTACCTGATGATGAAGGTCCTGCCATTAATACTATTTTTACTTTATCTCTTTTTTTACTAATATCTCCAGCAATATTTAATAATTTATTACTTTGTAGAGTTTCATCTACTCTTATTAAATAATTAATATGTCCGATTGCTAATACATTATTTAATTCTACTGAATTAGATAATTTAATTGTATTTGCCCAATCTTTGCACTCTTTAAATACTTCAAACATAGCTGGATGATGTTTATATTCTGGTATCTTACTATTTACAAATACAGTAGGGAATCTTAATACTAAACCATCGTTACCTATATAAGTTAAATCAAATTTTTTTAATTTAGATGTAGATATTGGCATTAAAGTATAGAAATAATTATAATGATTACCTAAACGATATAAAGTAACATAATCATTTGTATTATAACTCATAACTCCTGCTTTTGAATGATTATTAACACCTTCAAAATACTTAATAGCTTCTATTCTATCTACTGTAACATTACTAATCGGCATATCAGCTTCTACTACAGAATCCATAGTTTCTTTGATATGTTTTACTTTTGTTTCTGTTAAACGGAAATTTGTTTTTATATAAATCCCTTTATCTATAGAATGTTCAACTTTAATATCTGCAGACTCTCCATATAATTTTTTTACTGCATAAAGTAAAATATAAATTAATCCACTTACATAAACTCTACTTCCTTGTTTTGTAGTTAAATCTATAAACTCAATATCAGAATCTTCAGAAATTACTTCTGTCAATTCTCTTAATCTATTATTAACTTTTGCTATAAGTATAGGATATTTATAGTCTTTTTCATAATCTTTTGATATTTCTTCTAGAGTCATACCACTATTTATTTTATTTTTTTTACCATTAACTGTTATATTAATTGTATTAATCATAATATCACCCTCTATATTCTAAAGTAATTATAACATACTTTGTCGTTTTATTATACGAATATTTTTATATATTTACATTATACTATTTATAGGTGATAAATATGAGTTTAATTCCTATAGTTATAGATAAAGATTTAGATAGTGAAAGAAGCTACGATATATTTTCTAGGTTATTAAAAGAAAGAATTGTTTTTATTAATGGAGAAATTAATGATAATTTAGCTAATAGTGTTGTAGCACAACTTCTTTATTTAGATTCTATTAATAATGATAATATATCTATCTATATTAATTCTCCTGGAGGATCTATAACTGCTGGAATGGCTATTTATGATACTATGAACTTTATAAATAGTGATGTATCTACTATATGTGTTGGTATAGCTGCTAGTATGGGAGCATTCTTATTATCTAGTGGTACTAGAAACAAAAGATATGCTTTACCTAACTCTGATATTATGATTCATGAACCTTTAGGAGGAGTAGAAGGTAGGGCTACTGATATAAAGATAGTATCTGATAGAATAATTAATTTAAGAAAACGATTAAATAAAATACTTGCTAAAAATACTAATCAAACTTTAAGAAAAATAGAAAAAGATACTAAATTAGATAATTATATGGATTCTAGGGAAGCTTTAAACTATGGTATTATTGATAAGATAATTAAAAACAAATAAAAAAAACTGTTTAAAACAGTTTTTACTATATAAAATTAACGTCCTAATTTATTATTTACTTCTTCAACACCAGATAGCATTTTAGAAACTTGTCTTGCTTGTTGTTGTTCATATTGTTGTTGTTCATATGCTGCTTTATCAACAGATGAAGAAACTTCTTCTAACACTGCTTTACTATCTGTTTTGTATTTCTCATATGTTTTGTAAAGTTCACTCCATGAATCCATTAAATCGCTGTTTGATGATATAGTTAGTCCTGAAATATCATCCATGTAACTTAGTACACCGTCTAATCTTCCATATAAATCATTTGTAACAGCACTAAATTTTTTGTTTGCAACCTCTAATTCTTTGGCAGAAAATTTTCCCATACTTGTTCCTCCTTATATTAATTTTAATTAAATTCTTTTGCTTCTTAATGCAATTTGTTGATCTATATTCTTTATAGTCTGTTCACATAAATGTTCAGTTATAGAGTTTACATTATCTAAATTTTTATATAAATTTTTTAATTTTGTATCAACCTCTTGACCAAAATTACCAGATTTATAAAAACTGGATACTACTGCATCGTTTGTTAGCATATTATAAGCATCGTTATAAGAACTAATTATATTTCCAAATTCTGAGCGCAATCTTATAATTGATTCCCTTTCACCTTTTAGTGTTTCTACTGATAAAAATTCTTCCATTCTTCCACCTCCAATATTGTGATTATATTTTCATTATATATATATATATATATATATATATATAAAATCAAGTTTTTAACAAAAGTTTACATTTAATTATTGTAAACAAAAAAACTGTTTAAAACAGTTTTTATTTTTCTTCACAATAATATGTATTATATGTTGTTTTATTTATTAGTTTTGCTTTTCTAGGATATATTTTCTTTGTTATATACATTTTATATATAGTGCTTGCTTTTGTTGTTCTTGCTCTTCCATATAAATACATTGTAGTAGGACGAAGTATAACTTCATTATAATATTTACCATCTGGTGTTGTTTCTTTTATTGTTTTATATGTGTATGTTCCATATACATAGTTTGTTGTTGGATTTTTATAATCTTTCCAAGAAAAGTTTTTGTTCTCATTAAAGTTAAGTGTTAATGTATAATCATTAGTAGTTGTATTAGTAGATACTTTACAATACCATTTACCTTCTGCTTTGTTACTACCAAATATTCCATCAAGAACTCCACTATTTATTGTAGTAGAAGCAAATATAATAGTTGTCCATACAAACGCCATTACTACTGCAATAAATATTGCTACTGAGTTAGTAACTATACCAGCAACTTTTTTACCTTTTTTACCTGTTCCACATATAGCAAATATTAAACCTAGTGCTGCTAATGGTAATATAAATATACTTAATATGAATGATAATATAATAGATATAATACCAATAACTAATCCTGCTATAACAAAACCTTGTTTAGGTTTTTGTTCTTTTTTTGTAGTTTTTTTAATTTCTTTTTTACTACATTTAGGACAAGCCTTTTCTCCTTTTTTTAATTTTTCACCACATTTTGGACAAAACTTCATAACAATTCTCCTTTCTATTTAAATTTTGTTGCCAAATCTTTTATTTTTCTAAATCTGTGATTTAATCCAGATTTTGTTATTTTATTACCTGTTTCTAAAGTAATGATTTCACTTAGTTCTTTTAAAGAACTCTCTGGATATTTTTTTCTGTATTCTAAAGCTTCTTTTGTTTTATCATCTAACAAACTAACACCCATATTGTCTTCAATTATTTCAATATATTCTAATTGCTTTGTTGCTGTAGAAACAACTTTATCCATATTAGCTTGTTCACAATTATTAAGTCTATTTGCTTGATTCATCTTATCTCTATATATTCTTATATTTTCAAAATACATTACTGCATTAGATGCATCTAATATTTTTAAATAATCACTTATCTTTTCTGAATCTTTTAAATATAACATATATACTCTATCCCTAGTTAACATCTTTATATTTAAATCAAATAAATTAAGTAATTTTTGTACAAAAACTGCTTCTTTAGGTTTTTCTATATGTAATTCTAAGTGATATCTAGATGTTTTAGGATCATTTATACTACCACTAGCTAGAAATACTCCTCTTAAATATGCTTTTATTTCTTCTGTAGAATCTAACATATATTCTGGTGGAGTATCTAAGTAATTATTGTTATCATCATAAATACCTAAATCTTTCAGTATTAAATCCTTCTTATCTTCTATAGTTAATAGATATAAATCTTTTTTACTAAAATTTAGATTAGTCTTTATCTCTTTCTTTACTTCTACTTCATATAAATCTTTAAAAACATTTATTGCTTTATTAGCAATGTTTATATTTTCAGTAGTTAGTGTTATATTATCTCCAATATGAGCATTATTTCTTACGAACCCAGATAATTGTGCAATAGATTCTGATTTTGCTAGTATTTTTTTTATTATTTCTTCTTTTACTTTAGTAGTATATGACATATTATTTCCTCAATATATAATCGATTATTAATGATCCTAATTTTATACTGTTATGTCTTAAAGTATTATCTTCTATTACCATTAAATCTTCTTCTATTAAATCTACATCTAATTTTTTTAATTCTTCATAATCTATTTTTACTGGATCTTTTTGTTCTTCAGTTTCATATTTTTTAGCTATTTTCTTCTTTATATGTGTGTTACTAGCAATTACAGCATTTATAGTTCTTTTATCTAAGTAATTATTTAATAATTTTATATGATCACTTACTTTATAATTATCTGTTTCTCCTGGTTGTGTCATAGCATTACATAAGTACATTATAGGGGCATTAGTTTCATTTAATGCTTCTTTTACTTGTTTGCAAATAATATTTGGGAGAATACTAGTATATAGGCTTCCCATACTAAATATTACTAAATCTGCTTCTTTTATGGCATCTATTACTTCTTTTAATACTTTTGGTTCTTTTTTATAATATATTTTATCAAAGTGATGATGTGCTTTAGTTATTTGTTCTTCTCCTTCTATTATATTACCTTCTTTATCTTTACCCATTAATGTTAAAGATGAATCTTCTGATATTGGTAATACTTTATGTTTAACATCTAAAATTTTACTTAAACAAGCAATTGATTCTTTTAGAGAACCTGTTATATCTAACATAGATGTTAATATTAAGTTCCCAACTGCATGTCCATCTAAATCACTAGAAGTCTTAAAACGATATTCCATCATTTTTTTAATTGGTTCATCTATGCCTGATAATGATGTAATTACTCTTCTAATATCTCCAACAGCAGGAGTTTTAAACTCTTTTCTTAGTTTTCCAGTAGATTTACCATTATCAGAAACAGTAATTACAGCAGTAATGTCTACAGGAAATTCTTTTAATCCTTTTAATAAATAAGAAAGTCCTGTACCTCCACCTAAAACTACTATTTTCTTATGCATTCTATCACTTCCTATTTTTTATGTTTCTTTTTCTTTTTATTCTTAATAAGAAATAATCCTACTATAACAAATATTAATGATACTATTTGTGCTACTTTAATAGGTCCAATCATTAAAGAATCACTTCTCATACTTTCTATTAAGAATCTAATGCATCCATACCAAATCAAATAAAATCCAGTAAAGAAACCTGTATGCATTTTATGTTTTTTCCTAATTATTATCATTATAATGAATCCTAGTAAACATAGAATGGATTCATATAAGAATGTTGGTTCTCTATATTCTCCACCTATATACATACCCTCTATAATAAAATTAGGTAATCTTAAGGCTTTTAGATGGCCTATAGTAGTAATACTTCCATAAGCTTCTTGATTAAAGAAATTACCCCATCTACCTATAGCTTGAGCAATTATAAGACCTACTACTATTATATCTAACATCTTTAATAACTCTATTTTTTCTTTTTTACAACTTATATAAGTTACTATTAATCCAGCAATTAATCCTCCATGAATAGCAAGACCACCATTCCATATAGCAAATACTTCTTCTATATTGTTTATATAATATGGGAAATTAAAAATAACATAATATAGTCTTGCTCCTAATATTCCAAATAAAATTACTTTAAATGTTAAATTTATTAGAAAATCTTCACTAATTTTTTGTCTTTTAGCTTCCTTACTAATTAAAAATATTGCTACTAAAATACCTATAAATATTAATATTGAATACCAATATACAGTTATAGGTCCAGCAGAAAGTGCTACTCTATCCATTCTTCTTTACCTTCTTTATAATTTTATTCATAATACTTTCCATTATTAAATTACATATAGATAATAATATTACTACAAATATTAATATATAAATATTATGTAGTTGGAAATGCTCTCCTAATAATATATCAGCTATTTTTAATATAAATAAGTTTATAAAAGGATAAAATAATCCTAAAGTTAATCCGGTTAATGGTATTGTTAAGCTTACTAATATTGGTTTTATTGTTATATTTAATATATATACTATTAATACTATTAAAGCTGAATATAGTATTAAATGATCAGGATCTATATAGATACTTTTGAAAAAACTAGTTACAAAGATAAATACTGCAATATATCCTATCATATATAAAGCCCATTCTATTAATTTTATTAGTCTATCTTTATTTTTGTCACTCATTACTTTTTTCACTATATCACCTCTAAAGAATTTCTTTTAAGAACTGCCCTGTATATGATTCTTTTACTTTAGAGACTTCTTCTGGAGTACCTGTTGCTACTATTCGTCCTCCATCGTCTCCGCCTTCAGGTCCTAAATCTATTATATGGTCTGCAACTTTAATAACATCTAGGTTATGTTCTATTACTATTACTGTATCTTTATTATCTACTATTTTTTGTAAAATTGCAAGTAAACGCTTGATGTCATCAGTATGTAATCCTGTAGTAGGTTCATCTAGTATAAATAAAGTTTTTCCAGTAGCTTTTTTCTGTAATTCTTTAGCTAGTTTTACTCTTTCTGCTTCTCCTCCAGAAAGTGTAGGTGCACTTTGTCCTAGTTTAATATAACCTAATCCTACATCTTCTAATACTTGTAGTTTTTTCTTTATTTTAGGTACGTTTTCAAAGAATTTAAGAGCTTCAGTTACTCTCATATTTAAAACATCTGCAATATTCTTACCTTTATATTTTATGTTTAGAGTTTCTCTATTATATCTAGTACCATGACATACTTCACAAGGCACGTAAACATCTGGTAAGAAATGCATTTCTATTTTCTTAACTCCATCTCCTCTACAAGCTTCACAACGTCCACCTTTAACATTAAATGAGAATCTATTCTTTTCAAATCCATACATTTTAGCTTCCTTAGTAGTTGTGAATAGCGCTCTTATATCATCAAATACACTAGTATAAGTAGCTGGATTACTTCTAGGAGTTCTACCTATTGGATTTTGTGATATAGCAACTAATTTATCTATATTATTAAGTCCTAATATTTTCTTATGTTTACCAGCTTTTTCTCTAGATTTATATAACTCACTAGATACTTTTTTAGATAAAACTTCATTTATTAAACTACTTTTACCACTACCAGATACTCCTGTTACACAGATAAATTTACCTAATGGAATATCTATATCTAGATCTTTTAAGTTGTTTTCACTTGCCCCTTTAATCTTTAAGAACTTACCATTACCTTTTCTTCTAGTCTTTGGAACATCTATTTTTTTCTTACCACTTAAATATTCTCCAGTAATACTGTTTTTATTTTTCATTACTTCTTTAGGAGTACCAACCGCTACTACTTCACCACCAGCATCTCCTGCTCCTGGACCTATATCTATTAAATAATCACTTTGTAACATAGTATCAGTATCATGTTCTACTACTACTAAAGTATTACCTAAATCTCTCATATCTAACATAGATTTGATTAATCTATCATTATCTCTTTGATGAAGACCAATACTAGGTTCATCTAGTACATATAATACTCCAGTTAATCTAGAACCTATTTGAGTAGCAAGTCTAATACGTTGAGCTTCTCCTCCAGATAAAGTACCAGCACTTCTACTAAGAGTTAAATATTCTAATCCAACATTGGCAAGAAAATCTAATCTATCATTAATTTCTTTAATTAAAAGACCTGCAATTTCTTTTTGTTCTTTAGTTAATTTTAATTCTTTAAAAAACTTAATTATCTTTTTAATACTCATATCGCATACTTCATGAATATTCTTTTTACCGACTTTAACTTGTAATACATCATTAGAAAGTCTTGCGCCATTACAAGTATCACAAGTATGTTCTACCATGTAGTTTTCTAACCAATCTCTTATCCAATTAGATGTAGTATTCATATATCTTCTTTCTAATCTAGTAATAATTCCTTCATAGAAATCCATCTTATCTCTTTTTATTCCACCCTTAGTAGAATATTTTATTCTAATTGCCTCATCACTACCATATAAAATAATGTTTTGATGTTTCTTAGAAATTTTATTCCATGGTTTATTCATATCTATTTTATAATGCTTACATAAACATTCTAATTCCATGAATTCTATAGCTTCTGGATCATCTGTTAAAGTTTTAATTACTCCTTCATTTAAACTTTTAGTTTTATCTGGAAGTATTAAATCTTCATCTATTTGTAGTTTTACACCTAACCCCTTACAATCAGGGCATGCACCATATGGAGCATTAAAACTAAATAGTCTTGGTTCAAGTTCTGGTAATGAGAATTCACAATAAGGACATGCAAAAGATTCTGACATTACTATCTCTTTATTTTTATCTAGTATATTAATAACTACTTTACCATGAGAAAGTCTTGTAGCTGATTCAATTGCTTCAAAAAGACGAGATCTAATATCAGATTTAATTACTAATCTATCTATAATTACATCTATTTTATGTTTTTTATTCTTATCTAAAGATATTTCTTCACTTAAATCAACGTTTTCTCCATCAATTCTAGCTCTTATATATCCTTCTTTTCTTAAATTATCTATTAAATCTTTATGAGTACCTTTTTCTCCATGTACTACTGGAGACATTATAATTAATTTAGTTTTATCTTCATATTCTAATATTTTATTAGTCATTTCTTCTACACTTTGAGAAGTAATTGGGATATTATGATTAGGACAATATGGAGTACCAATACGTGCGAATAATAATCTTAAATAATCATATATTTCTGTTACTGTACCAACAGTAGATCTTGGATTGTTATGAGTAGTTTTTTGATCTATAGATATGGCAGGTGATAAACCTTCAATAGAATCTACATCAGGCTTTTCTGATCCACCTAAAAATTGTCTAGCATAAGCAGACAAACTTTCTACGTATCTTCTTTGTCCTTCAGCATATATAGTATCGAACGCTAAAGAAGATTTTCCACTACCAGATAACCCTGTCATAACAACAAGTTTATTCTTTGGAATCTCTATATCAATATTCTTTAAATTATTCTCTCTTGCACCTTTAACTACTATCTTATCCATAATTCTCACCTGGTCGTTATTATACCACAAAATAAACTTATTATAAATAATTTAAGAAAAAAAATAACGGTATTTAAATACCGTTGTTTTTTCCACTATAACTATCTTCATCATCTTTGTCATTCATGTCGTCGTCTCCACCAGGAACTTCAGAAATCATTTCATCTAAACCATCATTAATAGTTCCCATACTATCAGGATTTTCAGCCATTATATCTGCTCCAGTTTCTGCTGTAATTTCTTCATAAGCTGCATCTGCTCCTAAATTGTACCCTACCTCAAGTTCTTGTTGTGCATCCTTTCCATATTCTTGACCTATTTGTTTAGCATATTCTTTAAATTCTGCTTCACTTAATTCTGTGGATTTTCTTTTTCCAAGTTCTAAAAAATTAATATCTTCCATAATAACCTCCTATTAATGTAATTATATCAAAAATATATGTAGTTGTATATGTTTTTAATATATAATAAAAGATTGGTGTAAAGTACCAATCTTTTAAATAGGAATAATTTTTAGTATACAGAAGCTTTTGCTATTTTGAACTTGGCAGTTTTCATTGCTTCTAATTTTTCATCTTCTATATATTCGAAAATTTTGTCTGTTGTTGTTTGCCCTGGTCCTAAATTGTTGATTAAAACATATCCTTCTTCTATTCTTTTACCTGTACTATCTATAGCTTCAACTTGAATATTATAAGATTTTGTACTATCAGTAGTATTTTTAACTGTTACTACTAATTGAGTATCAGTTAATCCATATTCATCTTTTGTTATTTCAAGATTTCCTAAAGTTACTTCTACATCATTTTTTAATACTTCTTCTGTTGCATTTCCTTTTACTTTGTCTAATTCTTTTGAAGCATCTTTTGCAACTTCAACTGTTGCCACATTTATAACTATTGCAATTATAAAAGCTAATGAAGCTAGTATAATCGCAGTAATAGGAAAACCATTTTTTGTGTTTTTATTTACTACTGAGATTATTCCAAATATTAGTGCTAAAATCCCTGTTATAAATGAAATGAAGTTAACTACAGGTATAAAACTAAGTAATATAGCAACTATTCCTAATACAAGCGCTGCAATTGATAATCCTGTATTTCTCTTTTCCATAATTACTCCTTTCTAATCTATATAGTCTCATTTTTCCCATATAGATTAATCTACCTATATTATAATTTGGTTTTTCTAAAAATACAATATTTTTTAATTATTTGTTTTCATCTCAAACAATATATCTCTTAACTCCATAGCTCTTTCAAAATCTAAGTTCTTAGCTGCTTCTTTCATCTCTTGTTCTATAAGATCTATATTCTTTTCTAATTCTTTCTTAGATACTTTCTTCTTAGTAGTAGATTCATCTATATTAGATACTACTTCTCTTATTTCTTTAGTAATTGTTTTTGGAGTTATATTATGTTTTTTATTATATTCTTCTTGTATTTCTCTACGTCTTTTAGTCTCATCTATAGCATATTTCATAGAGTCAGTTATATGATCTCCATACATAATAACATGTCCATTAGCATTTCTTGCACATCTACCAATAGTTTGGATTAAACTTCTACTACTACGTAAGAATCCTTCTTTATCAGCATCTAATATGGCAATTAAAGATACTTCTGGTATATCTAGTCCTTCTCTAAGAAGGTTAATACCTACTATACAATCATATTTACCAGATCTTAAATCATGTATTATTTGTAATCTTTCTAAAGATTTAATTTCTGAATGAAGATAAGCTACTTTTATATCTAATTCTTTTAAGTAATTAGTTAATTCCTCTGACATTCTAATAGTTAAAGTAGTTATTAAGACTCTTTCGTTCTTTTTAATTCTTTCTTTTATCTCATCTACTAAGTCATCTATTTGTCCTTCTGTCTTTCTAACTTCTACAGTTGGATCTAGAAGACCTGTTGGTCTAATGATTTGTTCTACATATTTGTTGTTTGTATGTTCTAGTTCTAAATCACCTGGTGTTGCGGATACATAGATAACTTGATTTATTTTATCTTCAAATTCATCATATTGTAGTGGTCTATTATCTAGAGCACTTGGTAATCTGAATCCATAATCAACTAAGTTTTGTTTACGAGCTCTATCTCCATTATACATTCCTCTTACTTGTGGAAGTGTTACATGAGATTCATCTACTACCAATAGATAATCATCTGGGAAGAAATCCATTAAAGTAGTTGGGGTCTCTCCTTTTTTTCTTCCAGCCATAGGCGCTGAATAATTTTCTATACCAGAACAGAATCCTGTTTCTTCTAACATCTCTATATCATAGTTAGTTCTTTGCTCTAATCTTTCTGCAGCAACTAGTTTATTATCTTCTTTAAGTTCTACTAATCGTTCTGATAGTTCACTTTTTATTCTTTTAATAGCTTCTTTTAGTTTATCATCACTAACTACAAAGTGACTTGCTGGAAAGATACTTATTGTTTTCTTATTGTTTAGAACTGCTCCTGTAAGAGTATCTATTTCACTAATTCTATCTATTTCATCTCCAAAGAATTCTATTCTATAACCTCTTTGGTTTTGATAAGCAGGAATAATTTCTAGACTATCTCCTCTTACTCTAAAAGTTCCCCTTTTAAAATCTAGATCATTTCTTTCATAAAGCATTTCTACTAACTTAGTTAATACTTCATTTCTTTCTACTTCTTCTCCTACAGATAGAGTTAACATTTTACCTTTATATTCATCTACTTCACCAATACCATATATACAAGAAACAGACGCAACTACTATAACATCATCATATGTAAGTAAATTACTAGTAGCTTCATGTCTTAATTCATCTATTTCATCGTTTATAGATGAATCTTTTTCTATATATGTATCTGTTGATGGTACATATGCTTCTGGTTGATAGTAATCATAGTATGATATAAAGAAACATACGTGATTATTAGGAAATAATTCTTTTAATTCACTATATAATTGACCTGCAAGCGTTTTATTATGGGCAAGTACTAGTGTTGGTTTATTTACTTCTTTAATAACATTTGCAATAGTAAATGTTTTTCCAGTACCTGTTGCACCTAGTAATACTTGTTCTTTTTTATTGGAGTTTATTCCGTCTACTAAAGATTTTATAGCTTCTGGTTGATCTCCACTAGGTTTATAATTAGATACTAAATTAAACATAGAATCACCTCCTATAAATTTATATTATTTTAACATTATTTAATCCTTTTGTATATATTATCTATTTAATTATGTTTTTTATTCATATATTATACAAAGGAGGTTATATGAAAAAGGGAGAAAAATCTAAGATAGATGGTATTGAGAACTTTTTATGTCCTTTTACTGATATGTATATAACTCAAGGTGCTAATGAAGGTACTCATAAAGGTACTATGGGAGTTGATGTTAGAGGGAAAGTTTCTGGTACTAGGTATGCATATTATTCACCTTGTACTTTAAAGTGTATAAAAACATATCCTGAGTCTGGTCAAGTTATGTGGCAATCTACTAAAGCAGTTAGATGTCCTAATGGTTATATTGGGATAGTTACTTTAATGACTGCTCATGATGACTCTATGAATGCATATCCTGGATTAGTAGTTCCCCAAGGTAATAAGTTGGGTAATATGGGAACTAAAGGTAATGCGACTGGTGTTCATTGTCATATAGAGTGTTCGCAAGGAAATGATACTTCTTGGTATAAGAATAAATATGGAATATATATGTTTAATAATGAAAAAGATTTAGATAGTGTTTGTTATTTTGATCATACTAATATAATGAATAGAAAAGAATATTTAAAACCTGTATATACATCATCTATTAAAGTAGAAAATGAAGGTAAAAACTATGTTAATTTACCACCACATATAGATACTTGGAGAGTTTATAGAGTTAAAGATACTCCAGTAAAAAGAAATTCTATTGGTCTTCTTAGACCTAGTAAATTTAAAGGACTTAGTTATTATATATACAGTTATTTAAATCATGGTAGTACATGTGAGATACAAACTAGAGATTATGGTAGATGTAAGATCTATATAAAAGATACTCCTGCAGTTATTACTATAGGATATTATAAGTATTAAAAAAGACTATAATTATATAGTCTTATTCTTTTATAAAATATTTATATACTTCATTATTACCAATCTTTCTAATAATTGGTTTATCATAGAAATTATTTAAATCAAATCTTTTTAATAATTTCTCTCTACTAGTACTACTAGTATATAAACTAACTAAAGTAGCAGTTGTATTCATATTAAGAGTATCTGTTTTAATACTTAGTTTCATTTTTCTATTATTTATATCTTTTATTTCTACTTTAAAGTCTTCATATGATTCATGTTCCCATACTCCATTATTATTAACAGATATAGTAACATTACCTATCTTTCCTTCATATTTAGTATTTTCTAAATCATCTACTTTATTTATTCCTTCTATATCTATTTTAGCTTCTATAGCACCACTTACTACATTATCTTTAAATACTGATGGATAAAATTCTGTATTAATGATTAGTGTTATTACATTTTTATCTTCAAATACTCTATATCTTATATTAGCTTCACTAAATTTTTCTTCAAATTTTATATTATTAATCTTTATCATAGTAACTCCTTTTCTTGTTTATTATAATACTTAATATTTATTTTATCAATAAAAAAGAAGCCTAAGCTTCTTATCTTGTACTCCAACTACTTGGTAGAGATACATAAGTAGCAGGATTTATTGTACTGTATTGGTATTGAGCCCATGTACATCCACCACCTGCAGATTTCCAATCACATGTTGTTAACTCTAAATGAAGATGTGGACCAGTTGAGTATCCTGTATTACCCATTCTACCTATTTGTGTGTTAAGACCAACAGTTTGTCCAACACTTACTGACCAACTACTTAAATGCGCATATGTTGAATATATAATTCTTCCACCAACATTATGTCTTACTTTAAGAACTAAAGCTCCATAATAATCATAATATTTGGCACTTACTTGTCCAACAGCTATTGGATAAATAGGTATTGTTTTATTACTACTAGATAAATCAACACCCATATGAGCTGTTCCTCTATAACCTTGTGTTACATATCCATGTTGCATTGGTCTAGCAAATCCATTGGCGCTTGGAGTATATCCTCCACCGCCTCCACCGTGTGAACCACTTGATGATCTGGGAACCATTCTAGCATAATATCTAGATGTACAACTTTGTACTGATTCATTTCTTCCACAACCCATTCTCTTCAAGTCTCTTATTTGTTGTTTAGCTGCTTTTATTTGTTCTTCTAATCCTGGCATTGCGGCTTTTAATGATGCAGTATCTGCATTTATTTTTTCTTTTTCACTTTCTAGTTCTTTATTTAATTTTTTTAATTCTACTTTTTTAGATGCTAAATCTTTTTGTCTTCTTTCGTTCTTTTTAATTAAAGCATCTAATTCTTTCATAATATTGTCATTATATTCAGTTAATTGTTCTACTACAGACATTCTATAAATCATATCTGTAATACTTTTAGCTCCAAAAGCATATTCTAAATAAACATTTTCACCATTAGATATTTGATAATATTCCATTATCTTTTTACTTTCAGCTTTTTTCTCTTTTATTTTTCTATTGCTTTCGTTTATTTCTCTTTGTAGTCTTCTAATATCACTTTCTGCTTGAGCCATTTGAGATTGAATATTTTTGATTTTTTGTTTTATTTGAGCTACTTCTCTATCATTCTTAGCAACTTTATTCTTCTTTGCTTCTAACTCTGCTGTATACTTATTAACTTCTGCTTCAAATTGACTTATTGTTTTAGCTTCAGCATCTATAGGTAGTATTGTATAAGATACTATAAGTGATAAAACAACAATTCCAACTATTACTTTCTTCATCATATTTTTAAATACTTCCTTACGGCACCGGCACTACCAACCATACCAACTATTATACCAATTATTAATACTGCAATTGAAGTATTATATATAAATGGTTCAGGTTTAATTAATCTAATTAATTCTGAGAACAAGTGACCATGATAATGATTATAGAAAGCTGTATATCCATATGTAGTAAATATAATTGGAATTATAGATCCAAATATTCCTAAGATCATACCTTCTATAATAAATGGTGTTTTAATAGTAAAATTACTTGCTCCTACTAATCTCATTATTCCTATTTCTCTACGTCTTGCAGAAATAGTTAATTTAATTGTATTAATAATTAGGAATACTGTTACTACTACTAATGCTATAACTACTATATAAGTTCCTTTCTCTACTGATGAGAAAGCACTAATCATTTTATCAACCATTCCTTCTCCATATCTAACTACTGCAACTTTATCTATCTTTTGGATATTTTTAGCTGTTGTAGCTATTTTCCTAACATTCTTTACTTTTACTTGGAAAGTATCTTTTAATGGAGATTCTTTTCCTTCCCAACCATCTAATACTGTATTAAATACATCTGATTCTTCTTGCATCTTTTGTTTTACTTCTTCTTTAGATTGAAATGTATATTTATCAACGTTCTTATTACTTTCTAATTCTCTTTTAACAGCTTCTACATTATCTGGAGTTGCATCATTATCTAAAAATACTACTATAGTTAAATCTTTTTCTATTTCTTTAGTGAAATTTTGGACATTTAAAGACGCCATAATAGCAATAGATACTATTATTAGAGTTATTGTAATACAAGAAATTGAAGCTAATGATAAACTAAAATTTCTTATAGCACTTTTAAATGCATCTCTTATACTTCTTCCTAACATTCTAAACAATTTCATTTTTATAAGTTCCTTTCTTACTAAAGCTTATTAAGCGTCCTTCTTTTAATGATAAAACTTGCTTTTTCATTTTATTAACTATATCTTTATCATGAGTAGCCATAACTATTGTAGTACCTCTGCTTTTATTAATATCTTCTAATACTTTCATTATTTCCATACTACGTTCTGGATCTAAGTTACCGGTAGGTTCATCACATAGTAATAATTTAGGATCATTAACGATTGCTCTTGCAATAGCAACTCTTTGTTGTTCTCCACCAGATAATTGGTTTGGATAGTTATGAACTTTATTCTTTAATCCTACTTCTTCTAAAGCTTTTAATACTTTCTTTCTAGTAATATCTTTTTTAGCACCAATAACTTCCATAGCAAAAGCTACATTTTCATATACTGTTAGTTTTGGTAATAATCTATAATCTTGGAAAACTATTCCTAGTTTTCTTCTTAATTTATATACTTTTTTATTTCTTAATTTAGCAACATTAAGACCACCTACATTTATTTGTCCTTTAGTAGGTTTTTCTTCTCTATATAACATCTTAATTAATGTAGATTTACCACTACCTGATCCACCTATTACAAAAGTAAAAGACCCCTTCTTTAGAGATATATTTAAATCATATATAGCTGTAACACCATTTTTGTATTTTTTTTCTACATTTTTTAAGTCAATAAACTCCATAAAATACCTCCATATAGTATAAATTATTATACCATATTTTTCGACAAAAAAAAAGATACATACTTATATCTTTTTTACTAAATTGTCTATTATTGTTAATTACTTTCCACCTTCTACTTGATAGGCATCTGTTACTACAAAGAAGACATCTTTATCTATTAATTTTATACCTTCTGTTACTCTAAAATATTCTCTTGTTGGAACAACAGCTAAAAGCGCTGTTCTTTTAGTATCTAGAAAGGCTCCTTTTACGTTTAAAACTGTAACACTATGATGCATTCCATTTATAAGATAATCTTTAACCTTTTTATCTTCTTTAGTAATTATATAGAAAGCTTTTCTATCTGATATACCTAGTATAATTTTATCTGACATTATACTAACACAATAAAGTATAATAATTGAATACATAAATCTAGTAGGTCCAAATACTATGGCAGATAATAATACTATTAATCCATCTGTTAAAATAATAGAAGTTCCTACACTAATTTTTCCATATTTAGAAACAATATGACTTAAAACATCTGTTCCTCCTGTAGAGAATCCTGCTTTAAATATCATACCTCCACCAATACCTAATAATACTCCTCCAAATACTGCTGATAATAATAATTCACTTGTATCTATATGAAAATAAGTATTAATATTAGTAGTTAAAAATACTAATAATGGAAACATTATAGAACCTAATATAGTATTTTTGGTTTTCTCCTTACCCATAGTGAAATAACATATCATTAAAAGTAATATATTACCTACTAAAATAGTAATATAATTATCTATTTTAAATAAATAATTAAATAATACAGCTATACCACTAACTCCTCCAGCTACTAAGTTATTAGGTGCTAGAAATATATTAAAAGCTATTGCCGAAATAAGACATCCTATAAAGAATTGTATATATCTTTTTACTTTTGATTTAGAATTAATAGCTTTTAATATTTCTGAGTTTCTATTTCTTGTAAATATATTCATATTATAGCTCCTTTTTTAAATTTGCTTCTATAAATAAATTAATATCTCCATCTAATACTTTATCTACATTACTAGTTTCTACATTAGTTCTATGATCTTTAACCATAGAATATGGATGCATAACATAACTTCTTATTTGAGATCCGAAATCTATATTCATTTGATCCCCTTTTATTTTGTTTAATTCTTTTTCTTGTTTTTCTAATTCTAAAAGTAATAATTTATTCTTTAATACTTTTAGAGCTTGTTCTTTGTTTTGAATTTGACTTCTTTCATTTTGACAAGTTACTACTATCTTAGTAGGTAGATGAGTAATTCTAACTGCTGAATCTGTTGTATTTACTCCTTGTCCTCCTGCTCCTGTTGATCTATATACATCTATTTTTAAGTCTTTTTCATCAATCTCTACATCATTGTTTTGTTCTATTTCTGGGGTTACTTCTATGGATGCAAAAGATGTATGTCTTCTATTATTAGAATCAAATGGTGATAATCTTACTAATCTATGAACACCTTTTTCATTCTTTAAATATCCATAAGCATTAGTACCTTTAATTAACATGGTAACACTCTTAATACCAGCTTCATCACCATCTTGATAATCAAGTATATCTATTTTATAGCCCTCTTTTTCACAGTATCTAGTATACATTCTATAAAGCATAGAAGCCCAATCACAAGACTCTGTTCCTCCTGCTCCTGGATGTATTTCTAAAATACAGTTATTTTTATCATATGGTCCACTTAAATAAGCGTTTAAAGATACTTCATCTATATCTTTCTTTAAATTAGTTAATTCTTCTTCTATAATATTTAACATATCAAAATCATTAGCTTCTAAAGAGTCAATTAATTCGTTATCAGAGTCCAATTTTTCTTTAACACTAATAATACTAGAAGTAATATTCTTTAAATCACTAAGTTTTGAAACAACTTTTTCGCTTTCTTCTTTATTATCCCAAAAATTAGGTTTAGTCATTTCTTCTTCTAAAGATTTAATTTCTTCTATTTTTTTATCTATGTCAAAGTAACCTCCATAGTTCTTTAACTTTTATAGTTTCTTCTAATAATTCTTTCTTTAAATCACTTTTTTCCATATTATCCTCTTTTCTATTGTACCCATTTATTAGTTATAAATTAACATATTAGGTAAATATTTTCAATTTTTTGTATACTTTTATTAGTAATTACATATATTATTATTGAGGAAGGTTCACTGTATAATGTGAAGATCCTCTATAAATAGATTGGGAGCCATTATGGCTCCTTTTTTTATAAACTATTAATTATTTCATGGGCTGCTTTCTTACCTGCTTCCATAGCAAGTATTACAGTAGCAGCTCCTGTTACTATATCTCCACCTGCATATACATTATCAAGTGATGTTTTAGATTCTTCTACTACTATTAAACCTCTATCTGTAAGTTTTATATTGCTTTGTTTTAATGCTTCATGATTAGGTGAAGTTCCTAGTGCCATAATAACCATATCACAGTCTACTTTGTGATTAGATCCTTTTTTCTCACTAACACTTCTTCTACCATCTTCTCCAGCTTCTCCAAGTTCCATATCAACAACTTCCATACCAATAACATTGTTATCTTTATCAGTTAATATTTCTATAGGATTTGTTAATAAATTAAATTCTATTCCTTCTTCTTTAGCATGTTCTACTTCTTCTTTTCTAGCAGGTAATTCTTCCATACTTCTTCTATACATTAGATGAGTTTCTATTCCTAAACGTTTTAGGGATCTAACTGCATCCATAGCAACATTACCTCCACCAATAATATAAGCTACTTTTCCTTTTTTTATTGGTGTTTTACTATTCTGTTTATATGAACTCATTAAGTTTATTCTAGTTAATATTTCATTAGCAGAAAATACTCCGTTAGCATCTTCTCCTTTAATATTCATAAATCTAGGAAGACCAGCTCCTGTACCTAAGAATATGGCATCATATTCTTTTTGTAATTCAGGTATTGTTATAGCATTACCAATAGGTACATCTGTTTTTATTTCTACACCTAAGTCTTTTAGACTATTTACTTCATTTTCTACTATATCTTTAGGTAATCTAAATTCTGGAATACCATAAGTTAATACTCCTCCTGCTTTATGTAGGACTTCATATATAGTTACATTATAACCTTCTTTAGCTAGCTCTCCTGCACAACTAAGACCAGCAGGGCCACTACCTACTACTGCTATTTTTTCTTTCTTTTTCTTAGTTGGTTTCACTGATTTAAAATTATTTTTTCTTGCTTCATCAGCAACATATCTTTCTAAAGATCCAATAGATATTGCATCACCTTTAAATCCTTTAATACACATACTTTCACATTGTTTTTCTTGAGGACAAACTCTTCCACATACTGCAGGAAGTGATGATGATTTAGTAATTATTTCATATGCTTTATCAATATTTCCTTCTTTAAGTTCTTTTATAAATTCTGGAATCATTATGTTAACAGGACATCCTTTAACACATCTAGGATTAACACAATGTAAACATCTATTTGCTTCTTTTAAGGCTTCTTCTTTGTTATATCCTAATGCAACTTCATCAAAGTTTTTAACTCTTTCCTTAGGAGGTTGTACTCTCATTTTTACCTTACTATCATTATTCATAGTTAGCCTCCATTTCTTTTAATTTAACTTGCTCTTCTTCTTTATAAATATTCATTCTATTTAAGGCAATATCGAAATTGATTTTATGTCCATCAAATTCTGGTCCATGGATACAAGCAAATTTAGTTTCACCATCTACTTCACAACGACATGCACCACACATACCACTACCATCTACCATAATTGGATTCATACTAACTATTGTCTTTAATTTATGTTTCTTAGTTAAATCACAAACACTTTTCATCATTATTACAGGTCCAATTGCAACACAGATATCATAATCTTTAATGTGTTCTTCTAATACTGTTGTGACAAAGCCTTTAGTACCAAAACTACCATCATCAGTAGCATAATACATATTATCTGCAACAGATTCTATCTTATCTTGTATTAAGAATAAATCTTTAGATCTTGCTCCATAAATAACATCTACTTTAATACCATTTTCTTTTAAATATTTAACTTGTGGGTATACAGGTGCAACTCCTACTCCACCAGCTACATAAACTACTCTTTTATTTTTAAAATCATTAATATTCATACATATCTCATTAGGATTACCTAGAGGTCCAACTACACCAAATAGTTCATCTTTAATCTTACTTAATTCTAAAGTAGATCCTCCTACTACTTGATATATAAGATGTAATAATCCCTTATCTTTATCATAATCATAAATAGTTAATGGAATTCTTTCACTATCAGATTTAGCCATTACTATAACAAATTGTCCAGGCATAGCTTTTTTAACTACCATTGGGGCTTCTACTATCATTTCATATGAATTCTCATTAAGTTTTTCGTTTTTTAATACTTTATACATGAGACACCTACTTTCTAAGTAAATTATAACATAATATTTTAAATAAAAAAATGTTTACTAAGTAAACATTATTGATTTATTAAATTTCTTAATTTTTTTAATTTTTCTTTATCTTCTATATAATTAAATCTAGGTTTTACAAAATTTTTAGAACCTCTTTTTTCGTTAGAATATCTAGGAATTAATTGTATATGAAAATGATTCATTGGTCCATCACACATAGTACATAAATATACACTTTCAGACTCATATACTTCTTTTATTATATTCATCATTTTTTTAGCGAAAGTAAATACTTTCTTACATAATTCATCATCTGTTTCCATCATATCTTTATAATGTTTCTTACTAGTAATGGCAGTATGTCCATTAGCTCTGGGATTCCCTACCAAGAAACATTCTATATCTTCATCTTCATAAATTATCTTATCTTTATTATTCCCATATAAGATATTATTATTCTCTCTATCAAAACAAGTAGGACATATTCCTGAATTTGTGAAATCTACAAATGTTATTTTATTTAATTTAATCATTTCTATTAATTCTTCTTTATTATATTCTTTTAAATTATTCATAAATACTCCTTATAAATTTATTATAACATAAAAAAAGATATTCATTAATTTGAATATCTTAAAGTGTTTTGTGCTTATTTATTATTTTGTTTTTTTATATTTAGCTTTTCCAAATCCTAGGATTAAGTAGAAAATATCAGATATTGGTTGTATGAATAATCCAATTGTAAATCCAATTCCTTTTCCAAAAGATTTAGCTAACCCTTTAGCAAACTTCCAAGATGCAATTACAGCATAAATTACTGTAACTATAAATAAAGCATAAGCAAATCCGCTTGGATTCTTTCCTGCTGCTTCAAGTACTGATTGAGTTGCTCCGCAAAGTATTGCTGGAATAATTAACCAAATCCAGAAATTAACTCCGGCGATCTTATATAATATCCACGCATTATATACTGGTATAACTGATTTCCAACCAGGCTCGCCTGCTTTTTTAAACATTTTCCAAGATGCTACCACTAATAGAATATACCAAGTAATAATAGCGATTGCCACGATTGCAAAAAACATTCCTACTATTCCACCTGCTAGAACAAGATCTTTTTCTCTTTCAGTTAAAGCTGTTAAAATCATATAAACACTCCTTTCTAATGTAATTATACATTTACATTGAAAAATATGCAATATTTTGTAGTAATATTTGAATTTTTTAATAAGTGTGTTATAATATTTTTCCTTTGGAGGAATTATTATGAGAAAGAACAGATTGCTAGTTAGTAGTATTTCTAAGGATATTGGACTGCATTTACCTACAAGTAGATATATTGATAATAGTCGTATTCTTAATTATGAAGTTATTAATGATAGATTACATTTAAAAGCTAGTTTTAAAAAATATGAAGATAGAGTATATAACGTTTGGTATGAACCCAATAACTTTAGATTTTATGGTATGAAAGATTTAACTATATATGATATTAATATAGATAATAATAATTTTATGATTACTGAAATGAAAGATGAAAACGGTGAATCTTGTATTAAAAAGATCAAATTTTCTGATTATAATAATACCAAATCTTTATTTGTAGAAAATATTTATGTAGATAATCATGATAAAGATGAATATATATGCATTAAAAAAGATAAGGATAAATTAACTCTAAATACTAATAATGATATGAATACTGTATCTACTCCTGATGAAGGGAAAGTTAAACAATTACTTAGAACTTTATTAGAAACAGAAGAAGATGATATTAGAGATAGTTTTGATTTAATAAATGATAATGTTTCTAATTTTTTTGATAATATTAAATATGATTTTAGAGTATTAAGTAATTTCAATGAATTATACGAAAAAGACAAATTATATGCTAAACCTATCATGAGGAATTTAATGAATAATAAAACAAGGATGAAATAATCATCTTTGTTTTTATTTGCTTTTATGACTCATATGATAATCATCTGGGTCTTTACCTATACCATCTATTACAAATCCTGCGTTTTCATAACATTTAATTCCTCTTTTATTGGTAGAAAAAACATTTAATTCTAATTTTTCATAACCTATAGAATATCCATATTCCACAATTCTTTTCATACCTTCTGTACCATAATGTTTGTTTTGTTTTTCTGGCGTTATAGATATCCCTAGTTCTCCTACATTATTTCCTTTATCTTTAATTTCTATATTACCTATAAATTCTCCTGTTTCTTTTTCTATCATTGAGTAGCATTTATTATCCTTTTTTAAACTACTTTTTATCCATTCTAATTCCTCTTCATAAGTATAAGCTTTAGCATTTTTAACAATTGTACTCATAACTCTTGGATCATTAATCATTGTTAAATAATTATCTATTAATTCTTCTGATAATTTAACATATATTATGTTTTCTGATTCAAGTACTTTTTCTAAATTTTCCATATATACTCCTTTCTATAAAAATAATCTTATTATAAAATCATTTTTACTTTAAATATTTGTATTAAGTAGTAATTCCCTTTAGTTAAATATATCAAAACATTTAAAAAGTTATTATTTCCTCCAATATATTTTTAACTTCCTCTTTATAAACATCTACTCCTGGATGATTAAATGGATTAACTCCAAATAAATATCCTGAGAAAGAAGCGCTTAACATAAAGAAGTATATTAATGTAGAAAGTTCTTTAACAGATAGTTCATCCATTGTTATTTCTAATACATTTGTATTTCCTTTAGAATGAGCTTTTATAACTGAATCTAAAACCATATTATTAATAGAATTTATATCTAATGATTTGTAATTTACTATCTCGTTATTTCTAACTCTGATAAATGTTTCAAACAAAATTTTATTACCATCTTGAATAAATTGTCCTAGAGAATGCAAGTCTCTTGTATATAGTGTAGACATAGGTAATATTCCTTTTCCTTCTTTACCTTCTGTTTCTGCGAATAATTGTTTTAACCATTCAGTGAACGCTAGCATATGTTCTTCGTGTATAGAATAATTTTCTACTACTTTACCATGTTTATATAATAAATATCTTATACCTGCATAATTAAAGGCTTCATCCACTAAGTTTGCACCTTCATAATATCCATCTACTATTTCATATATATCAAAGTTAGTTGCTAAAGGTAGTAAATGTGCTGCTGTTAAAAATGAATATCTTCCTGCTATATTTTGTGGAATATCAAATTTTTCAAGGCATGGCTCACTATCTAATTCATTACCATCACTAGATGTTGTTATAATTATACGATCTTTAATAGATTCAGATCCGTATCTCTTTTCTAAATCAGCTTTTAATAGATTATATATCATTTTAGTTTCCATAGTTTTACCTGTTTTACTAATAACATTTACACAATAATTTTTATTTTTTAGTTCATCTTTTAAATCATTTAAGAATTTACTAGATAGTGTAGTTCCAACATATATTACTTCAAATGGATGTGGTCTAAAATACTTTTTAAAAGTTTGAGAAAAAGCATAACTACCAAGATATGATCCTCCTACACCAACTACTACTAAACAATCATAATTATCTTTTATATAGTTAGCGGTTTTATTTATTTTATCTATGTTATTCTTACCAATATGTTTACTCCAACCAATCATTCTACTATCATTAAACTTTTTTAATACTTCTTCTTTTCTATTTAATAATTCTTTATATTCATCTAGAATATTACTATCTACATGTGTTTCAAAATCAAATTTAATCATATTTATCCTCCTATTATTAGTATATCACATTATATATTAATAAAACTCAATTATTTATAGTGACTATCTTGTAAATTAAGTATAAATTTTACATAGTTTAAAATAAAAAATAGCTTAAATCTGTTTTTTATACTATTTTTGTGCTTATTATTTTATATGATATAATATGAATAAATTAATATTAAGGAGTTTTGAAATGGTTGTAGTATTTATAATTTCTATTTTAGTATCTGTAATACCATCAGTTTTGGTATATAGATGGATTAAAAACAAGGGTGATAAAGGATATCAAGAGCTTTGTAGATTTTCAATAAGAAAAGGAATGGTTTCTATTCTTCCGGTTACATTAGTATCAGCTGGTTTTGCAATAATTGGAGTAATAGGAAAATTATTAATTCCAAATATAAATCCTATTTTATATAAAGCATATTATAATATTATTGCTTTAGCTTTTTCAGAGGAGTTAGTTAAATTCTTATATTTTAAAAAAGTACTTAAAGAGACTTCATATAAGTATTCATGGTTTGATGTAGTTATAGTTATGACATTAGTTGGTTTAGGATTTGGTTGTATTGAAAATATTGTATTTTCTATTAATTCTGGTATTATTCCTATGCTTATTAAAGGTATATCTATTTCTCATGCGGGATATGGATTTATTATGGGATGGTTCTACGGAAAGAAACTAAAAACTAATAAGAATATATATGGAGTACTTGGATTTGTAATTCCTTGGCTTATACATGGACTATTTGATTTTGGATTAAGTCCTGAATTAATTAAATTAAATGATAATTTTGCATTTATTTCTATAATATTAGAATTAGTTTCTATAGTAATAGTTTTCTTAATTATAAGATTTGTAAGAAAGAAGAAAGATGTTCCTATTTATAAAAAGAAATTAAAGAAAGTTAAATAATAAAACAAAGCAGATTAATCTGCTTTATTTTTTTGCGAGTTTGCGAGTTATTTGCCACAACATTGTTTATACTTGCGACCGCTGCCACATGGACATGGATCGTTTCTACCTATTTTTTTTACTCTCTTAGGTTTTTGTTTAGCAGGTTCTTTGCCACCTTCGTTTGTTATTTTCTTTTTAGAAACTTCTTTTCTTTCTATGTTTTGTCTTATTTCTGCTTTTAGTAAGAATACTGATACGTCTTGATCTATCTTTTGAAGCATTGAATCAAACATATCAAATCCTTCCATAGTATATGCTCTTAATGGATCTTCTTGAGCATATCCTCTTAAGTGAATTCCTTCTCTTAAATGAGACATTGTATTAATATGTTCCATCCAATATTTATCCACTACTTGTAGTGTTATAGCCTTTTCAAATTCTTGTGATACTTCTTCTGGTATATCTTTTATTTTTGCTTCATATTCTTTTGTTACTTGTTTTACTATTATATCTATTACTTCTTCAGGGTTTAAACCTGCTATTTTATTCTTCTTTATATCTTTATGTAATAGATTTTCATTAACAAATTCTACTATATCTTGATAATCTTCTTCTGTTAGATATCCTTCTGGTGGTAAGTGTGAATTTACTACATCTTCTATATGATGTCTGAAAGTAGCAAGTATCATTTCGTGAATTGATTCATTATCTAGTATTTTATTTCTTTTATCATATATTATTTCTCTTTGATTATTCATTACATCATCATATTGTAGTAAGTTCTTTCTGATATCAAAGTTATTTCCTTCAACTCTTTTTTGAGCTGTACCAATTGATTTAGTAAACGTTTTTGATCTTATAGCTTGATCTCCAAGCCCCATACTTTGCATCATTGTTCCAATTCTATCTGAACCGAATCTTACCATTAAATCATCTTTCATAGATACAAAGAATTGTGTATATCCTGGATCTCCTTGACGTCCTGAACGTCCACGTAATTGGTTATCAATACGACGTGATTCATGACGTTCTGTACCAACTACACATAATCCACCTAAATTTCTTATTTCGTCTGATAGTTTAATATCAGTTCCACGTCCAGCCATGTTTGTTGCGATAGTTACTGATTTTTTAGTACCTATTTTAGAAATTATTTCTGCTTCTCTAGCATGGTTTTTAGCATTTAATACTTCGTGTGGTATATGTGCTTGTTTTAATAATTTAGAAATAAGTTCACTTGTTTCTATAGCTATTGTACCAATTAGGACTGGTTGTCCTTTTTCATAACATTCTTTTACGAAGTTTATGATCGCCTTATACTTAGCTTCTTTGGTTGCATATACTAAGTCTGGTGCATCTATTCTTATTACTTCTTTATTAGTTGGTATTTCTATAACATACATGTTATAAATATTTCTAAACTCTTCTTCTTCTGTTTTAGCAGTACCTGTCATACCAGATAATTTTTTATACATTCTGAATAAATTTTGGAATGTTATAGTAGCAAGAGTCTTTGTTTCTTCATTGATTGTAACTCCTTCTTTAGCCTCTAATGCTTGATGTAGGCCATCTGAGAAAGCTCTTCCTTTCATTAAACGTCCAGTAAATTGATCTACTATTACTACTTGATCATCTTGCACTACATAGTCAACATCGTTTTTCATTGAATAATTTGCACGTAGTGCTTGATTTATAAAATGTACTAATGTTGCATTGTTTATATCATATAAATTGTCTATATGGAAGTGTTTTTCTGCTTTATCTACTCCACTTTCATTAAGTGAAACACTTTTACTTTTTTCATCATAAATAAAATCTTTTTCTGCTTTTAAGCTTTTAGCAAATCTATCTGCATCAATATATAGATTAGCACTATTCATCTCTCCACCAGATATAATTAATGGTGTTCTAGCTTCATCTATTAATACTGAGTCAACCTCATCAATAATAGCAAAGTTTAATGGTCTTTGTACTCTATCTTCTT
>CAZYQE010000008.1:0-49410 GCA_964650315.1 uncultured Muribaculaceae bacterium
GCATCTGGTCCTAAATTAACACCAAATTCATTAGCTATTTCATATTTCATTTTATCGATAGCTTGTTTAGCTCCTGGAACTCTCATTTTCATTGCATTGTTATTAGAGTTGTTATTCATGTATTTCACCTCCTATAGTAATAGGTTGTGAATATATGTATAAATTATAATGGTAATTTATAACAAAGAACTAAACTCATCTTTATTATCATTAATTTCAATTGTTTCTATAGAATCTACTGCTTCTTCAATCATTTCTTCATAATTAAATTTAGATTCTTCTATACGTGAGGCTTCTATAGTAGGATTAATTACTGGATGTTTAGGAACAAATACAGTACAACAATCCTCATATGGTAATATACTTGTTTCATATGTATCTATTTTTTGTGCTATATCTATTATTTCTAATTTATCTAGACAAGCAACTGGTCTAATTACTGGAATACTAGTTACATCATTAATAACTCTCATACTAGTTAATGTTTGAGAAGCAACTTGTCCAATAGATTCTCCATTAACTATTACACATCCATCATATTTATTAACAATCTTTTCCATAATACGATACATCATTCTACGCATAATAGTAATAACATAATTAGAATGACAATTTTTATATATTTCTTCTTGTATTTTAGTAAAATTAACTATATGTAGATTAATACTTCCACCATATGGAATTAATTTTTTAGCTAAAGTAATAACTTTATTACGAGCTTCTATACTAGTATGTGGTAGAGCTTCAAAATATACTGCATCTAAAGTCATTCCTCTTTTTAAAGCTAGGTATCCAGCAACTGGAGAATCAATTCCTCCACTAAGCATTAACATACCTTTAGGTTGAACACCAACAGGATAACCACCACTACCCATATAACTATTTAAATATATATAACTATTCTTTTCTCTAACTTCTACACTTACTAAAAGTTCTGGATTATGGACATCTACTTTTATATTATCTATATTCTTTAATATTACTCCACCTAAAGTCTTAGATAACTCTAAACTATTAAGTTCAAATTCTTTATAACTTCTACTACTTTCAACTTTAAAAGTATTAAAATCTTCCTTCTTAACTATTTCCAATACTTTAGATTTAATATCATCAATATTAGTATTAACAATATAAGCAATATGATACTTATATATACCAAATATTTTATCTATAATACTTTTAATACCATCTAAATCTTTATCTTTAAACTCTATATACATACGAGCTCTATCTTTAGATATCTTAACATCATAATCTTTTAAACTATTTTTAACATTCTTATATAAAGTATTTATAAAATAATTACGATTTCCTTTCTTAGTATTTAATTCCCCGTATTTAATAAGTATTATTTTATCCATAATATCACCCCAAATAACGTAAATATTTTATCAAAAAAAAATATATAAATCAATAAATCTATATATTTTAATTATCATAAATATTAAGTAATTTTTGATATATATCTTTATCTACTAAAGAAGTAGATTTTATAGATATATCTAATGCGTCTTTATAATCCCCTTTAGCAAATAATTCTTCTGCATCTAAAAGACCCATATCAACATCATCATAGAAAGATCTATATCTATTACCATATACTATAGCCATTTCAGCAAGCTTAGCAGTCTTAATCATTTCATTAGTAGTATTATAAAGTTTTAATACTAAATCCCTTGCAGTATCTACTCTAGTATTTAAAGTCTTAATAACTATAGGTTTTCTATCTAATTCTTTAACTATTTCTTCTATTGCTTCATTAGCTTCAGATAATTCAACAAAATAATTATCTGTAATTACTGGTAACTTATAAGTTCTCATCTTTTCTTTACATTTCTTTAAGAAATCCCTAATTTCATCTAATTGTTCTCTAGCTCTTACTTCATCATCATGCATATTTCCTAAAGATTTTAATGCTTTATCTAAATCTTCTTCCATATTCTTTAATCTCTTAGTTAAAGCATCTATTTCTTTATGTAATACAGAATATGGAGCAGAAGAAGCCTTTTCTTTAGATACTAACTTCTTATAATCATCATTAATTACAATCAACGTCTTCTTAACATCATGAATAATATCCACATCTTCTTCATTTAAATCATACATATTCTTTATATCTTCTAATTGATTATAAATATCTTCTACTAATTTATTAGTATTATCTAACTTTTTAGAGAAATCTTTCTCCATTTCTTCATATACTTTTCTAGATAATCTTTCTTTTTCAAAATCAACAAAAATACTATCTAAATATTCAAGCATAGTCTTTAACTCAAACATACAATCTTCTAAATTAAGAACTTTTACTTTATCTAATACTGCATTAATATTCTTTTCAGATTCTTCAATATTATAGTCTATATTTAAATATTCTAATGGATAACCTTCTTTTTCCATATTTTCTGCAGTAGTTTTTATCTCCTTAAGTCTATTAGGAATAATTTGTCTAGACATTAATAATAAATCAGGTACTTCTTCTACTACTATACCCATATGATCTATTATGGCATCTAGTGCTTTAACTATATGAACTACTTCAGTATATTCATTCTTATCCATTACTTTTTCAAAATCTAAGAATCTTTTTTCTATATTTTCAAATTGTAATTCAATAGCTTCTTGCATATCATCATACATATCTTTATGAGTATTAAACTCTTTAGATAATCTTCTATATTTAGCTTTTAATTTAGTAACTATAGATCTATATTTTTCTTCACTTAAAGTAATCTCTTTAACTTGATCTAAGATATCATTAGCTATCTCTCTAGCTTTATATATTTCCATTTCAGTCTTAGCTAATCTATATCTACAAGTCTTATAATCACCTTTTTCAATATACATATCTAAGTCAACTAACATATCATCTATTTGTACTAATTCATTTTCTTTTAAACTAATAAAATCATCATGCCAATTATTATATTTAACTTCCATCTTTTCATTTTTAATAATTGGTTCTACTTTAGAAAGTTCTAATAATACAGGTGTAGAAGCAACTAAATTCTTTTCTACTTCTAACTCTGTAACTTTCTTACGATAACTATTTACTATAGCTCTCTTCGTAAAGTAAAGTATAACTAAAATAAGCACAATACTAACTATAATTATTGAACCTATAATTAACATATACTTCACCTCCGATTATTACCTAATTATATTCTATCACAATTAATATACAAATATCTACAAATTTAGAAAATAAAACTAAAAAGATTAATACAAAGTATTATAATCCTTGACATATAAAGGTTTTTTTAATATAATTAATACTGCAATTCACTTAACAGCGGATTTAGAATATTTTAACGTGTTTTTTAATGTAATTTGAGTAACAATTGCTGTTTACGCGAAAAAGTAATAAAAACTCCCTAAAATATGACTAAATCATTTGGGTGAAGTGTATAATTTATAGAAAGGAGAAACTTATGGCAAGATATACAGGATCTAGTTATAAACAAGCTCGTCGTGTTGGTTTTTCATTACTTGAAAATGGTAAAGAATTAGCTCGTCGCCCATATGGACCTGGTCAACATGGTAATAGCCGTAGAGGTAAATTATCAGACTATGGTATTCAATTAAAAGAAAAACAAAAAGTTCGTTTTATGTATGGAATGAATGAAAGACAATTTAAAAACACTTTTAGAAAAGCTGAAAAGATTAAGGGTGTTAAGGGTACTAACTTCTTAAGATTACTTGAATCTCGTTTAGATAACTTAGTTTATCGTACAGGATTCGCATCTACTAGACGTGGAGCAAGACAACTTGTTAACCATGGACATGTTACTGTTAATGGTAAAAAAGTTGATATTCCTTCATATCAAGTTAAAGTTGGAGATGTTATCTCTCTAAGAGATAAAGATAAAAACTTAAAAGTAGTTGCTGAAAGCTTATCTAAAGTTAATAAAAGAGTTGATTTTATTAAATATGATGAGAAAAAAATGGAATGTACTTATGTAAGACTTCCAGAAAGAAATGAGCTTAATGCTGATATTAATGAATCATTAATAGTTGAGTTTTATAACAAATAAAATAAAGGTTAAATTAAACCTTTATTTTTTTATATCTTTTTATCTAAATATTGTCCTATTACATCTTTAGCAATCTCTACATATGTTATACATGCTTCTAAATAATCATCTTCACTAACATTATCAGAGTTTAAATCTAATATTTTTTTACTATGTAGATAATCTAATTTTATACCATCTTGTTTACTAAGTTCATCAAATATAACTATTAATTCTTTTATAGAATTGATTAATTCATCTTTTTTATCTTTAGTATTCAAATCTTTAAAAGCACTTATGTAGTTATTAAAAGCTTCTTTTCTTTCATCCATATTATTTTACTACCCTATTCATTTCTTCTGAAGTTATTATTTCTTCTGCTGTCATACGTTCTAATTCCATATTTTTAGGATTTAATTTTCTATGGGTAACTTTCCATAATGGATTTCTGGCTTTCCAAGATCTTTTATATTTATTCATTTGTACTTTTTTATCTCTTGCTTCCTGATCCACAGCCCATTGTTCTTGATGCTTTCCTCTTTTTTTATCTCCTATTTCAGTAGAAATAGCTATATGACGATCCAATTCATTTCTTAAACTATTTTTTTCTTCCTCAGAAATACGAGCTCCCGCTATTTTATCTTCAAAAGCTCTTATCCAGTTTTTACCTACTTCATCATGTTCATCATAATTCCAAGTACCTTCATCACGTTGTAATTCACTATTTAATCCTTGATAAGTATACATATTATACATACAAAACCCTCCTATATTGTATTATATATTTTATTTTAACATATTTTTATACTATTTTGTCAATCTAGATAATAAAAACCTAGTCTTATTGACTAGCTTTTACATATACTCTATTTCCCTACAATCACAGTTATTTACTGTTATATGCTCTAAATTTTTAGATAAATCTTCATTATTTAATATATGATATAACATTCTGAATATAGAACTATGTGTAACTATTAAGATATCCTTATCTTTCTTTTTAGATATATATTTTAGAAACTTTCTAACTCTTTTTTCTATATCTTTTATTGGCTCTACACCATCATCATTAGAATTTAATTCATAATTCCAATATTTATCAATATCATAATTATCTCTACTCTTACCTTCTAAATTGCCAAGATCTCGTTCAATTAATCTTCTATCTTTTACTATAGGTGTTCTATCACCTACTAATATATAAGCTGTTTCTACAGCTCTAACTAATGGAGACATATAACATATATCAAAATGTTTATCTTTAAGTTCACCACGTAGTCTCTTACACTGTCTTCTTCCTCTATCATTCATTAATTCATTACTTAGACCTTGCATTATACCATCTTTATTATTATCTGTTTCTCCATGTCTTACTAAAGTTATCTTCATTATTTAACCTCCAGTACTTTTAACGCATCACTATAAGTAATAAATTTAGATAAATAACCTTCATTTTCATAAGAAGAATAACCACTTATAACATAATCTCCATCTATTAATCTAATTTGAGTAAAATAATCATTCTTATTATCGTCATATTTAATTACATCAGTTTTTTCTAAGTCAAAACTATATTTACCTATTAGGGCATCATAACTTTCTTGATTATGCTTATTTGAACTAGAAATAGAACCAATAGTAATAATATTATTATGAGAATCAGTAATAAGTTTATTAAATCTTTCTTTTCCTGAGGATCTATATACTACTTCATTTATAGTATTTAAATTTAAATCTAATTCAATCATTATGGCATCAGTATCTAAAGAATTAATTACTTTACCACCACTAATTACTAGATGATTTCCATTAACTACAACACCAGTAAATCCATATTCATCTATTTTATTAAATTTCTTATAAGAAACTAAATTACCACTCATATCATATTTAACAATAACACCATCATTAGTAGCTGATTTACCAACCACATAAATATAATTATCATAAATAATAAAATCATTATAAATAGCTATCTTATTAGAACCATAATTACTTCTCCATAAAAGATCTCCATCTTTACTATATTTAAGTATGAAAGCTCCACCTTTGTCATTACCGATAGTTCTATCTTTATAAATACTTTGACCAGTAACTATATAACCATTATCTATATATTTAACACTAGTAAACGTAGTATTTTTTAGTCCCTTTAATTTCTTCTCTAATATAACTTCTCCATATTTATCATATTTAACCAATAGACCTTCTTGCACTTTATTATTCTCACAGTTACCTACAGCAATTATATTTTCTTCATTATCAATAGCAACTCCTAAATAGGAACTCTTATTAGATTTATTATAGACTTGCTCCCATATTTTTTCTTTTTTACTATCGTATTTAGTAACTTTACCTTTTTCTATCATTTTATCGTTATTATTATTACTACCTACAGTAATATATTCACTATTATAATAAATAAAATTATTAATACCATCAAAAGAACTTTTATGATTTCTTTTTAAATAATTACTAACAAACAAGTAACTAATTTCTAAACACAGTACTAAAACACATACTAAAATAATAGTAGTAATTGCTTTTAATATTTTATCTCTTTTAGTAAGTTTTCTAGGTCTTCCTCTTTTTTTCTTCATAATTAACTCCTGTTTAAAATAAAAGAGGTATTAGAAATCTATTCATATATACCTATAAAATATTTCTTTTTACCTCTCCTTATAACTATGTATTTTTGTCCTATCAGCACATTTTTAGTAACAAGAAAGTCCAAATCTGCTACCTTTTCACCATTTAAACTAATAGAATTATTACTTATAAACTCTCTAGCTTCTCTTTTACTAGAGCATACATTATTTTCTACTAATAAGTCAACTAGTAAAGTATCTTTATTTATCTTAAATGGTTCAATTCCTTTAAAAGCATCTTCTATTTGACTGTCTGTTAAATCCTTAATATTTCCACTAAATAGGGATTCACTTATCTTAACTGCCTCAAGATATGCGTCTTCCCCATGCAAATCAGTAATTACTTCACGAGCAAGCGCTTTATGAGCTTCTCTTAAATGTGGATTTTCTTTATTAGATTTTTCTAACTGTTCTATTTCTTCTTTAGATAAGAAAGTAAATACTTTTAAATAATCAATAACCATCTCATCATCAGAATTTATAAGATATTGATATAACTCATAACTAGAAGTCTTATTTCTATCTAACCATAATGCATTACCCTCACTTTTACCAAACTTATTACCATATTTATCTAGTATTAGTGGCATAGTAAACGCATATGCTTGTTTATCTAATTTCTTTCTAATTAATTCTACACCAGTAGTAATATTACCCCATTGATCAGAACCAGCACATTGTAGTGAAACATCTTTTGTTTCATTTAAATATAAGTAATCATAACCTTGCATTAAAGTATATGTAAATTCAGCAAATGTAATACCTGTTTCCAATCTTCTAGAAATAATATCTTTATTTAACATATAATTAATATTAATATATTTACCTACATCTCTTAAAAAATCAATCAAAGAAATATCTTTAAACCAATCATAATTATTAACTATTTCCACGTTTCCATCAAATATATCAGATACTTGTTTAGATATACCTTCTAAATTCTTATTTATAGTTTCTTTAGATATAATTTCACGTTCTGCAGTAGGTCTAGGATCTCCAATAAGACCAGTAGCTCCTCCACATAATAATATAGGCTTATGACCAGCTTTTGCAAGTCTTTTAGCTGTTACTAAAGAAGAATAATGTCCTAAATGCAAACTATCTGCAGTAGGATCAGTACCCCAATAGAATGTAATACTCTCATTATTTAATTTATCTTCTAAGTCCTCTCCTGCAACATCTTTAATTAAACCTCTCCACATTAAATCATCATATAATTTCATAATTTAACCTCCTAAAAATAATAAAAACTACCCTCCAATAAGGACGAATAGTTCGCGGTACCACCTTAATTCATAAGTAAAAACTTATACTCTCAAATATCTTAACGCGATAAACGATTTTTCTCATAATAGTGTATTTCATAATTAATTATTTTTTAGTTTTCACCAACCACTAAATCTCTATTACTAAATAATTATTATTACTGTTCTATTAATCATAGAAAATTATATGTATAATATAACATAAAATAACAAAAAAAAGAAGATTATTTCTTCTCTTTTTTATCTTTTCCTTCTTTTTCTAGTTTTTTAACTACTTCTTTAGTTGCAGCTAAAACTTTTACTCTAACTTCTTCAGCAGCATCTCTAAGTATTGGTGTTCCTTTTTCAATAGCTAAATCTATTAATTCTTGAGACTTATTAGATAAATCTTTTGCTGTAACTTTTGCAATTTTTATAGCCTTTTCTTTATCTAAATCATTTAGTTCTGCTTTAATTTCTTTGATTTTTTTATCAAATTCAGCTTTAACTTCTTCAACATCAATCTCTTTTACTTGTTCTACAAATTCTGCTAACTTAGCTTTTAATTCAGCTCTTGTCTCACTACCTTTTTTAGGAGCAAATAAAACTCCTAATCCAGCGCCAATACCTAATCCTGCTAAAAAACCTAATTTTGATCTTTTTTTAGTCATAATAATCTTCTTCCTCCTCTTCTAACTTGTTTTTTCTATTAAATACTTTAGAAACAGTGTTTGCTACAGTATTTATCGCTTTATCTCCTACTTTAGTAACAACACCAGCTGCTTTTGTAATTGTACCTAAAGCTTTAGTAAAACCACTTAATTTTTCCATATATTCATCAATTGCATTATCAACTTTATTAACTACTTGAATTAATCTAATTCCTAAAATAATTAATACAATTAATAATATGATACCACATATATATAATATTATAGGTAATACTGTATTTAATCCATCCATAATTACACCTCTTTATTCATTATTTTCTTCATACATTGAATCAATTAAATCAAATAAGTTATCATCACTGCTTTCTTTATCAGTATCTTCTTCTACTGTAGGAATATCTTCTTTAGAATCTTCCTTTACTTCCTCTTTCTTCTTAGTTGTTCTTCTACCAGTAGCTTTCTCTTTACTAGCATCTTTATAATCATTATTATATTCTAACCCTAAATCATTAAAATATTCTTCAGCATCACCAACAGTAACTTCTTTTACTTCTGGTTTATCTTCATCGGAACTTAAATCTACTAATCCTTCATCCTTAGTTTCTTCAACTTCTTCAACCTTTTCTTCTTTAGAAACATGTTTTGGTTTTTCCTCTTCAGTAGAAGCTCCATAAGCCTTATTTCTAACATCATCAACAGATAAGTTCTCTTTAGCATAACTACTAGTTAAACGAACTTCAGTTCTGTTAACAATTTCCTCTTTTTTATAATTCTTATCTAAAACACCATAAATTGGAGAAATAATTGGTGAAGGTCTAAACATTTTCTTTTCTGTTTCATAACTACCATAATGCATAACATTTACTTGATTAGCCTCATCTATCCCATATAAATGTCTTTCATTTGTTCTCTCATAATCATGTTCTTCTTCTACCGGATCAACAACTCTTATAATCTCTGGTTCATCAGTAGTTTCTTCTTTAGAATCTTCTTCTCCACCAAATTCTGAATCATCAATTATTGGAAAATCATAATTATGATCTTCTTTATGTGTTAAAGGTTCTACATCAAAATCCTCATCTAAAGGTTTTTCTACTACTGGATCAATCTCTTCTGCTTCTTCCTTTTCAGGTAGTACAACCTTCTTAGCTATAGGACCCTCATCATGTAATTTTTCTTTTTTATCTTTTCTCTTTCTCTCTCTTTTTGGTTTTGGTTTAGCCTTTGGCTTTTCCTCTACTTCAACATATTCTTCTTCAAAAAGAGCATTCTTTAATTTGTCAAAAACACCCATAAGTTCACCTCTTAACTAATCGTCATAACTGTTTACATCAATCGTTTCTTCATCAGATGGTTTTTTGCCTTTATTATCATATTCTTTAACATAATCTAAGAAATCACCATCATCAGACTTAGAATTAAATATATTATAATCTTCTTCTTTATAGCTTAATACATTTTCACCTACTAAACTATCTAATACTTTATCGTTATATTTAACTGATTTAACTAAATAACATAAATTATTAACTGCAGTAACTAAATCTTTCTTAGATACTAACACTTCTACTTTACTATAGTTAAATACACACTCAACAAAGTATTTCTTACCTACTTTATTAATTTCAATATAACCTTTTTTCTTATTATAATTAAGTTTCCTAGAATAATAAGCTTTCTTATCTACTTTATATTTAAGTTTAGTTTTATGATAATAACTAATAACATCTACATAAAAATAATACTTATTATTATTCTTATCTTCTAATAAAGCATTATACTCATTTTTCTTAAGAAACTTAAGTCCTCTTGGAACATAATACTTATAACCCTCAAAATTAACATTATATAGTTTAGAATTATCAGATAGTATTTTATCAATATTACTATTTATTGATGAATCACTAAGTGATCTAATACTACAACCTGATACTAAAATTATTAAACTAAAGAGTAAAACAACTATTTTTTTCATAATTCACCTACTCTTCTTATTTCATTATATCATATTTTTTATAAATCTAAAATTATTTTATTAATTATTTCTTCTTTATCGCTTTAACACTATATATAGGTATTCCCCGACTAGAAAACTTATCTTCATACTCTGTAGTAATAAAATCTTCTTCTATACTACTATGTAAATCAAAACTAATATCTTCTAGAATATATCCAAAACTAGAAAAACTCTCTAATGAATAAATATATAAGTCTCTATTATCTGTTCTCATATATATTTCTTTATCATCTTTAAAGATATTATTATACTTCTCTAAAAATATTTTACTAGATAATCTTCTTAAATGATGTCTATTCTTTGGCCATGGATCAGAAAAATTTAAATATATTCTAGATATCTCATGATTAAATACTTTATCTATATCTAAAGCATCCATTCTAATAATTAATAAATTAGTAAGATCTTCATCTATCTTAGGTAAACACTTGGCTACTACACTATCATACTTTTCTATACCAATAAAATTAATATTAGGATACTTAGAAGCGTTTTCTCTAATAAATTTACCTTTACCCATACCAATCTCTATATATATAGGATTATTATTACCAAATAACTTATTCCATTTACCAGAATGATTTAAATAATCTTTAACTAGAAACTTTGAATTATTAAGTATTTCTTCTTTGTTTTTAACATTCCTAAGTCGCATAATAACACTCCATTCACATATACCTATATTTTAACACAAATTAACTATATATCATATAATAAAATGATTAAAGGAGAGTATTATGAATAACTTCCAAGTACCATATATACCATTACCTTATCCAAATAATATAGAATATGAAATTATTAAATTAAAAAAAGAAATTAAACAGTTAAAAGAAAGAATAAAGAACTTAGAAAAAGAAAATAAAGACGATTATTTAGAAAAAGATGATGGATTATATATGATTTAAGAACTTTAAGTTCTTTTTTTTGCTTGAAATAAAACAATTGTGATATACTAATAATGAAGGTGATATATATGTATAAATTAATTACTTTAGATAAAAATAAATATGATAATTTTGTTAAAAATCATAAAACAAAATCACATTTCTTACAATCCTATTCATGGGGAGAACTATGCAAAGTAAAGAGAGGTTTAACTCCTCATTATTTAGGGTTATTTGATAATAAAGATAAACTAGTTGGCGCAACACTATTACTACAAAAACATCTTCCAATGAATTTCTGTTATTTATATGCACCTAGAGGTTTTGTAATAGATTTTAATGATACAAAACTAGTTAATATAATGATTAGAGAAGTAATTAAATATGCTAAAAGTAAGAAATCTATATTTGTAAAAATAGATCCAGATATAGTAATTAAAAAATATAATTATTTAAATGAAGAAGTAAAACTAGATTATGATTATAATAAGATATTAAATAATCTAAAGAAACAAGGTTTTAAACACTTAGGTTTTACAAAGAACTTTGAAACTACACAACCTAGATATTCTTTTAGAATAGACTTAAACCAATCTTTAGAAGATATAGAAAGCCATTTTTCTAAAACTACTAGACAAAGAATATCTAAATCAGAAAAACTAAATACTATAGTAGAAATAGGTACTAAAAAAGATATTAAAGAGTTTTATCATTTAATGACTTTAACTGAGTCTAGAAAAGATTTTATATCTTATAATGAAGACTATTATGAAACTTTATATGAAATATTTAATGGTAATAAGAATTCTAAAGCTACTCTATTCTTAGGAAAAGTAGATATAGATAAAACTATTAAAACTATTAAAGATAATTTAAAGAGCGTTAATAATCAAATATCTATACTTCCTATAGATAATCTAAGTAAGAGTGCTAAAAATAAATTAAAAGAATTAACTAGACAAAAGGAAAAATTAGAAAAAGATATAGAGAAATTTAATAATTATAAGAAAGAATATGGTAACAAATTAACACTAAGTGCTCATATGATTATTGAGTATGGTAATAAAGCTTGGGTATTATATGCAGGTAATCATAATATACTAAGTGAAACTTATGTTAACTATAATACTTATTTTGAACATATAAAACATTGTAAAGAAGCTGGATTAGATATATATGATCAATTTGGTACTATAGGAGATTTATCTAAAGATAATCCTAGATTAGGTCTACATGAATTTAAAAAGAAATTTGGTGGAGACTATGTAGAGTTTATTGGAGAATTTGACTACATTACTAATAAATTCTTCTACTTTGTGTTTACTAAGTTAGTACCAATCTATAGAAATATCATAAAGAAGAGAAGTAAGAAGGAGCTTAAAGATGAAATTGATAGAACTAAATAAAAAAGAATTTAAAAAATTTGCAGATAAACACTCACAAATTACTTTTCACCAAACAGAACAATGGGCTAATCTAAAGAATGAAACTGGTTGGACTCCTTACTATATAGGATTAAAAAACACTAAAGAGATTAAAGCAGGAGCTCTACTACTTGCGAAAAGATTACCTATTATTAAAAAAGTTATGTTTTATTCTCCTAGAGGTTTCTTAGTAGATTATAATGATAAAAAATTATTAAAAGAATTTACTACAAAAATTAAAGAATATGTTAAAGAAAAAAATGGTATATTTATAAAAATAGATCCCTATGTAGAGTACCAAGAAAGAGATAATAATGGAGATATTGTAGAAAAAGGAAATAATAATAAAAAAGCTCATAAGAACTTAATAGATTTAGGTTATAAACACTTTGGTTTTAATACTATGCAAGATACATTACAACCTAGATGGATGCATGTTATTGAAACTGATAAAAGAACTATAGATGAAGTTAATGCTGATATGGATTCTAAGACTAGACAAATACTACGTAAGAATGAAAGATGTGGTATTACTACTAGAGAGATTGATAAAAATGAGTTAAAAATATTTAAAGAGATAATGCAAAAGACTTCTGATAGAAGAGAATTTATTGATAGACCATTCTCTTACTATGAAGCTATGTGGAATAACTTACATGATTCTGGTATTTTAAAGATATTAATTGGAGAAATAGATTTTAATATATATGAGAAGAATACTACAGATGAATTAAATGAACGAAAAAGTGCTTTAAAAGATAGAACATATAAACATGACAATAATTTATTAAAGATGAATGAAAAAAAATATAAGTCTAGTAATAAACAAGATGAAGAAGCTATTAAGAGATTAGAAAATGATTTAGAAAAGATTAAGGGTTATAAAAAAGAGTTTGGAGATAAGAAGGTATTAGGAGGTATTTTATTCCTTGTATATGGTAATGAAGTATTATCACTACTTGGAGGTACTCTAGATGATGTAATGAAGTTTAAATCAGCTTATACTATCCACTATGCAGGTGTTAAATATGCAGTAGATAATAAATATAAGAGATATAACTTCTATGGTATTACAGGAGACTTTAATACCAATAATCCACTATATGGATTATATCTATTTAAAAAGAGTTTTGGAGGTCATGTAGTAGAATTATTAGGAGAATATGATCTACCAATAAGTAAATTCTGGTATCATACTTATAAAATAGCTTTTGGTATTTATCACAAACTAAAAAATATAAAAAATAAAAAGTAACTAAGTTACTTTTTTATTTTGAATTTCTTTAAGAATCCTTTACTAAATACATTAACAATAGTTTTAGTTTTATAAGTATATATAAAGTATACTAAAGCTCCTATTAAGAAATATATAAGTATTATAACTAAATTAAATATTCTATTATCAGAATATAATGGTATAAAGAATTTAAGTACTGATATAACTAATCCCATTAATATAGCGGCGCATAATATATCAAATAAATTCTTAACTAGACTTTCATAACTAATACCATATTTCTTTCTTATAACTACTAAACATATAATAAAAGATAATAAATAACCAATTATAGTAGCAGTAATAATACCATAATATGGAGGTAATTTTAAATGATTAAATACTCCTATTAAATAAGTATTAAGTAATATCTTAACTATAATACCAGAAAACAAACTAATTAATAATACTTTATAGTCTTTAAATACTTGCATAATAGAAACTGATACAGTAAATAAAGACATAAACAATCCAATAAATATTGAATATGATAAAACACTAGGTCCATAAGTACTACTACCATAGAACAATGTCCAAACACTTCTAGATAAGAAACTAACCCCTACTGCAATAGGTATAGCTAAGAACAATACTATACTAATAGCTTGATTAATCTTTTTAGTCATATCTTGTTTATCTTTATCTACAAAACTCTTAGTTAAATTAGGTATTAAACTAACTATAACTCCCGCAGATATAGAAGCAATTATCATATTAAACTTAGCTGCCCAAGTAGATAACATACTCATAATAACTTCTGCATCACTAGTACTATATTTAGCATATTTAACTAATCCCTTAACTACAGTAACCATATCTACACAACTATATAATGATTTAAATAAATCTATTAATATAAATGGTACTGCATAAAATACTATTTTATTAACTATTTGTTTAGTACTTATAATAGGTTCATTTACTGGTCTAATCTTTTCATTAAATTTCTTCCTATTCTTAATTCTTTTTTCTACTAAATATAAATAAGATATAAAAGCACCTATAGTAGCTGCAAAAACAGCTACACCAACAGCAGTACTTAAAGATAATTTAAATACTTTTAAAGTTAAATAACTACCTAGAATAATAATAGTAATTCTAACTACTTGTTCTATAACTTGTGATATAGAAGGAGCTATCATAAATCTATGTCCTTCAAAATATCCTCTATATATACTTAATACAGGTACTACTAATATAGCTGTAGATATAACTCTAATAACAAAAGTAACATCGGCTACACTATTTCCTCCAGATAAATTACCAATAATCATATTAGCAATCATTGGCGCACATATTATTAAGATTAAGAAAGAAATAACACCTAATAATAAAGCTATTCTCTTACCAATAACAAAAGCTCTTTTTTTAGCATTATAATATCCAAGAGTTTGATACTCAGATACTATATTACTAATAGCTAAAGGTATACCTGCAGTAGATATAGACATAAAGAATAAATATATAGTATAAGCATACCCATATAAAGCTCCACCCTTATCACCTATAATAGAGTGAAAAGGTATAACATATAATATTCCTAATATCTTAGTAATAACAATACCCAAAGTCGCTACAAAAGCACCAGTAATAAAATTGTTCTTTCTCATAGACTTATCTTTCATATTATATCTCCTAGTATCATAATAACATATTTTATAAAAAGAAAAAAGGAGTTAAACTCCTTCATTATAAACAATCATAGCTGAAAAACAAAATATTTGTTCTTCACTATATATACTAACACTAACTTGATATTTAATATCTATAACTTCCCCAGATATTTCATCTAAAAATTCATTAACTTCATCTTCTAAATCTTTTTCATCTTCAAAATCAAAAACTTTAACTCTCATATAATCACCAAGTTAATTATAAATATAAATATCCACAAAAATTGTTGAAAACTAAGTAATTATCTTCTTTATTTTCATCTTACTAGTCTCTTCAGGTAAATTACTAGTATCAGTATTTTTTAAATTCTTAATATTATTAAAACTTCTATCTAATTTAGATATCTTTTGATTATTAAAGAATATCGCATCATCAGCTCTATTTAATATAAAATCAAACCAATCATTAATCTCATCATTAGAATCATGTTCTAAATCAAAATAAATATTATCTAACTTATTAGCATAAGTTTTTTTATGCATAAGTATACCATGTGATATATTTAATGGACATAGTTTTAACTTAGAACCATATATCTTATTAATCATTTCAGTAAACTTAATATTATAAAGCATTCTACCTGTTCTACCATTACCATCAGTAAACGGATGTATTCTAATAAATAATAAACATACTAATGCACTCTTTAAAAACGGATTAGAATCTATTACTGATAAAGAATTAGTTTTATATATCTTTAAGAAATCATCCATAAATTTTCTTAAATCTTTACTTTCTACACCATTCCAATATACTTTCTCTTCGCCAGTATAACTATCATAAGAAGATACTTTTATTTCATGTCCTATATTCCTATAACTCTCAATATCTTCACTATTATTAATAAATTTATGTATTCTTTTTATACGGGCATGACTCATAGGTAATCTATCAAAAAATAAATCATTATTAAAACCAGAATAATTAATATACTTATTCTCTATAGCTTGTGAACTTTGATATTCCTTAGCTAAACTATCTATCCAATAATGAATAACAGAATAATCATCATATTTAGCTAGTTTCTTTAAGTATTTATCAAACTCTTTATTAGTTTCTTCTAAGTGATTTAAAACTTTATCGTTAATCTTTATTCTATTGACATACTCTTCTAATGAAAAGTAATTAACTTTAGATAGATTAACACCATCTTTTGGTCCCATAAAACCACCCCTTAAAATTGGACATATTATAACATAAAACAGTATAAAAGTCAAAAAAATAGAGGGCATCCCCTCTATTTAACTACTATATTAACTATACGTCCTTTAACTACTATTACCTTAATAATTTCTTTACCTTCAGTATGGTTTTTAACATTCTCTTCACTTAATGCCTTCTCTTTAATAGATTCTTCATCTTCATCTATACCTATTTTAATAGTAGCTCGTACTTTACCATTTACTTGAACACCAATCTCTACTTCATTATCAACAGTTTTAGCTTCATCCCAAGTAGGCCAAGTACCTTCACATATAGGCTTATTACCAATTTGTTCATTTAATTCTTCAGTAATATGCGGACAAATTGGATTAAGTAGGGTTAATAACAATGTATAGTCAGTCTTAGTAATAGAATCATTATCATCATAACTATTAGCAAGTATCATTAATTGAGATACTGCAGTATTATAACTAATATTTAATATATCATTAGTTACTTTCTTAATAGTTTTATTTTGTATTACTTCTAAGTCTTTAGTATACCCATCTTTATCATTAACTTTATATTTTAATCTGATAACTTTATCTACAAAACGCTTACAACCTCTTAGACTATCTGTACTCCATGGAGCATCCATTTGATAATCTCCCATAAACATTTCATATAAACGTAGAGTATCTGCACCAAATTCATTAACTATATCATCTGGATTAATTACATTACCTTTACTCTTAGACATTTTTTCGTTATTAGAACCTAATACCATGCCATGAGAAACACGAGTCCATATCATTTCTTTCTTAGGTACTAAACCAATATTATATAGGAATTGTACCCAGAATCTTGCATATAATAAGTGACGAGCTGTGTGCTCCATACCACCATTATACCAATCTACTTTATCCCAATATTTCATAGCATCCATAGATGCAAATTCTTTATCATTATGAGGATCCATATATCTTAAGAAATACCAAGAACTTCCTGCCCAGTTAGGCATAGTATCTGTTTCTCTTTTAGCTTTACCACCACACTTAGGACAAGTAGTATTAACCCAATCTTCTATTTTAGCAAGTGGACTTTCTCCAGTATCAGTAGGTTCATATTCCGCAACATCTGGAAGTACTAATGGTAAATCAGCTTCATCCATTGGTTGCCATCCACATTTATCACAATAAATCATTGGAATTGGTTCTCCCCAGAATCTTTGACGAGAGAAGATCCAATCACGCATTTTATAATTATTTATCTTTCTACCAATACCTTTTTCTTCTAACCTTTTAGTTAAAGCAACTTTAGCATCACTTATACTCATACCACTAAATTCTTCACTATTAACTAACTCTGCAGATTTATCAGCTAAATATTCATCTTTTTCTACTGCAGATTCACTAATATCTCCAGTACTAATAACACGAATGATCTCTAAATCATGTTCCTTAGCATATTCAAAATCTCTCTGATCATGTGCAGGAACAGCCATAACTGCACCAGTACCATAATCTCCTAAAACAAAATCTCCTAAATAAACTGGAACTTCTTTTCCATTAACAGGATTGATTGCTTTAATACCCTTAACTTCAACACCACTTTTACCTTTATTTAACTCTGTTCTATCCATAGCACTCTTCTTAGCTGTCTCTTTAATATAAGCTTCTACTTCATCTTTATTTTCTACTCTAGGCATTAATTCTTTAATTAATTTACCATCAGGCGCAATTACAAAGAAAGTAATCCCATATATAGTTTCAATACAAGTAGTAAAAATACTAAACTTACCTCCACCAACTATATCAACATCTACTTCTACACCTTCACTTTTACCTATCCAATTAATTTGCCCTAATTTAACTCTTTCAGCAAAGTTAGTATCTTTAAGTCCAGTAAGTAAATCTTCAGCATAATCACTCATTCTAAGCATCCATTGACTCTTTTCTTTTTGTTCCACTTCAGAACCACATCTTTCACATACTCCACCCGCTGCATCCTCATTAGAAAGAACAGTCTTACACTCAGGACACCAATTAACAGAAATAGTATCCTTATAAGCCATATCATGTTTATAAAATTGAAGGAATTGCCATTGAGTCCATTTATAATAATCAGGATCAGTAGTAGAAAATTCCCTATTCCAATCAAAAGAGAAACCAAGAGACTTCATTTGGCCCTTAAAAGTCTTTATATTCTCTTTAACTGCATCCTTAGGATGAATATGATTCTTAATAGCATATTGCTCTGCAGGAGCCCCAAAAGCATCCCAACCCATAGGATATAATACATTAAATCCTTGCATCCTCTTCATTCTAGCCATCGCATCTAATGCAGTATAACTACGTACATGACCTACATGTAGTCCAGAACCACTAGGATATGGGAATTCAACTAATATATAATAAGGTTTTTTATCCTTATCTCCTGTAATAGCTTCAAAACTATTATTATCATCCCAATACTTTTGCCATTTCTTCTCTATATCGCTAAATTTATTCATCTTTAATCATTCCTTTCTTCTTGTAAAATTTACTGACTAAATAATAACTAAATAATATTATAGGTATTGTTATTAATATTACTATAATTAATTGTATATTAATACGATCAAAAAAACTAATTATTAATACAATAAGTGAAATATCAAATGAAGAAGTTAAAGCCACTATCTGTAACATCTGTTTATAATCCGCTTTCTTCATATCTATATTATACTTATTAACTAAATATTTAACTTCTATAGGTTTCTTTTTAGAATTCTTTCTCTTAGCTTTTTTTATTATAAATATTTCATAAATAAATAATACTATAACAAATGTAATAACAAAAAATAATACTTGTTTCATATTTCCTCCAAAAAAAAGCCCTTATATAATAAGGACGAATTTATTCGCGGTACCACCTTAATTCATAGTAACCTATGCAACTTAATAGATATAAAGGTCTTACCCTAATATTCAACACCAGTCAAGTTCATAATACTTTTATATTTACTTTCACCAACCGTAAACTCTCTATAAATAAAACATATTATTACTACTACCAGCAATATTTCAAATATACACATAGTATATTAAATTTTATAACTTTTTTCAAGTATAATTAACTAAAACAACAAAAAAAGATATAATAATATATCTTTTTTATTCTTCATTAGCTTTTTTGTTTTTATAAGCTATTACAACAATAACTGATAATAAACCAATTATAAATATTCCAATAGCAGTATACATTATATTATTAGAATCATGAACAGTTATAGTATAAGTTCTATTACTTCCATCTTCAGCAGTTACTATTATTTGTATTTCATCACCATCAGCTAATCTTTCATTACCTTGAATAGTAACTTTAGCATTTTTAGATTCAGTAACAGCCTTTATCTTTAATGATTCTCTACCATCACGATTTATATCATAATCTTCTTTATTCTTATCAAAATCAAATTCATAACCTTTAATAGATAAATCTTTTAAGTAATTATTACTATCTAAGTCTTCTGAACTATCTTTTGATTTTCTAGTAATTCTAAGTGTATAAGTCTTTTCATCACCATTTTCAGCAGTTACTACTACTTTAATAGTATTAGCACCTACTTTCAAATCATGTTTACCAAGACCTTTTACTTTAGCTTTACTGTTTTCTGTTTCACCTTCTACTGTAATAACATCTACACCATTATTAACTTCAACATCATATGCATATTTATTACTCTTGAAGTTAATTATACCATCACTTAAATATAATGTTTTTAATTTATTATTAGAACTCTTACTAGAAGAAGACTTACTAGATTTACTAGAAGATTTATTACTTCCACTCTTACTAGCAGCTTTACTACTACCTTTAGATCTAGTTATATATATAGTATAAGTTCTTCTAGCACCGTTTTCCGCAACTGCTATAATTTTAACAGTATTTTTACCATAACCTAAATTAACAGTTCTAGGATTATAACCAGCTAGGAATGTAGCTTTACTATGTGCAAGTTTTGCACTTACTTTAACACTACTTACACCACCACCAACAGTAACACTATAACTTGTTTTAGTTTTACTAAATGATATCTTACCTTGACTTAAAGATAAACTAGATAAGTAGTTATTATTACTTTTAGTACTCGATGGAGTCTTTGTTGGAGTTTGAGTTGGTGTTGGAGTTTGAGTTGGTGTTGGTGATTTTACTGTAATTGTTGAACTAATACTACCAGCATTTATTTCATCATAGTTTTCTGAATAAAACTTCATATTATTAAAACTAACAGTACCTGAACCAGCTGCTGAAGCTTTTATAGTTATTTTTAATATATCAAATGTTCCAGATCTATAATTATCCATATCTGTATAATATTGAATATTTGTAATATTTGCTTTCCCTTGCCATACACCTTGTGGTGAAACACCAGAAAGTTGTAAATTACCTCCTACTGAAACATTACCAGCTATACTACTAACTTTACCACTAGAAATCTTACCTTGAAGAGTACAAGTAACAGTGTTTCCAACAGTAGGAGCATAATTATTACAATTTAGTGTTAAATAATTTGTAGATTCAAGAGAGAAACTATTATGAACAACAACAAGTGCAATTGAAATTATAACTGCAAATACTGATGCAATTATCATTTTACTCTTATTTATCTTTTTCATATTAGCTCACCTCTCCTTCATTTAATACTATCTCTCCAAGTACTGCACTATACAGTTTCGATACATCCGATATCAAAATATTTCCATCTTTTGTGACATCGCCTGCGAATCTATAACACAAGTCTTCAAACTCAGTTTCACCAAGTACTACACTATATAGTTTTGATACATCTGGTATTGTTACTTTACCATCACCTGTAACATCACCTAAAACAGACACCATATAAGTGGTTTGATCACCACTGGAATATGTTACTACTATTTTATCACCAGTCCATGCTTCTCTATTAACAGGATTATCATCCTTATCTGTAATAGTTACAGTTACATCTGTACCAAATTTATCAGCAATTTCAGATAATTGAGTAAATTCAGGAACATTTTTAATAACACCGTCTTCAATATCTAAATCATAATCTCCACTGGCATTAATATTGATTTTAACTGAATATTTATCAGCTACAATACCAGTAACTTCAAAAGTACCTTTTTTCTTAGCTATTACAACTGACCCTCGTATAGCTGCATAAGTAGAATCATCTACAACATACGATGGTTCATCCCAATTAATATGAGTTGGGAGCTTAACTGGTGATTCAATAGCTACACCAGTACCTACAGTAACATTCATAGTACTTCTATAATCATTATCACCTATTTTCAATTCTCGATTAGGTCTTCCATCGGTAAGTAAAGATGTATTATGACTTAAATCTAAACTTGTTAATTCATTATTTGTAACATTTAACGTTTGTAACGCTGTATTGTTACTTACATCTATACTTGTTAATTTATTATTTTGAATTTTTAAACTTTCCAATATTGAATTATGACTTACATCCACACTTGTTAATTGATTATTAGCTAACATAAGTCCTGTCATATTATTATAAGCAGGTAAATTTATGTTTGTTAATTCATTATTGTATGCATCTAATGTTTTTAAATTTGATAAGTTTGATACATTAAGTGAACCAATTTTATTATGTGGAATATCAATTCCTTGTAGTGCTGTATTATGACTTAAATCTAAGGAAGTTATTTCGTTATATCCACGACTTGAAGATCCAAGTTTTAATATAGTTAAATTAGTATTTCTACTTAAATCTATATTAGTTATATGATTTGTTGTTAAATTTAAACTTGTTAAACCTGTTAATTTTTCTATACCTGAAGTATTACGTACTCTTTTAGAATCTTCTTTTTCTGTTCCATCACAATTAAGACTATTAATAGTTGCTAACTGTTCATTTGTTAAAACATCATCCTCAGATATTTCTGTACCATGTTTGCTATTATAAGCATCTACTACACATTTGTACAAATTACCATCAGCAAAACCTGTTGATTTAATTTGATATGTTTTAGTAACAGTCCATCCATCACCTGAAATAGTAATAGTATATACTTCATTACTATATGAATGTGTATAATTTACCCCATTTGGAACTTGAATATTAACTTTACTTTCATCAAATTCATTAGGATTACAATTAATAGTATCTCTACCAATGTAATAGTCATTAGATGTTACTTTAACAATATTCCAAGTTTCTTCATTAATCCCTGCAGTATTACCAAAAGACACTTTATTACCATCTAAATAAAGTTTAGTTGTAGGATCTGGAACCCAATTAACATACAACTTGTTCATATCTATATTTTGATCATTAACAAATATTACGTGATCTCTAATATCATAATCAGATGTAATTCTTACTAATCGCCATTTGAATATTTCTATTCCATCTATACTAGCGGTCATATAATCATCATCAGATGTAACATCAAAATCAACATATGATGTTGCAGATATACTTGATGTACCATGTCTCAATATTACTTTGCTAGTATCAATATCATGAGTACCAAGATAAACATATGCACTATGTTCTCCACCATAAACTTTTTCTAAATTATAAGTATTTGATTGTAAAGTAAGAAGAGGTAGTGATATTTCTTCACCCTTATATGAAAGAACAACAATCTTATAACCTGGTGTTGCATGTTCACCTGTACTAGATCCTATTCTTACATATGTAAGATCATCAGAAATAGGAGTATTAAAACTATCAGCTAAAGAATCTAAGCTATATGTTGGCTTTTGAACAACATAGTTTTTACCAAATTCAAATCCATCAGCATAACATCTTACTAATTCCCAAGATTTTACTTTTTCTCCTTCAGTTGTACGTAATACTAAATTATTACCTTCAATATTTAAACTACTTGTTGATTCATTTATATTAATTTTTTCTTTAACATATTCATTACTAGCGCTTCCAGCAAAGATATAATCTTTAGATAAATCATAATAATCAGAATTACAATAAATAATATCCATAGTCTTTATAACTTCTCCATCATATATGAATTCTAATTGATTATAATCATTTTCTCTTATATCTATATTAGTATTAATATTTGCTCTTATATCTTCAATTGAAGTATCTGAACCAACATAAATATAGTCACCTTCTAAATTATATTTATCAGATTTATAATTAATTACTTTCCACTGTTTATATTTCATACCTTCATTATAATATAATTCATACACATCGGTAGATCCTGCTGCTAACGCTATACCTGTAATTGGATAAGAAGAATAATCAGAACCATTATTAATTACAAAATTACTAGTATCAAAATTGCCTGCACCAACATCAATATAATCTTTATGGAAATATTCATCATATTTAGTACTAGTAAACGATACATAATCAAATTGTTTTATTACTTCCCCTTTATAAACTATGCGTTGAAGAGCATAATTAGGATTTGGATCAGTATCAATAGTAGCCCCACCTGTTATTCTTATTTTATCTTTATTATATTTATTTCCTTTTACATTTATATAAAAATCTGTATGTCTACCATTATAATTTGTTTCATAAATGTTTTTACTATATGCATTATCTAAATCATAATAATCAGATGACCAACCAATTACATCCCATGTTTTTAGTTTAGGATCTGTAAGGATACTAACTCTACCACTTTTATTATAATACAACGACACTGTACTATTGTCACTGTTATAAATGAAATAACACAGTCTGCAAGTGGTTTTATTATTGACAGATGCAGTATCAATACTTTGTGTACCTATCCATGTATAGTCCTTATCAATCGAAAGATCATATTTTGAAGAAGTAAAGTTAACATTTAGATAACTTTTTACTAGAGCGCCATTTCCTTTAATATTAACATATTCATTACTTTTAAATATTGACAATCCTTTACTAACAGTTACAGGTTTTGTAGAACTATCACCTGAAACCTTTATCGGATTATCATTATACAACATGTAGTCCGCATCAACATCATATAAATCTGATGTACTCGCACCACCATAAACTGGTACTTGTGCAAATTCACTACCATTATACTCTAATGACAATTTAACCTCATCATTAATTATGTCACTACCATTACTAAAGTGATATTCTACATCATTAGAAGCATTATTCTTTATAGATACGTTTGATAGAATTTGCTCTTCTGATTTAGTAGCATCTGAACCAACCCAAATATATTTATTTCCATCTGTTTCATATTTTTCATCGTTAACATTAACTTCAACAGAATGAATATTACATTTAATATTAAATGAATTATTAGAAGGACTTCCGGTAGCAGTAACATTGCCAACCCCTTTTGTAGTTATTTTGTAACCACTAGCATCTACACTTAAACTAGCGACATCGTTTTCAGGTAATGTCCATTGAACATACCAAATTCTCTGGTAAGAAGAGCTCCAAGAACTTGGTGGTTTAACGCTTGATACTAGAATATTGTTATGTACTTTCTTATCATTAATAACATAAATATCAGTTTCAAAGTCATTACCAGATATATCAACTTCTGAAGGAATTAAATTATTGTTACTATTTAAATCTATGCCTTTAAGCTGATTGTTACTAACATCTAAATATTCCAAATTAGGATTGCTATTTAAACTTATTCTAGAAATTTGGTTATTTTTAATTGATAAATACTCTAAATCACTCAAATAACTATTACCAAGACCATAATGCTCTGTTTGCAAACTATTATTATCCAAAATAAATTTTTTTATTTTAGTTAAATATTGCAAAATAAATACTGGTGCTCCTCCTCCACTAGGATAATAAGTAAATGAACTTACGTTGTTATTTGACAAGTTTAATTCTTCCAAATTAGTTAACTTTTCTAATCCTTTAACGTTAGATATCCCTTTATTCTTACACTCTAATTTTGTTATAGATTGTAATTGTGCATCTGTTAGATTAGCTGAATATGATGTTGGATTACCTGATTCTCTTTCATATTCATCTACTATACACTCATATAATGCATCATCATTAAAACTTGGATTTGCAGGTGCATTCATTCTTTTACTTAATGTACTTATTGAGTTATTCGCAACTACTCCACCAACAACAAAAATTAAAACTAGGGCTAGCGAATAACCCATTAAAATCAAACTTTTTTTATCATTTTTGAATTTCTCTTTCATATCAACTTCTCCTAACGTCATATTCTATTCACTCTATTACTTTAATAATATCAAATATTTTGTCTTAATTCAATGTTTTTATAAAAAAAGACTTAGTAAATACTAAGTCTAGAATTCATTAATATATTCAAGTAATCGTAAGAATAAATTTATATACTCTTTAGATAATTTTTTCTTCTTTAATTTCCTAATAGCGATCCTTTTCTTATTATTAGGTAAATCTCCAAACATAATACTATCTATTTCTTCTTTTAAATAAGTACTTATCTTTAAATCCATTAAGATACTTTTAACTTCATCATTTATTAATCTAACTGCATCTATTTCTATATCTTTACCCTTACAATTTATAGTTAATTGTCCTATAGTAGGACAATTCTTAACTTCTACTATAAAATCATTTCCATCTACATAAGATTCTACTTTTATTTTTTCACTATTGAAGTAAGCCACTACATCATTAGTTTCTTTAGTATTTCTAAATACCATTTTATAATTTCTTTTTTCTGGTACTATACCACTCTTACCATCAATAGATCTAATAATAACAGTATAATTATTCTTTAAATAGTTATAATCTATAGAAGTCTTTAAGAAATAACCCTCTTTATATAAAGAAGTAATACCATCATCTTCATATAATGTATAAGTATTAGATACTCCTGGGAATATTTGTACTTCTAAATCTGTAGGTAACCCTGTATTATTATAATCACTTCTATTAGAAAGAGGAATAATACTACCAGCATGTGCAAATACAGGATATTCTTCTTCTTTAAAGAATGATATATACTTTTTATTTCCTGGGAACTTTTTACCAGTAACAAAATCATACCAAACACCATCTGGTATATAGAATCTATGGATAGTTCTATTCATAGTTTCATCTTTTCTAGTTACTATTGGGCAAACTATTAATTGTGAGCCAAAATAATATTGATTTCTAAATAATTCATCATCATATACTTTATCCATATAATTATAATAAAATGGTTGAATTAATGGTATACCAGATTTAGTATAATTATAAGATTCAGTATATAAATATGGTATTAATCTGTGTCTAAGTCTTAAATAATCAACAGCTATAGAAGTAGTTTTTACATCCCATAACCAAGGTTCTTTTTTATAATAATCTCCTCTAGCACCATGGAATCTAAGTATAGGAGAGAATACTCCTAATTCCAAATATCTTAAATATAATTCTCCCTCTTCCATACCACCATGATTACCACCTACATCATGAGACCAAAAACTAACTCCAATATTAGCAGCATTCAAATACTTAAATGGTAAATCTTTTAAATCATCCCAACTAATCTCACTAGAACCACCATATAATACTGGATATCTATGAGGAGCAATAATACCATTACGAGCCAATATTAATCCCCTTTTATTAGGATTACGAGCTGAATCTAGGAACATATAATGATTTGTTGCCCATAATTTTTGTATGTCTTTATCACCTTTATAATCATTCCAAAAGAAATCTACTCCTAAAGCTTCTAATGGATGCAAAAACACTTTAAATAATATATCCATAAGTTTAGGATTTAAAGGATCAAATTTAATAACAGTAGAAGCTTGAAGTTTTAAAAACTCCTTTGCGTATTGATAATACTCTTCATGTGGATAAAAACCTTCTACGGGATCTATATTTAATCCAACTCTAATACCTCTTTTATGAAAATTATCTATCATTTCTTTAGGATTATCAATTAATCTATTATTAAAAGTATATCCTGTTTTTAAATCTTTATATTGCCCTGTATTTCTAAGATGCCAATCATTATCAAATAACATAACCGCTAAAGGTATTTTTTTCTTTTCAAATCTTTTTATTAAATCTTTTAAATCATCATCACTATATTCTATATTTCTACTCCACCAGTTACCAAAAGCATATCTTGGTATCATCATTGGAGACCCAGTCATTTTAAAATAATCAAATAATACTTGTTTAAAATCTTTATCATACATAAATACATATACATCAGTATGATCAGCTGGAGGATCAGCTAAAGTACCGTCTTCCATAATTATCTTGCTTTTAGAATCATCTATAGAAGCAAAACCATCTAAAGAATATAACCCTTTACAATAATTTCTATCTATATTTAAATCTACACTAATCATGTTACCTAACATATTTCTAGCTTCTGGATGTCCATAATACCAATCTTTATTTCTATCTTTATCACGACTAATTAAAGATATTTTTAAATTCTTAGCTGGGTTTGACTTAGTACCAATAAAAGGCGCTCTCTTTAAATATTTTAAATTAAAATATTTTGTTGAAATATTTAAATATGAAGTATTTTGGTCAACAGAAAAATGAGCAAGCCCTAAATTTCTTTTAGCAACTAACTGTGTAGGTCTATCAACAAATTGTCCACTAGGTGAAAATTCAAGTCTAATTATTCTTTCAGTAATAATACTAATCCTATAATTACTACCTTTTATAATCGCTTTTTCTTCACTACTAGCCTTAGTATAATCTACTTCAAATTGCTTCCCAAGTGGATACATACCAAACACCTTCTTATTTTCCTAATATCATAATAACATATATAAAACAAAAATGATAGAAAAATCTATCATTTATTTATCTAAAAATCTCATATAATATTCTTCATAAGTCATATTGTTTTGATACATATACTTAGCTATCTTTTTACCAACAAACCTATAATGCCATGGTTCTGCTCTAAATCCAGTAATATCTTCATATCCTTTAGGATATCTTTGTATAAACCCATATTTATAAGCATTATTTCTCATCCATTGATATTCTTTAGATGTAGAAAATACTTTTTTATTCTTACTACCTATATCAAAACATACTCCAGTTTGATGTTCTGAATATCCAGCATGAGCAACATATTTATCTACATAACTAGTACCATATAATTTTTGGTATGTATCACATATTTCTTGTTGATCTTCAAAACTTCTATAACTAGAATTAATAACTAGACCATAACCTTCACTTTCTGCAGCTTTATACATTTCTATAAATGCATTATAGGCTTCTTTAGTAGCTTGTTGCTTATTATCAGATGCATATTTTTTACTAATCTTAACTAACTTAGGCTTATAACTCTTCATAAGTTGTCTATGTTTAGTAACTAATACATTTTTATCATATTTTCTAATCTTAACTGGATTTTGATAGTTTTCTTTATCCATATCAAGATTAATTGCTAAAACAACAGTTTCTTCATCTTCTCCTGATTCATCAGAATATTTAACATATCTATCATAATTCTTTATCTTAGCATAATCTACAGTAAAGAACTCTTCTAAATAAGTAATCTTTTTATGTTTAATAAACTCTGTAACATCTTTATCACTACCATGAGCAAGTATTAAAGATATTCCTTTATTATCATATTTTTTCTTTAATAATCTATTAATATTTCTAATTAAATGTTTATGATTTTGATATTTAATTTTACTATAATTATCTAAATTCTTTTCTTTATAATCTTTACTTTCAAAAGCAGCATTCAAAGTCTTATTTTTACCAACATCCATAACATAACTCTTCTTAAATTTAAATAAAATATTATTACTAGCTTTCTCACTATAGCCTAATTTCTTTAAATCATTAATATTATGTCTGTAGAATATGAAAATAGCTAATAATATACCAAATACTATACCTACTTTTTTTAATAGATTAGCAGCCTCTGGTTTTAACTTAAATTTTCTTTTCTTTACTGCCATATTATCACCTACTCTTATAATACCATATTTTATTGTTTAAGTTAAACTTTTTTAATAAAAGTGTTATAATACAAAAAGTGGTGATAGTATGAATAAATTTAAATATAGTAACACTAACAAAAGATATCATACTCTAGATTATTTCTATAAGAATAGATTCAATTCAAAAGTATTTAAAGTTAGTTTAAATGCAGGATTTTCATGTCCTAATATAGATGGCACTGTTGGATATGGTGGCTGTATTTACTGTTCCAAAAGTGGTAGTGGTGAATTTGCAGGTAACAAAAAAGATAATTTGAAAAAACAATTTAATGATATAAAAGAAAAAATGCATAAAAAATGGCCTAAAGCTAAATATATCGGTTATTTCCAAGCTCGTACTAATACTTATGCTCCTGTAGATAAATTAAAAGAATTATATGAAACAATATTAGAAGAAGATAACGTAGTTGGATTAAATATTGCAACTAGACCAGACTCTATTACAGATGAATGCCTAGATTATTTAGAAAAATTAAATAAAAAGACTTATTTAACTATCGAATTAGGACTACAAACAATTAATGATAAAACATCTAAGTTAATAAATAGATGTCATTCTCTAAAATGTTTTGAAGATATGGTTAAAAAACTAAGAGAAAGAAATATAGATGTAGTAGTACATATAATTAATGGATTACCCTATGAAACTAAAGAAGATATGCTAAATACGATTAAATATTTAAATAAATTAGATATACAAGGTATAAAGATACATATGTTAAGTATATTAAAAGATACTCCTTTAGAGAAATTGTATAAGAAAAAGAAATTCCATATATTATCTAAAGAAGAATATGTAGATATAGTAATATGTCAGTTAGAATTATTAAGAAAAGAAATAGTAATACATAGAATTACTGGAGATCCAGATCCTAAAGATTTAATAGAACCAAATTGGTTAATAAAAAAGTTCTGTGTATTAAATGATATAGATAAAGAAATGGTTAGAAGAAATACTTATCAAGGAAAATATACGTAAACTAAAAAAAGATAATTATAATCCTATTGTCTATATAGGATTTTTATATTATAATATAATAAGAAAGAGGTATGCCTATGAAGATGAAATTAAATTTATCAAATAAGCAAAAGAAGATCGTTTGTGCTGCTGTTGCAGCTTGGGGCTTTACTTTCATTACTACTGGAACAACTCTAGCGCTATCAAAATCACCTGAACCTAAAGAAGATATTAATCTAAGAGTAGTAGAAAAAAGAGTAGCAACTTCTAAGAGTAATGAAATTAAACCAAAAGATATGTCTTCAGAAATAGATAAACCTATAAGTGTTAATATTAAAGATTATTTAGAAAATCCTGATGATATAGATGAAAAAATATTAAGATCTTTAAAACTTGATACTTCAGCAATTAAAATTAATGAAGCTGGTACTTATACTTATACAATTACTTATAAAAAGAAAAAGTTTAGTGCCACTTATGTTATAAAAGAAAAAGAATTACCTAATATAACAATGACATTAAAGAATTTAAATCTACAAGTTGGTTCTTCTTTATCTACAGATGTTCAAACTTATGTAAATGAAAAATTAACTGATGAAGTTAAGAAGAATACAAAAATAGATTTATCTGCAGTTAATACTTCACAAAGTGGTAATTATCAATATAGTATAACTTATAAGAATAGATTGTATACAGGAACAATAACAATATATCAACCAAACACAACAGTAAAGAAAGAAGCAACTGTTACTCCTAAGAAAACAGAAACTCCTGATGACAAAGAATAAAAAAAAGACATTATTTAATGTCTTTTTATTTTAGTCCAATCACTTCATTATCTTTATAATCTATTTCTTCATAATTAGGATTATTAGGAAGACCTGGCATAGTAACAACATTACCTAAATATACAGTAATAAAACCAGCTCCATTATATACACTAATATCAGTAACTTTTATATTATAATCATTTATATTATTTTTTTTAGGGTCATCAGATAAAGAATATTGTGTTTTAGATACACAAATAGGAAGATGAGATAAATTATTATCTTTTATTATATTTATTTTATTTATTACAGAAGAATCATATTCTATATTAGTTGTTCTATAAATTTCTTTAGAGATAATATTAACTTTTTCTTCTATAGATAAACTACTATCATATAAATAATTAAAACTATTATCTTTTTTTATTGTCTCTAAAACTAAATTAGCTAAATCCATAGAACCATTACTACCCTCGTGATAAGAATTACATATAGCAAACGGCATATTATTATTAATACAATATTCTCTAATAGAATTTATATCTTCTTCTGTATCAGTATCAAATCTATTTAAACATACTATAACATTAGAATTAAACTTTTTCATATTATCATAGTGAATTTTTAAATTATTATTACCATGATATTTTAGAGATTTAACTGTAGTAACTACAACTACACAATCTGGTTTAAGATTAGATTGTCTACATTTTATATCAAAAAACTTCTCTGCACCTAGATCTGAACCAAAACCTGCTTCTGTAACTACATAATCTGCATAACTAAGAGCTGTTTTAGTGCCAATAACACTATTACACCCATGAGCTATATTCGCAAATGGTCCTCCATGTATTATTGTAGGAGTACTTTCTAATGTTTGAACTAAGTTTGGTAAGAAAGCATCTTTTAATAATACTAATAAAGATCCAACTATATTTAAATCTTTTAAATATACATATTTATTATCTTTATCTATACCTATTATTATATTAGAAAGTCTTTCTCTTAAATCATCTATATCATTAGCTAGAGATAATATACTCATTATTTCACTCGCTGCCGTAATATTAAAACCAGTTTCTCCATATTTAGTATTAATCTTTCTTAAAGTTCTATCATTAACATCTAAACACCTTTTAAATAATACTTTAGATATACCTAACCGATTACCTTTTTCTATATGATTATCTATTGCGGCACAAACTAGATTATTTGCACTAGTAATTGCATGAAAATCTCCAGTAAAGTGTAAGTTTATATCTTCCATAGGTACAACTTGTGACTTACCACCACCTGTTGCACCACCTTTCATACCAAACACCGGTCCCATAGAAGGTTCTCTTAGTGTTAATACTACTTTTTTATTAAGTTTATTTAATGCATCACTTAAACCAATACTAACAGTAGTTTTACCTTCTCCAGACGGAGTTGGACTAGTCGCAGTAACCAATATAAGTTTACCATTACAACTATTACCACTATTTAATATTTTAGCTTTATCATTTCCATATAAAACTAAATCTTCTTTATTAATACCTAATGATTTTGCTACATCTATAATATCAGCCATCAAATCACCTCTGGATAAATTATACCACAATAACAAATTATATTAAACTTGATTTTTTATATTATGTTTTACTATCAAATATATAAAACCATATATAGATTTTATTTTTTCAATAGGAAAATCCCTCAAAAATATAAAATCTGCAATTTGTCAGTATATTTTTTTCGTGCTAGTATCTAGACTATTAAGAAAAAAGGAGGGATTTTATTGAAACAAATTATATTTTTCTTAATGATATTAATTGTTATTGCGGTATGTAGTAATACTAATGTATATGCAAGTAATGCGAACTTTTATGAAGGAGAGTATATTGATGGTATTTACATGAACAAAAGAGCTAATGGTAGTAATACGATATACTATCAAAAAGCTAGATTCTTTAGACAATCTGGTACTAATGCTTTTGCTTATTGTATAGAGCCCTTTAATTTCTTTAATGAAAGTTCTACTTACACATCAACTCTTACTCCAAGTAATCTATCAGCCTATCAAAAAACTAGAATATCTATGATAGCGCATTTTGGATATGGTTATAAAAATCATACTGATGTTAAATGGTATGCTATTACTCAGTTTATGATATGGCAAGCCGCAGATCCTAGTGGAGACTTTTATTTCACAGATAGCTTAAATGGTACACGAGTAACCAAATATACTAGCGAAATGAATGAAATAAATAATCTAATTAACAACTATCAAACTACTCCATCTATTGCTGGTAAAGAGTATAACTTAGTAGAAGGAGAACACTTAGAAGTTACTGACACTAATTCAGTATTAAATTCATACTCATCTTCTGATAGTAATTTTAAGATATCTAATAATAAATTAGTATCTGAAGAACTAAAAGAAGGTATTTATGAAATTAATCTAACTAGAAATAGTAATATTCATAATAAACCAATTATTTTCTATCAAGCTTCAAACAGTCAAAATCTAGTAGAAACAGGAGATATAGATTCTAAAACTTATAAATTAAAAGTAAATGTTATTAAAACTAGTTTAGATATTACTAAAATAGATAGTGATACTAAAACAACTACTCCTAGTGGAGATGCTAAACTAGAAGGATCTATCTTTGAACTATATAACTCTAATATGGAAAAACTTAAAGAAATAGTTATAGATAAAAACTCTAAAGCATATTTAGAAAACTTAACTTTTGGTAAATACTATTTAAAAGAAATTAAACCTGGTATTGGTTATAATATAAATGATGAAGTATATGAATTTACTATATCGAAAGAAAATAAAGACATAAAACTAACAATAGAAAATAAAGTTATAGAATCTAAAATAACTATAAATAAAAATTATGAAGGATCACCTAATCAAAAAGAACCTAATGTTACTTTTAATATTTATAATAGTAAAAACAAACTAGTTAAAACTGTCACCACTAATTCATCTGGTATTGCAGAATTTATACTACCTTATGGTAAATATAAAGTAAAACAACTAAATTCTAAAGATGGATATTATAAAGTGGAAGATTTTATGATAGAAGTAGAATCTAATGAGAAATTAAAATACTTTCTAACAGATTATAAAATAAAAGTACCTAATACTAGAAAAGATAGTATTATTGATAGAATATTAAGACTAATATACTTGTTATGTTTAAGAAATTGTTATTTGTTACTATAGTTTTGTTTTCATACTTAATTATATGTAACTTAATATATAATACTACTAAAGAAAAGCACATAATAACAAACAATCTATTAATTTCTAAAACACCTATAAAAATAGATAAACCTATAGGTAAATTAGTAATTAATAAAATAAAAGTTAATAATAAATTATATTCTATTAATAGTAAACATAATAATGTAGAAGAAAATGTTACTATACTAGATGGTTCTATAGAGCCATCTAATACAGATAGTATTATGTTTATTGCAGCTCATTCTGGTACTAGTAATATTTCATACTTTAAAGATTTAAATAAGTTAAATATTAATGATAATATTACTTTAATATATAAAGATATTAAATATAATTATATAGTAACTAATATATGGGAAGATAATAAAGATGGTTATATAAATATAAATAAAGATTATAAAAAGCAATTAGTATTAACAACATGTAGTCCACTTCATAGTAATAAACAATTAATAATTAATAGTAAATTAAAAGAGTCTAGTAATTAGACTCTTATTTTATTAATAACTCAATAGCTTTTTGCAATTGGTTATCATTTCCATCTGTAGGATTATCCTTATATTTATCACTTAACTTAACTACATGTGTAGGTTCTATTCCTTTTTTATCTATCCAATTACCTTTAGGACTTAACCATTTTTCAGTAGTATATTTAAGACTAGATCCATTAGATAATCTATATGCTTTTTGAACAGTACCCTTACCATAAGATTTTTCACCTACAATAACACTATTATCATAAGATTCTTTAAAAGCTGCTGCTAATAGTTCTGAGGCTGAAGCACTACCCTGATTAATTAAAACTGCTATTTTATAATTTCTTTTTTCTGAAGTAGTAGAATATATTTTTGTTTTCTTTCCTTTAGAATCAATTTGATATAAAACTTTCTTTTTATTCATAAATTCTTCTAATATACTAGTTACTTGATTAAGATGTCCTCCTGGATTAGATCTAACATCAATAATTAAAGAATCTATTTTTTTCTTTTCTAACTTATTAAGTTCTTTATTAAATTGCTTATATGTATTAGCTGCAAAAGAACTTATATAAATATAACCAATCTTTTTTTTATTCTTATTAATTATCTTACTAGTTACAGAAGGTATAGATACATTATCTCTTACAATAGTTTTAGTTATTTTTTCTTTACCTCTTAAAACAGTAATATCGACCTTAGTTCCTCTTTTACCTTTAATAAGTTTAGTTAAACCATCAATTTTCATAGAACTAACATCTTTACCATCAACTTTTACAAATATATCTCCTATTTTTAAACCACCTTTTTGAGCAGGAGAATTTTTAAATATATCAAGTATATAATTACGATTATCCTTATTAGTAACAGTAACTCCTATACCAACATAAGAACCATCTATGATTTGGTTAAAACTTTCTGCATCTTTTCCATTCATATATAAAGAATATGGATCATCTAAAGATTCAATCATACCTTTAATAGCAGCATCAACCAATTCTTTCTCACTAACATTATCATAGTAATTATCAAGTATATTATCATATGTAGATACAAATTCTTGTAGTTCTGGAGACATTTTAACTCCTGAAACACTTTTAGTAGTATTAGAAATTATATTACCAACAACCACACCAAATAATATTGATACTACAACAATAACCAACACTTCAAAAGTATTAAAACCAGATTTCTTTTCTACAATAACTTCTCTTACTGTATCTTTATTATCCTTTTTCATTGTATCACCTTCATATACACTAACATCATAACACAATAATACTAATTTTAGAATTATTTTAAAAAAAAGACCTCTGTCTTATAAAAATGGCGCCTCAACTAGGACTTGAACCTAGGACCCCTTGATTAACAGTCAAGTGCTCTAACCAGCTGAGCTATTGAGGCATAAGAGTATTATTGTTCTAAATACCCTTTAATACTTTCATATCCTTCAATGTATTTTTCTACTTTTTTATTATTAAACTTAATAAGAGTCGGTCCAGCTATTGCTAATTCTTCTACTTTAGTAGGATTAGTATTTGCTTGACTAGAAGCATGTTTCTTATTAAAACTACTACTCATATCTACAGTATAAATATATAAAGGTTTACTCTTAGATTCATAATTATTAATTAAATTACTCATCTTAGTATTTAAATCACTATCTGACATATTATAATATAAAACTAAATATTCTCCATCAGATACATTAAAACTATTACCTAACAATATTTTTTGATAACCAATTTCTACACTACTATTAGATTCCTTACTATTAGATTTAGAACTCTTCTTATTAGTAAGATATGTTGTTAATAAAAAGAATAGTCCTAAAATAATTAAAACAATACATAATAACCTAATTATTTTATGCATTTCATCTTTCACAGTAGTATTAACTACTTCTACTTCTTTTTTATTTAATTTTTTCTTATTATTTTTTTTCTTTGCCACAAAATCACCTAATGAAATTATAGCATAAGAAAAAATAGAGGTAAAGCCTCTATTTCATGGTCTGAACTAAATTAATAGATTGAGCAATTTCTACTAATTCTTTTTTATTTAAAACATCACTAACTATATAATAATCAATACCATTACTAGACCAAGATAAAGATTTATCTGTCATTACTCCTAATGTATCCATTAGTCTATATGGTTCTCCATAAGTTGGAATCACTGTGAATTCATTCTCTATTTTTGAAGTTTCTTCCACTAACAAGAATGGTTTTTGTCCATCAAAAGTCATTATAATTCTTTTACCCTTATCTTTATTCAATTTCTCTTCATTAGTTAATTTAGTACCACTAGGTACAAACAAAGGATATATACTATCATCTAAATTGCTAGTTTCTTTAACTTTCTTATTAGAACCATAATTTTTCATTATATTATTTAAATTAAAGTAACTATTATTAAATCTTTTATTATAAGTAATATTATTAAACTTCATTGTCATAATAGGACTATTATTTTTATCATAAACAATTACTTTCTTAATAATTAATTTTTTAGATAAGATTATTTTCTGTTTTACTAGTTTTTTATTATTAGGATAATTTACTTTAGTTATAAATTGATAATTATTTTTAGTCTTTATAAATTTCCTATCTTTATCATTCTTTATATCATTAACTATAGCTTTTAATAAATATATTTGTGAATTATTATAAGGCCAATCACTTTGAAATTTAAAACTTTTATTTAAAGATGGAGTTAATACATATACAGATTTATTATTTTTAAGAATAATCTGTGTATGATTATTATTAGTATTAGTTAAATTAACTTTATAATAATTAGGCTCTTTATAACTTACACTTACTTTATATTTATATACTTCATCATTATTAACTATTTCTAAATTTCCATCTAATCCATAAGATTTAATATTATCAATTTTTTTAGACAAATCTTTTACAATAGAATTCTCCCCATATTTAGAACACCCAACTAATAGAAATAATCCAATAAGTAAAACAAGTATTTTCTTCATAATTCACCTCTTTATATTCTACTTAATTATATGGATATTAATATTTTTTATTACAAAAAAAAGAAATAGTAATAACTATTTCTCTGAAATCTTAATTCTAACTTTCTTAGTCTTAGATGTGTATTTAAGTTTAACATCATCACCTGTAACTTTAACAGGTACTTCATGCTCACCTACTCCATAATTCTTAAGATTAATATATGCATGGATAGATGAAGGATCAAGTTTACTTATATTTTCTTGACTACCCTTAACAACTACAGTAACCTTAATGTCTTTTTCAGATAATGCCTGAGCTTTATATCTACTATCAAGATTTTCTGTCGAGATAGATATGTTATTAAACTCTTTAGTAGTAGAATTATCTATACCAACTTTAACAGTAATTGTTTTAGCACTAATTTCTGTAATACCCTTTGGTTTTTTAAGAGTTACATTGTATTCCTTAGAAGAAGATAATCCTTTAACATCTACTTCTACTTTAAGACTTTCAATCTTATCTACAGCAGCTTCTTCTCCATATACAGTAACCTTAGAAATATTAGTATCAATATAACTAATTGATTTACCAAAAGCTACATTACCCTTAGGTACTACCTTAATAGGTATTTCCTTAGATGGAGATGTAATAGTTAACTTAGCATCTACAGTCTTAGGAACTACTTCAACATTAACTACTTTACCATTAGTATCATAAGCAACTAGTGGAACATCTTTTAATGTAATCTCTCCTGCTTTAGGATTCTTAAGATTATTAACATCAACTAAAGCCTTAACAGTTGCAACTTTCTTAAGTTTATATTCTGCTCCCTTAATAATAACATCAGTTCTATCAAGTTCAACATTTTCAATATATAACTTCTTATCTAGATTATCTTTATGTAATATATCAACAGTTAAGTTTCTAGTATCACTAACTTTCTCATGTATTGTAACTGTTACTTGTGAAGGATTAAGTTTGTAATCAAGCGATTTTAATCTTTGTGAATACTTCAAAGTAACTTTATGATTACCAGGTTTTAATCCAGTTAAATCAACACTAACTCCTTTAGAAGGAGATTGTTTAGCTAAAAATATATGTCTTCTTTGTCCTACTAATGTAATATCAACTGTCTTAGGTAATCCTTCAACAACATATAACTCCTCATTATAAACAGCAGTTACCGGTTGATTATAAAGTATTTCAGCATATTTATCTATCATAACACTAGATTCCTTATCAATAACAAAGAATATACCAAAAGCTAAAATCAAACTAACAACTATTAATATAGATTTATTACCTGTAATTCTATCAATACTTTTAGAATTAGTTTCTACAAAATCCATTATCTTTAAGATAACCTTAGTAATTGGTGTTATTAACCATTTATCAAAGAATGAACCTATTAGTTGAAATAATTTTCCAATACCTCTACTCTTCTTATTCATAAATCTCTTCCTCATCTATTTCTTCAAAATCTTCTTCTGTTTCTTGTTTAGGTCTAAGTTCATCTATTAATAACATTCTAACATCATCAATTGTTAAGTTATATAACATTTCTCCTTTAAGAGCAATAGAAATTCTACCAGTCTCTTCAGAAACAACAATACATATAGCATCTGTTTCTTCAGCTAAACCTAATGCTGCTCTATGTCTAGTACCAAGTCTTCTATTAATCTTTTGACTATTACTTGTAGGGAAAACTGCTCCTGCACAAGTAATCCTATCACCTTGGATAATAACTCCACCATCGTGTAGTGGATTTCCTTCATAGAAGATTGCTATTAATAAGTCACTAGATAAATCCGCATATAACTTCTTAGCTTTATCTATATAATTACCTAAACTAATATCTCTTTCAATAACAATTAAAGCACCAATTTTATCTTTTCTAAGATAATCAATTGCATTAACCATTTCATAAACAACATGTTCTCTTTCATCAACAGTTAATACTTTATGACGTCCTAATAATTGACTTCTTCCTAATTGTTCAAGAATAGTTCTAATTTCAGGTTGGAATATAATTATTAATGAGATTGGTCCCCATTGAATAATATAATCAAGTAATACACCTATTGTTGTAAAACCTAACCAATCACTAATTAACTTTAATATTACAATAAATGCAACACCTTTAAATATTAAAGATAATTTTACGTTATTACGTATATTCTTAAGTATATAGTAAATAATTAACCATACTATTCCAATATCAGCTAATTTTCTTAGTATAGATAATACATTAGTCATATTAAATACCATGAAAACATCTCCTTTGTCATCTTTTTTTATTACTCGTATTCTATCTATTATGATAACATTTTTTAGTCTCTTTGACAACAGTAGAATACAAAAAAATTAAGACCATTTTGATCTTAATTAGTATAAAAAAGATAGAAATCTATCTACTTTCAATATGATTAAATAAAATACCAATATTTACTAAACCACAAATACCTACTAGTGTATAAATAATTCTACTAAGTAGTGATCCAGTACCAAATATTGCATCAACCAAATTGAAATCTAGAAGTCCTATTAGACCCCAATTAACTGCTCCAATAATAGTAATTACTAATAAAATTTTTTGAATTTTCTCCATAATTATTCCTCCTACAATATATTATTAACAAAACAATTATAAATATTCATTTTTTATAAAAAGAATTAGTAATACTCTACTAATTCTTCTATATTCTTTCTTATATTATGACGAGGACTATCAGGACAATCACCAGTTCTATAACCTACTGGTAATAATGCCACAGGTATAAACTCTTCAGGTATATCAAACTCCTCTATTAAAATATTCCTATCAAATAAATCTATCCAAATATTATCTATTCCAATATTAGTTGCTTCTAACATCATATGAGTTGTAACTATAGATGCATCTATATCAGAAGTAGAATGAGTTCCATCGCTAAATGCTTCTTTAGTATTAGCACATATTATAAATACAACAGGTGCATTATATCTACATCTAGATGCTTTATCTATAGAACCTAATTTTTCTTTTACTACATAAATTTTAATAGGTTGTATATTCTTAGCAGTAGGAGCTAATCTTCCCGCTTCTAATATTTTATCTATTTTAGATTGTTCTACGTCTTTATTACTAAACTTTCTAGTAGCCTCTCTTTTTCTAATAACATCTTCAAATTCCATAATAACCTCCTAATGATGATGGTGATGAGACTCAGTTTTAACATCACAATTCTTATCTAAACACTTCTCATCTTTACTTTCTACTTCAATAGTAACATGAGATATTTTTAATTTTTTTAATTTATTTCTAATATCTTTCTTTATATCTTTAGAATCACTAACTACATGAAGAGTAGCATAATTATTATAACCATCTATACTCCAAACATGTATATGATGTATATCTTCTACTCCATCTATTTTTAATAAATTATTTTTTAAATTATCTATAGATACTTCTTTAGGAGTCTTCTCTAAAAATAAATCTAATACTTTTTTAAAGTTCTTTAAAGCATGGAATAGTATAAATAAAGATACACATATAGACATAATAGGATCTATTATCTTAATATCAGTAAAATTCATTATAATAGCACCTATTAGTACTACTACCCATCCTAAAACATCTTCTAACATATGTAAGTTAACTGACCTTTGATTAATAGAATCTCCTCTACTAGTAAAATATGCAGCCATAAAGTTAATAATAACTCCAAATATCGCAAATATGATCATTCCACTATAATTAATATCTACAGGATGAATTATACGAGTAATCGCACCATATATAACTAGAATAGATCCAACCATTAATATTAAAGTAGTAATAAGACCACCTAATACAGAATATCTAATATAACCATAAGTATAATTATTATCTGGATCTTTTTTACTTTTCTTTTCTAAAAAGTAAGAAAGTCCTATACTAATCGCATCCCCCATATCATGAACAGAATCAGATATAATTGCAACACTATTAGTAAATATACCTCCAAATAATTCAAATATAGAAAAACCTAAGTTAAGGATGAATGCTATAAAAATATTTCTTTCTGTTTTCATAAAAGCCTCCTACTAATAAATTATATCACAAAATAAAAAAACGAACCTTAAAAGTTCGATTGTTTTCCCTGGTGGAGCTGAGGAGAATCGAACTCCTGTCCGAAAATCCCGGTATATAAACCTCTACAAGTTTAGTTAACTACAAATTCTCATCTATCTAAAAGCTAGTTAACGATTCCTATAGATAGACCAGTCTATTAAATTCATCTTATTCCCTAGACAAAAATAAGATATATCCTATTAAAATTAAGCTCTTAAAATCTTCATAGGAAAAAGATTAAAAGAACTGGCTTAAATTAAATTAAGCAGCTGCGAATGCAGGCATAGAACCTGCAAAAGCGTTTTCTTCACTGTTTCCAGTTATTATTAATGCCTTAACGTATTGCATACGACTTGCCATCTATACCCTAAGACTCCCGTCGAAACCAAGTCAGCCCCATGTGCATAGATTATAACATAAAAACAAGAAAAAAGCCACTAGTAATTCTTTATATTTCTAGCAACTTCTTTTTTTATATCTCTTTGTTTTAAAGATTCTCTTTTATCATAATCTTTTTTACCTCGACATACTCCAAGTAATACTTTTAATTTATTATTTTTAAAGTATAATTTTATAGGTATTAAAGTCATTCCTTTTTCTTCTTTTTCTTTTTCTATTCTTTTTATTTCATTCTTATGTAATAATAACTTTCTACTTCTAGTTTCTTCATGATTAAATTGATTACCCTGTTTATATTGACCTACATACATATTAAGTAAATATACTTCACCTTTTCTTACTATTCCATAAGAATCTTTAATATTACAACTACCTTCTCTTATAGACTTAATTTCTGTACCAGTAAGAGCAATACCTGCTTCATATGTATCTTCTATAAAATAATCATGTTTAGCTTTTCTATTTAAGATTTCCATCTTATCACTCCTCTGTAAGACCCCAAGTTAAATCTGGATATCTTTCACTTACTACAGTCTTATATTTAGCATAAGTACTCATATAATTAGGAAGTATATTATTATTTAATTCACTATATGGATATACTTTAAAGTTTCTTTTACCACCAATATTAGATTTAGTATATATAAGTTCTGCAGCTGGATCTTCTATAGTTACTTCTGTTTTCTTTTTCTTATCAACATGTTTCTTTATAGTAACTTCCATCATAAGACCTGTAAGTCTTTCAGTTCCTTCTTGATCAGATATAAAGTTTCCTAGAGAATATATTACAAAAGTTTTGTTATCGTTTATATATTCAACTGGTTCAACTACATGAGGATGAGCACCAACTATTAAATCTACTCCTAAATCAGATAAATAATTAGCGATTTTTGTCTGTTCAGCACTTACACCTAAAGAGTATTCTGTTCCCCAATGCATTGCTACTATAACAACATCAACTTTATCTCTAACTTTTTCTATATCTTCTTTTGCTTTTTCCTCACTATAAACATTATTTAGATATTCTTTTCCTTCTGGTGTCTCTAATCCATTAGTCCAAGTAGTATATGAAATAAACGCATACTTAATACCATTCTTTTTATATATTCTTACTTTATCTCTTTCGTCTTGAGAATCCCATTGTCCACTAGTAACAATCTTTTTCTGTTTTTTCCAGTATTTAACTGAATTCAATACACCTTCTTCATTTTTATCCATAGTATGATTAGTAGCAAGAGATACTACATCAAATCCTGCATCTATAAAAGCATCTCCTACTTCATATGGTGAATTAAATCTAGGGTAATTAGAAAGACCTAACTCTGTTCCTCCTAATATTGTTTCTTGATTATAATAAGCTAAATCATATTTAGATGAAATAGGTTTAATTCTTTCTAACATAGGTTTAAAATTATATGATCCATCACTTTGTTTAGCATCTGTATAAACAGCACTATGTATTAATGCATCTCCTACCATAAAGAATTTTATTTCATAATCTTTTTCTTTTGTTTTAGAAACTACTTTTTTAGGTTCTTTCTTTGTATTTTTAGAAAAGCCAGACGCCTCTAGAAATACTCCTGTTGCAATAAGCAAAATACTAAGTACTAAAAATACTTTAATTTTCTTTTTGACTCTTCTAACTTTTCTTTTGGTCATACTACACCTTCCTTACTACCTCAAAATCTATAACCTTTTCTTCTTTTGAAGCTCTAACTACTTTAACTATTATTCTTTCACCTATTTGATATCTAACATGACTCTTTTCTCCTACTAAAGACATATTAGCTTCATCAAAATGGAAAAAATCTTTCATATCTCTTAAAGGCACTAAACCTTCAATTAAATTATCTAATTCTACAAACATACCAAAGTTTGTAACAGAAGAAATCATACCTTCAAATTCTTCTCCAATATGATCTTCCATATATTCAGCCATCTTCATATCATCTACTTCTCTTTCGCAATCAACACTAGCTCGTTCACGAGATGAAGAATGTTCTGCAATATATACAAGTTTTTCTTCCCATTTTTTAACTGTTTGCATATCTATTTTACCATCAAATAAATATGTTCTTAATAATCTATGAACTGTTGTATCTGGATATCTTCTAATTGGAGAGGTAAAATGTGTATAACATTTACTTGCAAGTCCATAATGTCCTAAATTCTCTGGTCTATAAACAGCTTTCTGCATACTTCTTAAAAGAAGTGTAGAAAGTATTTTAAATTCTTTCTTATCCTCTAATTGCTTAATAATATTTTGAACACTCTTAGGATCAGAAGATTTAACATTACCAGTAACTGTATATCCTAAACTAGATACAAAAGTTAAATAATCTCTTATTTTTTCTTCTTTTGGTACTTCATGTACACGATAAATAAATGGTAAATTCATAAAATAAATATGAGACGCTACACATTCATTAGCCGCAATCATAAAGTCCTCTATTAATTTTTCTCCTTCTCCTCTTTCTCTAAGAACAACTTCAGTAGGCTTACATTCTTCATCAACTAATATTTTAGCTTCATCTACTTCAAAGTCTATATAACCTCTACTTACTTTTTCTTTTCTTAAAATATGTGCAAGATCTAACATCATTCTTAAATCTTGTTCATATTCTTCATAACCTTCTGGCACTTTATTATCTTCTAAAATACTATTAACCTTCTTATAAGTCATTTGTATTCTAGATTTAATTACACTTTCAAAGATCTCATAACTAACTTGTTTTCCCCTGCCATCAAATTCCATAACACAAGAAATAGCTAATCTATCTACATTTGGATTAAGTGAACATATACCATTAGATAATTCATGAGGAAGCATAGGTATAACTCTATCTACTAAATAAACACTAGTACCTCGTTCCATAGCTTCATCATCTAACGGAGCTCCTTCTTTAACATAATAAGATACATCTGCAATATGTACTCCTAATTTATAATGTCCATTATTTAATTTTTCAATGGATATAGCATCATCTATATCCTTAGTATCATCACCATCTATAGTAAATATAACTTGATCTCTTAAATCTCTTCTACCTGCAAATTCTTCTTCCTTAACTTCACTAGGTATAGTTTTTAACTCTTCTTTAACATCATCAGGAAATTCTGTATTTATGTTATATTTATAAACTATAGATAAAATATCTACTCCAGGATCATTCTTATGCCCAATAATATCTGTTACTTTACCATAATAACTATTATTATTTATCTTTTTACCCAATTCAACTACTACTTTATGCCCATCTACTGCATTCATAGAATCTTCTTTAGGTATTTTAATTTCTAATTTAATCTTATTATCATCTAAAGTAATATAACCAATATCTTCTTTAAAGTTAATTTCTCCAATATATCTATTTTCACGTTTCTTAATAACTTTTAACACTCTACCTTCTAATCTATCTAAAGTCATCTTACTAGTTATTTCTACTAAAACTTCATCATCATGTAGAGCACCATTCATATTATCTTGAGAAACATAAATATCTTCTTCCATATCATCTATTTCTACAAAGCCAAATCCTTTTTTATTAGCTCTCATCTTACCTTTTCTGACTTGGCTATCTTCAAGCATCATATAACGATCTTTATTAGTATGATAAATTATAACTTCATCTTCTAATTCTCTTAGCACATCCCCTAATTCTTTAACTTCTTCTACTTCTTTTAATTCTAGCTTTTCTTGTAATTCATGGATAGTTAAAGCTTTATCACTATTTTTTAAAATATTAATAATATCATCTTTCATTAGTATCACCTTCTATTACATTATACTGTATTTTTACAAGAAAAAAAAGAGCAAAAGCTCTTATTTTAAAAACATTGATACTAAACAAATACCAAAGAATGCTAGTCCTAAAAATAAAGTTAATCTACTTATAAACAATTCAGAACCTCTTTCTTTTCTATTTGTAAATAAATCAGATGTACTACCAGATATTATTTGTGCAGCACCTTCTGCTTTAGCACTTTGTAAAAGTACTATAACTATTAATAAAACTGATATAATTAGTAATGCTACTTCCATAAAGCACCTCCATTAACTGTGTATTATTTTAACATGTAATATAGTTTTTTGCAAGAATTAGTATTGAATACCCCATATAACATGATGCTTAGCTTCTTTGCCACAACATACACATTTATCATCTATTTTTTCTTCTTCTACAATACATCTAGACTTACAACCTTTAATTTCTTTAATCTTATCTTCACAAGTTTCATCTCCACACCACATAGCATGAATAAATCCAGGTTGTGTATTTAATATTTTTTTCATATCTTCTAAATTATGAGCTTCAAAAGTTAAAGATTCACGTTTTTCTAAAGCTCTATTGTACATATCAGATTGAATTGTTTCTAATAAATCACTAACATATTTAACAATATCTACATCTTTGTCTACTGTAATCTTTTCTCTTGTATCACGTCTTGCAATAGTAATAGTATTGTTTTCTAAATCTCTTTTACCTATTTCTATTCTTACTGGAATACCATTAACTTCTGCTTCGGCAAACTTAAATCCAGGAGATTTATCGCTATCATCTATATATGTCATAATATCATTAGAAATTAATTTATCTTTAAACTCATTAGATAATTTATCTACTTCTTCACTTTCACCTATTGGAATAATAACTACTGGTTTAGGAGCAATTCTAGGAGGTAGAACTAATCCATAATCATCAGCATGTACCATTATAATAGCAGCTATAGCTCTTGTTGTTTTTCCCCAAGTAGTATAATATGCATACTCTTCTTTATTATCTTTATTAGTAAATTTAACATCATATGCTTTAGAGAATTTTTGTCCAAAGTAATGAGAAGTTCCATCTTGAAGACAAACACCATTATACATTAAGTCTTCATTAGTTATAGTAAATTCTGCTCCTGCAAATTTTTCCTTTTCAGTTTTTATACCTGTAATAGATGGAATAGCTAATATTTCATGATTAAACCATTTATATACATCCATCATTTGATATGTTTCTTTAATAGCTTCTTCTTCTGTTGCATGAACAGTATGTCCTTCTTGCCACAAGAATTCTCTACTCCTTAAAAAAGGTCTAGTTTCTTTTTCATATCTAAACACATTACACCATTGATTATATAATTTTGGTAAATCTTTATAAGATCTAACATGTTTCTTATAATAATCACAGAATAAAGTTTCTGATGTAGAACGGATTGCTAAACGTTCATCAAATTTCTTATCTCCAACTTCAGTTGCCCATATTAATTCAGGAGCAAATCCTTCAATTAACTCTTTTTCTTTATTAAATAAGTTTTCTGGTATTAATAAAGGTAATTGTATATTAACATGACCTAATTCTTTAAACTTTTTATCCATTATACTTTGTATCTTTTCCCATATAGCATAACCATTAGGTTCAATAGCAATACATCCTTTAACTGAAGTATAATCAGCTAGTTTAGCTGCTCTAACCACGTCAGTATACCATTTTGCAAAATCTACATCTCTACTTGTAATAGCATCATTTTTCATAAAATCCCTCCTAAAATATAAAAAGAACGATACCTAAAGGCGTGCATAGCACGGTACCATCCTTACTTTTACTTTTTCTTGATAACGGTAATTAACCGGATATAAATCACTAGAAAGTCTGGAATATTATTAGATTATTATTAAGTTCACACTATCCTTAACTCACTGATATAAGAGCTAATAATATTATACTCTTTCCTTCGTTTTAACTGCCTATATAATAATATATTTATTAAAATATGTCAATTAATTAAGTTCTTCTTCAATTCTCATTAATTGATTATATTTACAAATTCTATCTGTTCTAGACATAGAACCTGTTTTTATTTGACCAAGATCAAGTCCAACAGCTAAATCTGCAATAGTAGTATCTTCTGTTTCTCCACTTCTATGAGAAATAACTGTCTTATATCCATTAGATTTGGCTAAATCAATAGTTTCTAAAGTTTCAGTAATTGTACCAATTTGATTTACTTTTAACAAAATTGCATTACCTGCATGATTATCTATACCTTGTTGTAAACATTTTTTATTAGTAACAAATAAATCATCACCAACTAATTGAATTTTATCTCCCAATCTTTCTGTTACTTTAGTAAATCCTTCCCAATCATTTTCATCTACAGGATCTTCTATAGATATAATTGGATATTTATTAACTAATTCTTCATAAAAATCTATTAATTCATCAGTAGTTAAACTTCTATTTTCTCCTACTAAGTTATATTTACCATCATAGAATTCAGAAGCAGCAACGTCAATAGCCATACAAACGTCTTTTCCTGGAGTATAACCTGCTTTTTCTATAGCTTCCATAATAAGTTCAAATCCTTCAGAATTAGACTCTAAATCAGGAGCAAAACCTCCTTCATCACCCACACCAGTAGAAAGGCCTCTATCATTTAAAACTTTCTTTAAACTATGGAACACCTCAGCCCCTACTCTAACTCTTTCATGAATAGTATCCCTTTGTGGAATAATCATAAATTCTTGAAAATCTAATTTATTATCAGCATGAGCTCCACCATTAATTATATTCATCATTGG
>CAZYQE010000009.1:0-47903 GCA_964650315.1 uncultured Muribaculaceae bacterium
CCTGTGACCGATCGCTTAGAAGGCGATTGCTCTATCCAGCTGAGCTACGCGGACATTTAACTGACAAGTAAAATTATACAATAAAAGTACTTATATTTCAAGTACTTTTTATTTTAAATCTTTCCTACCTACTGTATTTATATTTTTTCCATCTACTTGAAACATTACTTGGTTCACATCATAATTATCAAATACAGAATAACTAATAGTATATAAAACTTCTTCCATTACTTTACTATTACCATCAAATAAATATTTATTAAAATTTAAAAACATAATATTTTCTTGTTCCCTATAATTAATTAATCTAGTATTAGAATTTAAAAAACTCATTAAATTATTTTCATATATATAACTAGTAGTTAACTCCTCCACTATTATTTTAATCTTATCTCTACTATCATTTACATATTTAGTTACTGGTACATAATAATTATTATTTCCAGATTTATTTATATAATAGATAACTACTTTATTAATATTATCTCTAGATGATAAATTATACTCTTTATTTATACCTATCTTTTTATCTAATATTTTAGGTAGTTCTTCTTTAGTATTAGGATATTTATCTAATACTTTATTATTTACTAATATAATTACTCCATCTATATCATCTAAATCTAAAATACTATATACTAGTCCTGATATAATTTGTTTTTCTTTATCTACTTTCATATTTAAAAACTCAGATGAAAAGTTTAAAGTAACTATTTTATTATTAATACTCATATTTAATAATTTAGTATCCTTAGGTATTATAGCTTTTAAATCATTAGAAAACTTAGAAGATTTACTAATAGTTAAATTAGATATAATCTTTTTTATCTTATCTTCTATCTTTTTAGAATCCAATAGTATTTTAGCTTTTACTAAGTAATTATCATTATTAAGTAAATATATATTATTAGTATATAATCCTGTAGTATTTTCTACTTCTAGGTTTGTTCTTAAAACATTATTATTGATAGTATTAGGTATAGAATACACTACTAATAATATAAATAACGATAGTGTTGTGACAAATATTTTTCTAATAGCTTTAGTCTTTAGCATCCAATCACCCAGTACATAATATGAAAAATCGTACTAAAATAGTACGATTATAAAGATAATTCTTGTAATTTTAATAATTCTACTACTGCAGAAGCCCTACCATTTACTCCAAGTTTTTGCATCACATTAGAAATATGATTTCTAACTGTTTTTTCACTTATATTTAGAATACTTGCAATATCTTTAGTACTTTTATTTATTATTAAAAGTTCAAAAACATCTCTTTCTCTTTTTGTTAAAATGCCTTTTGTCATTTTAGCATCACCTAAAATATTCTATGTATTAGTAATATTTTGTTGTATGCATTTGACTAATTTATGATTTTTGAAATTTAACAGTTATATATAATTTATCTTTATTATCCTTTTGAATAAGACGCATGATATTATTTGCCAGTGCATTATCATGTTTACTAGATACACACACAACTGAGACATTAGTATTATCCATCTTTACAAAACAATCTAATTTATGTTCTTTTTTTATTCTTTTCTCATATTCTTCTTCCCTACCTTGAACTTCATTTAAATATTTTAATTTTTCATAAGCATTATTTTTTTCTGTACTACTAACTTCCTCATCTGTTAATTGTTTTTGTAATTCTGTTTTTTCTGATTCTCTTTCTTCTTCTAAACTTACTCTCATTGCCTTAAGAGAAGATACTTCTTTTACTGTTTTTTTAGATTTATTTTTATTATTTACAATATTATTATTAGCAGCTTTTAATAAATCATTAGGCATAGTTATATAATATACACTTAATACTAATATTAAAGTAAATAATGTTAAAAACCATAATTTTTGTTTATTAATCATACGACTCCTCCTTTTTCTAATACAATATATGTGCAAAAAAAAAGAATATTCAAGATATTCTTATATTTTTTTACCACAATGTGGACAGAACTTAGCAGATGCTTCTACTTCTTTACCACATTCACCACAGAATTTTCCTTTTTTAGTAGAAGTTTTACTTCTTCCTAAAATAGGATCATTCATTGGAGTAGCACCTACATACTTGCTTTTACCAATACCTAATGCGAACATGAAGAATGGTTTTAAGAAATAAAGTCCAACTGCCCATCCAGATTCCTTTCCATAACTTCTAGCAGTACTTACTGCCATGATGATTGCAAAATATATTGATACAGCAAAATTTAATAATCCAAATAATATAACGAAAATAGTTAATCCCCAAGCATCTGGATATGAAGTGGATACAGAGTTAAATACTGATGATACAATAGCAACTGCAAATGAAACTACAATCCACCATGGATTAACTCCAGTTACTTTACACATAGTATAAAGATTATATATTGGAATTAATGATTTCCATCCTTTCTCTTTTGCTTTTTCGAACATTTTCCATTGTCCTATTATACCAAGTACTAAAGCTGTTATCGCAATACAAGATATTAGTATCATAAACATTATGAAAAATATCATAAACATTCCTGCAAATAAATATTCTGCGTCAGTATACATTACATTTAATAAACTACCCATACTTTTACCTCCTTAATTTAATAGTTTATTCAAAGCTTCAATTAACCCTAATTTTCCATATGGATAAGTTAATGAACCCTGCATATATGCAATATATGGCTCTCTAATTGGTGCATCACAAGATAATTCAATAGATGATCCTTGTATAAATGAACCACTAGCCATTATTACCTTATCTAAATATCCAGGCATAAGAGATGCTTCTATAATAGCATTTGAATCTATTGCAGATCCATTCTGTATACCTCTAGTAAAGTTAATTAATTTATCTTTATCATTAAATATAATACTTTGTACTATATCAACTCTATCATCATTATATTTAGGTTCAACATCATAACCTAACTCTTCCATAACTTTACTAGTTAAAATAACTGTTTTTAAAGCTGAACTAATTACACTAGGTGCCATATATAAACCTTGTAATATTTGCTTGTTAATACCAAGTGTAGGTCCTACATCCTTACCTTCTCCAGGTAAAGTTAATCTCTCAGCACACAGTTTAATTAAATCTTTCCTACCTACTATATAAGCACCATTAGGAGCAATTCCTCCTCCTAAATTCTTAATTAAAGAACCAACTACTATATCAGCTCCTACTTCAGTAGGTTCAACCTCAGTAACCATTTCACAATAACAATTATCTATCATAATAATTATATCACGATTTATATTTTTTATAAACTTAATTACTTTTTCAAGACTTTCTATACTAATACTTTTTCTAGTAGAATAACCTTTACTTCTCTGTATTTCTATTACTTTAACTTTATTGTTTTTTAAATACTCTTCTATTTTATCATAATCAAAATCATCATTAACTAAATCAATTTCTTCATATTTAACACCAAAACTTTTTAGTGAACTATCATTATCCACTATACCAATTACTTCATCTAATGTATCATATGGTTTACCAGTAATACTTAAAAGAATATCATTAGGTCTAAGTAATCCAAATAAACATACTGTTAAAGCATGAGATCCAGATATAAATTGACTTCTAACTAAAGCATCTTCTGATTTAAATATATCTTTAAATATATCTTCTATTATATCTCTACCTATATCATTATAACCATACCCAGTAGTAGAATTAAAATGTGACTCTACTACATTATTCTTATGAAAACTATCTAATACTTTATAACTATTATATTCACATATTTTATCTATTTTCTTAAATTCATCTAAACATTTATCTTCACAAGAATCAACTAACTTAATAATATCTTCTCTATCCATTATATCTACCACCATCTACTTTAATAATAGTATCATTTATATAACTAGCTTTAGAACTAACTAAAAACACTACTACTTTAGATATTTCTTCTACAGTACCAAATCTATTTAATAATATTTTTCTCTTTTCTTTTTCTATTTGATCTATAGATAAATCTTTATTCATATCAGTCTTTATCCATCCAGGACATATACAATTAACATTTATATAAGGAGCAAACTCTATTGCCATATTATGAGTTAATGAAATAACACCTGCTTTAGAAGCATCATAATCAACACTTTCTGGATAATATGAATCTATTGCATTAGTTGAAGAAATATTAACTATTTTACCCATTTTATTTTTCTTCATAATTCTACCCACATATTTACTACATAAATAAGTACCGATTAAATTAACATCTACAATATGTCTAAAATTTCTAATGCTTTTATCCATAAACATACTATCTTTACATATACCTGCATTATTAACTAATATATCTATTCTTCCAAATGTATCAGTTATAGTATCAACCATACTAATAACTTCTTCTTCCTTAGAAACATCACACTTAATACATAATACTTCTACATTATAATTTTTCTTTATATAAGATACTACTTCTCTAGCTTCCTTTTCATGAGTCTTATAATTAATTACTACATTAATTCCAACTTTAGCAAGTTCAATCGCAATACTTCTACCTATACCTCTACTACTACCTGTTACTAAAGCAACTAAATCCTTCATATAACCAACTCCATTTACAAGATTATTATATATTAAAATACTTTAAAACTCAATAAATATACTAGTATTGTAAAGTATAATATGTTAAAATTTGTATAGAGTGTGATAATATGTTTATAAGAGTTAAAAGAAAAAAATATAAAATAGTAGAATTAACTAAATTCTGGGATAGATTTAAAAGTTTAAAATTTAATTTAGAAAAATTAGATTATATAGTTAAGTTCCCCCATAAGAAATTTGTAAGTACCGATTTTATATGCCAAAGATTAGATATTATATTAACTGATAAAGATGAAAAAATATTATACATATATGATGACTTTGCTACTGAAAGATATATATTCCCAAAAAGAAAAGTATATAACGTATATTTTTTTCCATTAGGACTTTCTAAAGAGTTTGAAATTGGAGATACTCTAAATATAGAAGAAGATAAAAAAAAGAAATAGTTTATTCTATTTCTTTTAATTATCTCTTACTTTAGCTTTATGTACTTCTTCTACTTTATCTATTATTCTATTAAATACTTCCATTACTTCTTCATCTGTTAATGTTTTATTTAAGTCTACAAATGTAAGTTTAAATGCAATAGATTTTTTATTATTATCTATATTTTCTCCAGTATAAATATCAAATATATCTATATCACTAAGTAATCTTCCTCCAGCTTTTCTTATAGTATTAATAACTTCTCCTGCACTTATATCTTTATCTAATATAAATGCCATATCTTTTTCTATTTCTGGATATTTAGGAGCTTCTTTATATTTAATATTTTTAACTTTCTTCATTAAACTATTCATAGATAATTCAAATACATAAATATCATCTTTAACTAGTTTAGGATGTACTTTTCCTATAATACCAATTTTTTCTTTATCAAGTATTATATCTGCACTTACTCCTGGATGTAGATCACTACAAGTACTAATTTCAAAACTATATCTATTTTTAAATCCTAAATAATTAAGTAAATCTTCTACTATACCTTTAACTATATAGAAATCTACTTTAACAGAATTATTCCAACTATTAGATACATAATTACCTTTTAATAATCCACTAATCATACTATCTTCATTATAATCTTTATCATATATTTTACTTATTTCATATATAAATACATCTTCTACCTTACGAGCTTTATTATAATTATAAGTATTTAATAAAGATGGTATTAAACTAGTTCTAACTACACTTTTATCTATACTCATTGGATTAGGTAGTACTACTTTTTTTAATTTTCTATAATCAAATAATTCAGCCATTTCTGGAGAAACTAATGTATAAGTAATAACTTCATTTAATCCTTGATTTCTAAGTCTTTTAGAAATAGTTCTATTATACTTAACATCTTTAGCATAATCAGCACCACTATCTAGGACTTTAGGAAGCGTAGATACTAAATTATTATATCCATAAAGTCTACCTATTTCTTCAGCAATATCATTTACATATGGATCTATATCTAATCTTCTTCTAGGAACAGTTACAATAAACTTACCATTATTTAATTTATATGGGAAATCTAATCTTTCTAATTCATGTTTCATATCTTCTTCAGATATTTCCATTCCTAGTAGTTTATTTACTTCATCAGGAACAAACTCTAATACTTTTTCTGTATGATCTTCATTTTCTACTAAAACATATCCTTCTTCTATAGTAGCATCTGCATACTTTTCTAATAAATGACAAGCTCTTTTACTAGCCATCTCTGTATATTCATAATTTAATCCTTTACCATATCTAATAGAAGCTTCTGATGGTAGATCACATCTTTTAGAAGTATTTCTAATATTAACCGGATTAAATATAGCAGATTCTATTAAGATGTTTTTAGTATTAAGATCTACTTCAGTATTTTCTCCACCCATAACACCAGCAATACATACTGCCTTTTCGCCATCAGTTATAACTATATCATCTTTAGTTAAAGTATGTTCATCTCCATCTAAAGTAACAATCTTCTCTTTATCTTTAGCATCTCTAACTACTATAGTATCCCCTAATTTATCTCTATCAAAGAAATGTAGAGGTTGACCAAATTCTAACATAACATAATTAGATATATCTACTACATTATTAATAGGTCTCATACCAGCAGCAGTTAATCTTTGTTTAATAAAGTCTGGACTTTCTTTAATTACTACATTTTTAGCACTTCTAGCTACATAATAACTACATTTATCAGTTTTAACTTCTAAATTGAATTTTATTTTATCTTTACTTTCTTTATAATCTAATTTAGGTAAAGTAACTTTTTTATTTAGGATGGCTGCAATCTCATAAGCAAAACCTATATGATAATAACAATCATTATTACGATGTTTATGTATATCTAATTCATATAAAGTATCATCAAGTTCTAAATACTTAATTGGATCTTCTCCTACAGGAGCATCATCATCTAATTCATGAATTCCTTTATTATAATTTTCTTCAGTTTCTTCTTCTAAACCAAGTTCAAATAAAGCACATATCATACCATTAGATTCTACACCACGTATTTTACTTTTCTTTATTTTAAAATCACCTGGTAATACTGCCCCAACTAAAGCAACTATAACTTTTAAATCTTTTCTAACATTAGGTGCACCACATACTATTTGAATTACTTCTTTACCAATATTAACTTTACATACATTAAGATGATCACTATCAGGATGTGGACTACATTCTACAACTTGTCCAATTACTAAATTATCAATTTTTTTAGTTACTACTGCTTCTACATTAATACCAGCTTTAGTAACTTTAACAGCTAATTCGCTAGGATTTTCATCTTTAATATCAATATAGTCTCCTACCCAATTTAAACTTATCATATTAAAGCACCTCCCTATCGAATTCTTTTACTTCTCTTAAATCTGTATTATAAAATACTCTAATATCATTAATATCATATTTAATCATAGCTAATCTTTCTGCTCCAAAACCAAAAGCAAAACCACTCCATTCATTAGGATCATAACCACTCATTCTTAATACATCAGGATGAACCATACCTGCACCTACAACAGTAACAAATCCAGTCTTTTTACAAACATTACATCCTTTTCCACCACAGTTAACACAACTAATATCTACTTCAACAGAAGGCTCTGTAAATGGATAATAACTAGGTCTAAAACGCACCTCTGTATCTTCTCCATATAGTTTTCTAAATAATACCTCCATAGTACCTTTTAAATCAGATAAAGAAATATCTTTATCAACTAACAATCCTTCTATTTGTGTAAATTGATGTGAATGAGAAGCGTCATCATCATCTCTCCTATATGTTTTACCAGGACAAATAACTCTAATAGGTTTTTCTCCTTTACCCTCTAACATAACTCTTACTTGTACAGGAGATGTTTGACTACGTAATAATTTTTCTTCCCCTTCTACATAGAAAGTATCTTGTGCATCTCTAGCAGGATGTCCCTTAGGTATATTTAACATTTCAAAATTATATTTATCTTCTTCTATTTCAGGACCATCTACTACATCATATCCCATAGATAAAAATACTTCTTCTACTTCTTCAATTAGTTTTTCTAAAATACTAGGAGCTCCCTTTTTTACTTTAGTAGAAGATAAACTTATATCTATTCTTTCTCCTTCTAATTTCTTATTTAATAATTCTTCTTCAAAAACTTCTTTCTTTTTATCATAAAAATCATTAAACTCACTTCTTAAAGAATTTACCATCATACCAAATTCTTTTTTCTCTTCGTTAGGAACATTTCTAATCTCTTGATTTAATAAACTAATTAAACCTTTTTTGCCTAAATACTTTACTTTTAAATCATTTAATTCTTTTAAATCTTTTACACTTTTCTTATCTTTCTCTAATTCTTTTCTTATTTGTTCTTCACTCATATTTACATCTCCTTATAAATAAAAAAAGCAACTAAACATAAGGACGAAAAACTCGCGGTACCACCTTATTTTATAGTTACTTACTATACACTTAAATCTTTTAACGCAAGAAATACGATTAACTCAGGAGTTGAATTCATAAACTAACTGTACTTATTTCCACCAACCATAAGTTCTCTATAAAAGTATCATTTATTACTACTTCTCCGTCTTCACTAATTCACTAAAAATTATAACACTATTTTAATAAAAACACAATATATTAACCTATTTAGTATTAGTATTTGTTCTATTATAAATAACATCATCTATAAATCTATGCATAGATATATTATATTTAGGTTTATTATACTCATATACACATAAACTACTTAATTCATCATCTTTTAAATTATTGTTTTTTCTATTTAAAGTAACACTTCTTTTTATTTGAGATTTAATTGCTGCATCATAAGAACTAAATTCCCAAATACCTCTATTCTCATAATCAGCATGTTCAAATAAATAGAATTTATTATTATCCTCATATACTAAGAAAGTATGTGTAGTATATGGATTATCATAATCAAGTTCAAATATACTAAAGAATGTTTTAACATTATAACCATTCTTAGTAAACCAATCTCTTTCTAATTCAACTTGATCATAACAATGACCATAACCTTTTTCTATTAATCTCTCTGGAGAAGATAATCTCCAATTCTTTCTACATTCTTCATTAAAATTATCATCTGGTTCATGTACTTTACCATTTCCATCTACAAATCCATACTTAATATTTTCATCCATAAATTCTAATAATTCAGTAGGATTTATTATATCTTTATATTCCATATTATCACCCCGTAAAAAAAGAATTATTAATTCTATATAGTCATTAATTCATTTTGTTTTTCTTTTAATAATTCTTCTATTTTCTTATTATATTTATTTACTAAATCTTGTATTTGTTTTTCTAAAGATTTCTTTTCGTCTTCAGATAAATCTTCTTTATCAATCATACTTAAAGCTTCATGCCTATTATTTCTAACAGAAATTTTAGCATCTTCAGCTAAAGCTTTAACTTGTTTACTTAACTCTTTTCTTCTTTCTTCTGTTAAAGCTGGAATAACTATTCTAATAGTTTCTCCATCATTAGATGGATTATATCCTAAATTAGCAGCAATTATACCTTTTTCTATATCAGCTAAACAACTCTTATCAAATGGTTTAATTAATAATTGATTAGCTTCTGGTACAGTAATAGTACCTAATTGTTTTAAAGGTGTGTCTACTCCATAATATTCAACAGTAACAGAATCCAAACTAGATGGATTAGCTCTACCCGCTCTAACACTAGTAAATCTCTTTTCTAGATTACTAATCGCATTATTCATATCATCTTTAGTTAATTCTAAAATATCATTATCCATAATCATATCTCTCCTTAGTTATTATATTATACATATAAGTATAAAAATTACAATAAATATAATTAAAAATATAGTGAAAAATTTAGTTAAAAACTTAATTAATCTATCAACCTCATTTTCATCATCTAACACTTTATTAATTTTATCTTTATTATCATTATATTTATTCTTAATTAAAGTTTTACTTAAATTATTAAGAGCAGATTTTTTCTTTTTAGGTTTTTCTTCTTTTTTACTACTTTTAACTTTCTTAGGAGAAGTTTTAACTACTGATTTAGTTTTAGGTTCTTTTTTCTTTTCATTCTCTAATGCTTCTTTAATTTCATCTAATTTTAAAGTCTTTGTTTTTTCTACATCACTCTTCTTAGTAGTTTTCTTCTCTTTAGCTAACCTCTCTTTTAATTCTTTTCTATTTAAAAGAGGTGTATTAGTATCATCACTTTTATCTTTAGTCATTTCTTTTATTTGTTCATCTAATTTTTCAATAGAATTTTTCTTTTTCCCCATAAAATCACCTACACGATAGTATTATATCACATTATTTCAAAAAAAGAATATCAAATTAAGATATTCTAAAAACTATAGACCATATCTCTTTATACTTATTAAATAATAATTATTATTTTCTTTATCATAAGCAAATTTATATTGAACTTTATCTAATTTTTTATAATCCTTATCAATATCAAAACTAGTTTCATCTATATCATCTATAACTCCATCTCTATTTAGTATTTCACTTTCTCCTGGATTCTTATCGCTAGCTTTTTTGATACCTACTGCAGCATTTATATAAATATTTCCATCTTTAACTTTAGCTTCTATAATCTTTCTAAGTAATGTTGAAGCTGTTGTGCCACCACATCCAGCGGCAGGTTTATATGTATATAGTTTTTCTGCACTATCATAACTGAAAGTACCACAACCATAAGTAAAATCACCATCATCTATTTGAACTTTAGGCCCAAATATTTTAACATATGAATCTTTTAATACATCACTAGTAAATGGATTAAATAAACCAATATTCATATTTTGATATGCCATAGAAATTCTAAGTTTAGAATCAATATCTGAAACTGAAGGAATATCTTCTTTATATAAATTATTATATATCTCATCAGTACCATTTACATAAAAATCATATCTAGAAACTAGATCTTTTACTAAAATACTATCTACATCTAATTTTCTATCACCTAACATAGTATTTTTAGTACTAGCAACACAATTATTACTGTCTTTAGTCATATAATTAAAATAATAATAACTTCCACCTATACCCATACAAATACCAGCAATTAACATAATAAATACATATATACCAGTATGAGATTTTTTAGGTTCTTCTTTTTCTACTTTAACATTCTCTTCTATCATTATAATCACATCCTATAGAAAAATTATATCATAACAATTAATATTAAATTTATATTTACTATATTATTAATTTTATATTTACGTAAACAAAAAAGAATGTTAACAACTACCTGAACATTCTTTTACATTATATTTACTAATTAAATCAAGATATTTATCTTTTAATTCTTTTTTAGTTTTATCATTTAAAGCTTCATCTACTGTACCATTCATAGTAGCAGTATCATTATTATGTCCTATTATTTTACCATCTTTAACTATATAAATATCAGGTAAATATAAATACGGATTATCTTTTTCATCTTTTTGAAGATTATCTTTTATTTTTTCTATTAATTTTTGATATTTCTTAGTATTTTTATCTCTAATCTTCTTTGGATTATAATAATAAACTTTATCTACATTCTTATACTTTAAAGCTTCATTAAAAACTTTAGCTGTAGCACTACACCATTCACAATCAGAATCAGCAAAGAATATAATTCCTGTACCATTATCAAATAATTTTAATATTTCATCAATATTACTAAATACAAATGGATTATTTTTACTAATAGAATATTCTGAAGCAAACTTTTCAGCATCAGTTACTTCATTAGTTTTTTTAACTTCACATCCACAAATAGTAAATATAGAAATAATTGAAATTACTAATACAATAACTATCTTTTTCATACTTACTCCTAATTATAAACTATGCATTATTAATTTGACTCATTACTTCTTCAGCAAAGTCTTCTTCTTTCTTTTCAATACCTTCACCAACAGCAAATCTAATCATAGAAACAATACTTCCTCCATTAGATTTAACATAGTCAAGTACTGAAGTGTTAGAATCTTTAATAAATGCTTGTTCTTCTAAACAAATTTCTTTATAAAATTTATTTAATCTTCCAGTGACCATTTTTTCTGCAATATTTTCTGGTTTACCTTCAGCTAAAACTTGCTCTTTAATAACATGAGATTCTCTTTCTACTAAATCACTTGGTACTTCATCTCTTCTTACAGCAGTAGGATTCATAGCCGCAACATGCATAGCAACATCTTTAGCTACTTCTTCAGTAGTATCTGCAAGTACTACTAAAGCTCCAATCTTACCACCCATATGTTTGTAAGAACCAAATACTTCATTATCTTTTTTTAATACTTTTTCAAATCTTCTAAAACTTAATTTTTCTCCAATCTTAGAAGTTAAAGCAACTATTTTATCATTAATAGTTTCTCCATTATCTTCATAATTTAAAACATCTTCATTAGTATTTAAGTCATTATTTAAAATAATATCTACTAAATAATCTACAAAACTAGTAAATTCTTCATTCTTAGCAACAAAATCAGTTTCAGAGTTCATCTCCAAAATAACTGCATTATTACCTTCTGATTTTATTTGACATAATCCTTCTGCTGCAATTCTAGATTCTTTCTTAGCAGCTTTAGATATACCCTTTTCTCTTAACCAATCAATAGCTTTTTCCATATCACCAGAAACTGCTTCTAAAGCTTTCTTACAATCAAGCATTCCAGCTCCTGTTTTTTCTCTTAATTCTTTAACATCACTTGCTTTAATCATTTTATCCTCCTTGTTTTTCTAAAAATAAGAGGGATAAGCATCCACCCTCCTATTATCATTATAACATAATTATTTATTTAATGCTTCAATAACTTCAGCTTTTTTCATAGTAGAATATCCTTTAATTCCAGCTTCTTTAGCTTTCTTCTTTAATTCTACTAAAGTTAATTTACTTAAATCTTCTTTTTCTGCCTTTTTAGTTTCTTTCTTAGCAGGTTTCTTTTCTTCTTTTTTAGGAGTTTCTTTTACTTCCTTTTTATCCTCTTTAACTTCTTCCTTCTTAGTTGCTTTCTTAGTTGTTTTCTTTGGAGCTTTCTTTTCTACCTTTTCTTCTTTTTTATCTTCCTTAACTTCTTTTACTTTTTCTTCTTTAGTATCATCCTTAGCTTTAGCTTTATCATCATCATTAATATAATCAACTACTTCATTACCATTAACTTCAGCTATAGCATTAGTAAGTACTCCAATTAATAATTTAACAGCACGAACCGCATCATCATTACCAGGTATTACATAATCAACTAAATCAGGATCACAGTTAGTATCTACAATACCAAATACTGGTATACCTAAAATACGAGCTTCTCTAATAGCATTTTCTTCTTTACGAGGATCAACAATAATTAAAGCTTGTGGCAATCTATTCATTGCACGAATTCCTCTTAAGTTTCTATCTAATTTAGCATATTCTTTCTTTATACCTATTACTTCTTTTTTAGGTAACATTTCAAATGTTCCATCTTCTTCCATTTTGTCAATTTGATCCATTCTTCTTACTCTTGAACGAATAGTTTTAAAGTTAGTTAAAGTTCCACCTAACCATCTTTCATTAACAAAATACATTTCAGTTCTAACAGCATTTTCCTCAGCTGCTTCTTGAGCTTGTTTTTTAGTTCCTACAAATAAGAACTTTCCCCCAGCTTCAGCAATTTCTTTAACCTTTGCATAAGCTTCTTCTAATTTTTTTACAGTTTTTTGTAAATCTATAATATAAATGTCATCTCTTGTTGTATAGATGTATTCCTTCATCTTAGGATTCCATCTTCTTTTTTGATGTCCAAAATGAACACCAGCTTCTAATAAATAATTCATTGATACTATTGTCATAATTTTTTCTCCTTCGTTTTTTCTTCTATTAGTTTCTAATACTTATCACCCTAAGGCACTAGATAAATAAATTCACTAATATGTTTATTTTATTTTAAAGCTTCTAATAAATCAGCTTTCTTCATTGTAGAATATCCTTTAACTCCAGCTTTTTTAGCAGCTTCTTTTAATTCTGCAACTGTCATTTTAGAATAATCTGTTCCCTTTTCTTCTTTTACTTCTTTTTTAGCTGTAGTTGTCTTCTTAGTTGTTGTTTTCTTAGCAGTTTTTCCTTTTACAGTAAATTCTACTACACTAACCTTTTCATCCTTTTTAATCTTACCAGCTTTACCATCTTTAGCAATTTTAACAAATTTAGCAAATGTTTTTGGATCATTGATTGCAATTTCTGATAACATCTTACGGTTAACTTCAACTCCTGCTTTAGTTAATCCTTCTATAAATCTTGAATAACTAATATCATTTTGTCTACAAGCTGCATTAATTCTAGTTATCCATAATTTTCTAAATTCTCTTTTTCTTTGTTTTCTATCTCTATATGCATATTGTCCTGAATGCATAAGTTGTTCTTTAGCAGTTTTATATAATCTATGTTTACTACCAAAGTAACCTTTAGCTTGTTTTAATACTTTCTTATGACGAGCCTTAGTAACAGCTCCATTATTTACTCTTGCCATCTTTCTTCCTCCTTACAAATTTTTATATAATATTTTTTAATCTCTTTTTATCAGAACTACTTAAAGTAGATCCACTTCTACAACTTCTATTGAACTTTGCAGATTTTTTACCAGTATTATGTCTACTACCTGGTTTACCTATTTTATAATCATTTTTACGCTTTTTAAATACTTTAGCGCTTGACTTATGTGTTTTAATTTTTGGCATAAATAATTCCTCCTAATATTATTTTTTATTTGGTATTAGTATGCATGACATATTTCTACCATCTAGTTTAGGTTTTTGATCCATAGTTGCAATATCTTTAACTCTATCATAGAAACGTTCCATAACCTCAGCACCTAATTCAGTATGAGCCATTTGACGTCCTTTGAATCTAATAGATAATTTTATTCTATCTCCTTTTTCAAGATATTTAGTTGCATTCTTTAACTTAGTCTCAAAATCCCCAACATCAATAACAGGCGATAAACGATATTCTTTTAATTCAGATCTATTAGCTTTTTGTTTCTTCATAGCCTCTTTTTCTTTTTTCTTCTTTTCATAACGAAATTTATTATAATCCATTACTTTACAAACAGGTGGATTTGCATTTGGACTTATTAATACTAAGTCTAGTGCAGCATAAGATGCTAATGTTAATGCATCTGCAATTGGCTTAACACCCATTTGTTCCCCATTAGGTCCTATAACTAAAACCTCCGGTACTTTAATTTGATCGTTTGTCAACATGTTATCATTTTTCTTTGCGATATCTAACACCTCCATATTATAGACAAAAGAAAAGTGAGTATATATTTATACCCACTTAAAAACCTAATTATATTATTTAATTTGGCTTTTTACCTATCGCTATTCGCAGATCAGGTGGATATAAATCTCTTTCCTTTTTTCTAAACTGTTATAATTATATGCAATTTTCTTTTATTTGTCAACACTTTTTCAATAAAAAATGCTTACGCCTTAATCTAAATTCTTTTGTAATTCTTTTAAAGTTGTTAAGAACTCATTAGTTTTCTTAATTTCTTCATCTAATTTCTCATAATTAGCAGTATTTTCTAACTCCATCTCAGTAGCTTTAGTACCAATATTAGTTTCAATACCAAATACTGGTGAAATAATAGGACTACTTTTAAATGTAGAAACAACTTCTTCTCTAGCTTTAGCAGTCTCTAAATCATCTAGAGTAACTAAAGCTGGCTCTTCTTTATTCTTTTCTAAATCATCTAAACTAATTGGATTAACTTTTTCATCCTCATACTTATCAAATTCTCCACTTTCATACATAGCCTTAGTTTTAGACATCAATTCTTCTATACTTATAATTGCATTCTTTTCTTGTTCTTCTTCAAACTCAGTTAAATTTATACTTTTTTCTTCTTCCTCTTGAGCTTGTTCTAATACTTCAGTAAGTCTTTGTAACTCTTCTTGAGCTTCAGTCTTATCTGGTTCAATATTAGTATATTCTAAATTAGGTTCTTCTTTAACTTCCTCTTCAACCACTAACTTAGGTTCTTCCACCTTAGTCATAGTAGGTTCTAATACTTCAGTAGTCTCTTCTTTTATTTCTTCTTGAACCTTTTCTACTACCTTATTTAACTCTCTAGTATTATGACGTCTTTTTCTCTTGTAATAGCTCTTATCTAATAAATAAACGATTAAGCATAATAGACAAGCTACTCCTACTACTATATAGACAACCATTGTTTCTGTTGATGTTAAAAATTCTACTAAATCATTCATTTACTTCTCACCTCTACTACCAAGTCTATCACAAGATTTCTATAAAAAATAAATTAATTTAATATTTCAAAAATTAATTTATTTAATTTTACAAATAATTTACAAATCAAAATTTGCGGTTATTAATCCCATGTCTTAAAAATAATATATCACAAAAATAATTTTATGAAAACACTTTTTTAACTTTTTTTAAAATAAATTTTTAATATGCATATTATCTAGTATGAAATCTAATTTTAAAAGGTCTGTAATCATATTATTAATAGGTGGATTAATAACAAAAATACTAGGAATGTTTATAAAAATTATTATGAGTAGACTACTAGGTACAGAAGGATTAGGAATGTATATGATACTTCTTCCTACTTTCACTTTATTCATAACTTTATCTCAATTTGGATTCCCAATAGCTATATCAAAGCTAATCGCAGAAGATAATAAAAATAATATAAAACTAATATCTTCTATAATACCAATATCTATAATAATAAATATATTATTAATGATTTTAATATTTATAATAAGTCCATATCTATCTAATAATTTATTACATGATAAAAGATTACTATTACCTATAATATCTATATCACTAGTAATACCATTTACTTCTATTTCAAGTATATGTAGATCATATTTTTTTGGTAAAGAGAAAATGTTTCCTCACGTAGTATCCACTATAACTGAAGATATAATTAGATTAATAATGATGATTATAGGTATACCATATTTTATAAAACGAGGATTAATAACTACACTATGTTTTATAATATTATCTAATATTATAAGCGAAATAACATCTATAATAATTTTAATACTCTTCTTACCTAAAAATATAAAAATAAAAAAAGATGACTTAAAACCAAAAAAAAGATATATAAAAGAATCTTTAGATATAGGAATACCAAATACTACTGGAAAATTAATTGGAAGTATAGGCTATTTTTTAGAACCTATAATACTTACAACTACACTATTATTAGTAGGATACTCCAATAAATATATTACAACAGAATATGGAATACTATCTGGATATGTAATGCCTCTACTCTTATTACCATCATTTTTTACACTTGCGATATCACAAGCTCTAATACCAGTAATATCTAAAGAATATACAAGAAAAAATTATAAAGAAGTTAAAAGAAAAATAAAACAATCTATAATATATTCTCTTTTAATAGGAATACCAATCACTATATTATTTATACTCATACCAGATATATTTTTAAAATATATTTATAATACTAATCAAGGAATAGAATATATAAAAGTATTAGCTCCTATCTGTTTAATACAATATATACAAGCCCCTCTATTATCTAGTTTAGATGCAATGGGTAAAAGTAAAGACTCCATGAAAGCAACTACTATAGGAGTTATCATTAGAACTATATTTCTAATAATATTATCACCCCTAAAAATAGGCATATGGAGTCTAATTATTTCAATAAGTTTAAATGTAATAGTAGTAACAATTTATAGTATAAAAAAAGTAAGATATAATCTTACTTAATATAAATTTAATTATCATAGCAGTTCATAAATAATGTTCCTGCTTTATTTTTAAAGACTGCATTATCATGTTCTTTATCACAATCACACCCAGGATCCCAGTCTCTTCCTGATTCATTACACACATATGTTGAATAACCTTCTTCATTATACGAATGTATTAACATATAATATCCACTACTACTACTTGTTTGACGACATGCACATCTAACACCAATAGTACTAGATGTTACACTTGTACTAATATGAGGTAAACTAGATGTTGTTAGTTGATTACCATTTTGATCTTTACTTTTAGCAAAATTATTTGCATTATCCTTACATCGATATACCGTATTTTTATCTCCTGTTGTTACATAATCATGATGTATATGTGTTGAACTATCATATACACATAATCTAACGCAATCATCTCCTTCTTTACATTCAGTTTTATTACAACCACTCCATGCAACATAACCCCCACCACGTTTTAAATCAACTGAGAAAGTATTAGGTTGAACACCAGATGTTACAGATCCATTACCATCAGTACAAAAAACGTGTCGTATTTTTCCACCATAACCTTTATTATCTGGGCCGATATAAGAAGTACGTGAAAATCCTGCTTTATTATATGAAGAAGTATCAGAAAGTACATAAACTACGGGATCAGTCTTATCTATCTTAATCACTCCTGATTTATCATCACATTTATTACCTGCTTCATCTTGTACAAATGAATATCCTATTTTACCATTAGTTTCAGTAGTTATAGGTTCACTATTATCATTATTATACGCTTCAGATGGTTTACTATCACCTGAATTTTTTACATATAAACCATACTGTTTAATAGGACTACCTTGGAGACGATTAGGATTTAGAGTTAATGTTACATTACTATTATACCAACCATTTTTTCCATCAGCCCCTCTATCAGGTACCACAGTACAAGTTGGTGCTTTTTCATCAAATCTGTATGGACCTCCATACTTTTTACCAGTTGATCCAGTCTTATTTCCTATAATATCACTTACTGTGGATTCATTAATCCATAAAAAGTATTCTCCTTCATCATTTTTTCCAGGATATGTATTTTTATCTAATGTAGTTGTTGTAGTTTGTGCTGATTGATTATTTCTAAAGTTTAATGTTTTCCATCCTGTACTAGAAGGTGAATTACCTGCACCTTTTACCCATTGATAAGATATTTTTTTATCAAAAACAAATCCTACTCCAGAATCACTTAATTGGATTTTTATATCTACAGCATTTCTTCTAGTACTCCAATTTAATTGACTAGATCCACTGATTATAGAAATAGTTGGTGGAGTTGCATCATCAGTTGGTTTTACACAAGTTGTTGAACCACTTGTTTTATATTCTTTATTAGTTCTATTATCAGCACACTTTAATACAGCATCATATGAAAATGTATTATTAATCTTTTTATGTACATTAACATAAGCTTCTGAACAAGTTACATCTTTATCAGGAAAATCTTTTATTAAATTATCTTGTTTCAACTGATCAAGTGTCACTTTAATACATCCATAATAATGACTAAATTCTTCTCTTTCATGTTCTTCCATATAAAGTTTTGCAGCATGTTCTAATGATCTTTCATAAGCATCAAATTTCTTTTGTTTATTACCAGCTATTATATTACCTACTGTAGGTATTGCTAATACTAATAATATTCCCATTATTGTCATTGAAACTAATAATTCTACTAATGTAAATCCTTTATTCTTTTTCATACAAACACATCCCTATCTTATTAAATATATTATATCATATAAAAACACTTAATTAAATAATTAAGTGTTTATTACTATATTCTTTCTACTTTAATAGATACTTTCTCATTATTAATATCTTCTAAGTCTTCTAATTTCTCATCTTTAACTATTTTTTCTCCTAGAACTTCACCTTTTACATAATCTTTATACATATCTAACATCTTATCAATAGCTTCAGTACCATTATAATAAACATTAATATGATCAGTTATAACAAAATCTTCTTCTTTACGTAAAGCTTGAATAGTTCTTACAAATTCTCTTGCTAAACCTTCTAATATTAATTCTTCTGTTAGATGAGTATCTAATACTACACAAGTTTTATCATTACTACTAGAAGCATAACCTTCTTTTTGTTTTATAGATATTAATACCATATCACTAGTTAATGTAAAGTCTTCTCCATCTAGTTTAATCTTTAATCCTTTAGAGTTAATCTTATCTATTTCATTAACTGTTAATTTAGAAAGTATTCCTTGTAATTCTTTTATCTTAGGACCTAAAGTTTTACCTAATATTTTAAAGTTAGGTTTAACTATATAATCTAAATATTTAGACATATCTTCTTTAAACTCTACTTCTTTAACATTTAATTCTTCTTTAATTACTGGAAGTAAATCACCAATAATTACTTCATTATCTTTAGGAAGAATTAAACTACTAATAGGTTGTCTAACTTTAATATTAGCTTCTTCTCTAGCATATCTACCTAGAGAACATACATCTCTAACTAAATCCATTCTCTCTTCACATTTTTCATCTATTAAATCTAAATCAACTTTAGGGAAGTCTGCTAAATGAACAGATTCTTCTCCAGTTAATTTTTGATATAATTCTTCTGTTAAATATGGAGTTAGAGGAGCACATAATTTACATAGTGCAACTAATACTTCATAAGTAGTTAAATATACTGCTTTTTTACTTTCAGTTAAGCGACTATCCCAGAATCTTCTTCTATTACTTCTAATATACCAATTAGATAAATCATCATTTAAGAAAGGTACTATTAATTTAGCAACTTTATGAAGATCATATTCTTCATAAGCTTTTGTTACATCTTTAATTAATTTATTTAATTTAGAAAGTAACCATCTATCAATTAATTCTCTATCTTTAACTTCTATATTATATTCTCTAGGATCAACATTATCTGCATTAGCATACATTTCAAAGAATGAATATGCATTCTTTAATGTAGATGTATATTTAGAATAAACTTCCTTTACTCCTTCTTCATTAAATCTTAATGGTGTCCATACAGGAGAAACATATAACATATAGAATCTAATAGTATCTGCACCATATTGTTCCATAATACCTACAGGATCAACTGTATTACCCATAGATTTACTCATCTTCTTACCATTTTTATCTAACATCATGTCATTAACTACAACATTTTTAAAACTAGATTCTCCAGATATTATTGTAGAAATAACTAATAATACATAGAACCATCCTCTAGTTTGATCTACACCTTCAGCAATAAAGTCTGCAGGAAATTGATCTTCAAATAATTCTTTATTCTCAAATGGATAATGATATTGTGCATAAGGCATAGCTCCACTATCAAACCATACATCTAATACATCCTTAACTCTTTCCATTTTCTTTTTACATTCAGGACATTCTATATGTAATTCATCCACATATGGTCTATGTAATTCTATTTCGCCTACATTAACATCTTCTATAACTTTTTCTTGTAATTCATCTAGTGAACCAATTACTTCTTTATGACCACATTCACAAGTCCATATAGGCATTGGACATCCCCAATATCTATTTCTAGAGATTCCCCAATCTACCATATTATCTAACCAGTTAGCAAATCTCTTTTCTCCTACATATTCTGGATACCAATTAATATCTTCATTAGCTTTAATTATTTCATCTTTACATGCAGTAGTTTCTACATACCATGCTGGTTTAGGATAAGAAATTAATGGACTTTTACATCTCCAACAATGTGGATAATCATGTTTTATTTTTAATTTCTTAAATAATTTATCTTCACCTTTTAACCATTTAATAATATCAAGTTCTAATTCAGAATCAGTAACAAGTCTTCCTTCCCACGGACCATAAAGATAACATCCATCTGGACCAACTGGATTAACATAACCAATTCCATTTTCACGAGCCGCTCTATTATCATCTTCACCAAAAGCAGGTGCTATATGAACTATACCAGTACCATCATCTGCAGTAACATAATTATCTGCAATAACTTCAAAAGCTTTTCCTTCTACTTCTGCAAAAGGCATTAATTGTTCATATTTTAATCCAACTAAGTCTTTACCTTTATATCTTTCTAATTCCTTAGTATCTTCTCCTAATACTTGTTCTAATAAACTATCTGCAATTATAAATTTATATCCTTGAGATTCAACTTTTACATAATCTAAATCCGGATTAACACATAAAGCAACATTAGCCATTAAAGTCCAAGGTGTAGTTGTCCATACTAAGAAGTATGTATCTTCATCTTTCATCTTAAATGGTAAAATTAATGAATTAACAGAAGTTTCTTCATAACCTTGAGATACTTCATTTTGAGAAAGTTCAGTACCACATCTAGGACAATACCATAATACTTTATTACCATGGTATATTAATCCTTTTTTATCCATTTCTTTTAATATCCACCACTCTGATTCTATATAATCATTAGTACATGTAATATATGGATTCTCTTGATCAATAAATTGTCCCATCATATCAGTAACTTTTTTAATTTCATCTATATTAGTAGCAGTCTCTTTATTACATTCAATACAGAAATTTTCTATACCAAACTTTTCAATATCTGCTTTAGATTCAAAACCAAGTTTTTTCTCTACATTAACTTCTATAGGTAATCCATGAGTATCTAAACCTATTGTTCTAAGAACTCTTTTACCATTCATAGTTTGATATTTACAAAAAGCATCTTTTATAGTTTTAGCAAATACATGATGAATACCAGGTTTAGCATTCGCATAAATTGGTCCATCATAAAATACCCACTTATCCATACCTTCTCTACTCTTTATACATTTTTCTAATATATCCATCTTTTTCCATTGTTTTAATACTTTAGCTTCTACTTCATTTATTTTACCTTGTTCTAATTTCTCAAATTTCATATAAACTCCTTCTTTCTATCCTAAAATTACATAACTATAATAAGCTATAAAAACTAGTAAAAACATTATTCCTTCTTTTCTAGAAATCTTATAATCTCTAAATACAAATAACCATAATAGTACTGCCGATAAAACCATTACAATTAAATCTATATAACTAAATGATATAACACCAACACCACCTAATATAGCAACAGGTATACCTATAACTATACCTATATTAAATATATTACTACCTACAACATTACCAATCGCAATATCATATTCTTTCTTCTTAGTAGCAACTACACTAGTAACTAACTCAGGAAGTGATGTTCCTAAAGCAACTACCGTTAAAGCAATCATTCTCTTACTAACACCTATAATAGATGCAATATTAGATGCTGAATCAACAACAAAATTACTTCCTAATATAATAGCAATCGCTCCACCAATTGTATATATAAATGATTTAGGTAATGATAATATTTCATCATCAGAACCTTCATCTGTTTTATTCCTCATCATTGTAATTAAATAATATATAAATACTGTAAAGAATAAAACAACTATTACTCCATCTAATCTAGTAAACATATTCTTCATATTAGGATCAAATACTTTATCTAACATTAATACACTGAATAATATAGTAATTAATAAAGTAATTGGTAATTCTTTCTTTACTGTATTATTTTTTACAGTTAAAGGATGTATTAAAGCTGCTACTCCAAGTATTAATAATATATTTAATATATTACTACCTATAACGTTTCCTAAAGTAATATCACCACTATGTGCAAGTAATGACTTAATACTTACTGCAAACTCTGGTGCACTAGTACCAAAAGATACAATAGTTAAACCTATTAACATCTTAGAAACTTTAAAATTTCTAGCTATATTAGATGCACCATCTACAAAGAAATCAGCTCCCTTTATTAACACTATAAACCCAATTATTAATAGAATTATATTAATAACCATTTTATTCTCCTTTCCAAAATAAAAAGACCCATCCTATAAGGACGAATCACTCGCGGTACCACCTTAATTTATAAGTATAACTTATACTCTCAAAACTATAACGCGTTACCGTATTTATCTTATCCATAAATCACAACTTGAAAGTGATCCGAAATATCATACTCATAATCTTATTCCACCATACTAAGACTCTCTATATACTTTCAAATATTTCCATCTTTCGCACTTGCTTTCCAAATTAATATATCATATTTTAAAAAACTTTACAATATATTATCTACTCTTACCAGTAGTATTCATAAACTCATAATTCATATTAATCTCTAACAATCTATTTTTAGCTTCCATTTGTAATAACTTTAATTGTTTAGACATTTTTTCTAATTCTTTTTTTGTTAAAAAAGCTCTATATTTATTCTTAATTTGTCTTCTAAATCTTTCTATTTGATTTAATGCTTCCATATAAGTATCTCCAGATTCATCATCTGTTACTAATAACTCAGTTAATATTAATAATAATTTACTATATAGTCTAAAAACTTTCCTAGATACAAAAGGATGAGCAATCCTTTTACTAATTAAATTAATATTTTCAAAATCCATATCAAGTACCATAAATTCTTTTCTTCTAGAAGGCATAATAACTCCATAATTAATTTCTAAATCTTTAACTTCTAATTTAGTTCTTTTAGTTCTAGGAATTTTAACTTTTCTTAAACTATATACCATATTATTCACCTACTAATCTAATAAATCTGGTCTTCTATCTTTAGTCCTTTTTAAACTTTCCTCTTTTCTATATTCTTCTATTTTTTTATGATCACCAGAAACTAATACTTCTGGTACTTCCATTCCTCTAAAATTTCTTGGTTTAGTATATGTAGGATAATCTAATAAATTATTATTAAATGATTCATTAATATGAGAAGACTCTTCTATAACTCCTGGAATTAATCTAGTAATAGAATCTACTATTACCATACTAGCAATCTCTCCTCCAGTAAGTATATAATCTCCTATACTAATCTCCATATCACATATACTTCTAATTCTCTCATCAAAACCTTCATAATGACCACAAATAAGTATTAAATGTTTCTCTTTACTTAAATCATAAGCAATCTTTTGTTTATAAGAAACACCATCAGGAGTTAATAAAATTACTTTAGAGTCAGATGTTTTAATACTATCAACACAATCAAATATTGGTTGAGGCATTAAAACCATACCTCCACCCCCACCGTAAGGTGTATCATCTACCTTATTATGTGGATCTTCTGTAAACTCTCTAAAATCATGAATATTAATATTTACTTTACCTTCATCTATAGCTCTTTTAATGATAGATTCATTAAATATACTATCAAACATATTAGGAAATATAGTTAATATATCAATCTTCATAATATCACCCCTTACATTCCATCTACTAATTCTACAATTACTTCTTTTCTTTCTTTAGATATTTCTTTAATCATTGGTGAATTAAGAGGAATTAATACCTCTTTATCTAATTGTATTCTAATTACTTTATTTTTAGGACTCGCTAAAAATATTTCTTTTATTATTCCTTTTTTCCCATCACTTGTCAATACTTTATAAGTAATTAAATCATCATCTAATATTTCATTATCATCCAAAACTAAATCATCTTCATCAAAATAAACTTTCTTTTTCATTAAAAATAAAACATCATTAATATCTTTATAATCATCTAAAGTAACCATTTCATAAGTTTTATGATGCCTGTATGACTTAATTTCATAACTAACATCATCAATAATTAATTTATTACCTACTACAAATACTTTATCTTTATACTCAAAATCACTAAGTATTTTAATTTCTCCTTTAATACCATGAGTAGATACAATTTTTCCTATATAAACTAATCCCATATTAACTCTCCAATTCATAAAGTAAAATACTAGTAGCAACTCCTACATTTAAACTTTCTACTTTATCATTCATTTTTATATATAAATTCTTATTACATAATTTACTAACTTCACTTCTTACTCCATTACCTTCATTACCAACTACTAATACATATTTAGATACTTTAGATAATCTCCTAACATTAGTACCTCTTCTTACATTAGTACCATATATAACATAACCATCTTTCTTTAGATATTTCTTTAATCATTGGTGAATTAAGAGGAATTAATACCTCTTTATCTAATTGTATTCTAATTACTTTATTTTTAGGACTCGCTAAAAATATTTCTTTTATTATTCCTTTTTTCCCATCACTTGTCAATACTTTATAAGTAATTAAATCATCATCTAATATTTCATTATCATCCAAAACTAAATCATCTTCATCAAAATAAACTTTCTTTTTCATTAAAAATAAAACATCATTAATATCTTTATAATCATCTAAAGTAACCATTTCATAAGTTTTATGATGCCTGTATGACTTAATTTCATAACTAACATCATCAATAATTAATTTATTACCTACTACAAATACTTTATCTTTATACTCAAAATCACTAAGTATTTTAATTTCTCCTTTAATACCATGAGTAGATACAATTTTTCCTATATAAACTAATCCCATATTAACTCTCCAATTCATAAAGTAAAATACTAGTAGCAACTCCTACATTTAAACTTTCTACTTTATCATTCATTTTTATATATAAATTCTTATTACATAATTTACTAACTTCACTTCTTACTCCATTACCTTCATTACCAACTACTAATACATATTTAGATACTTTAGATAATCTCCTAACATTAGTACCTCTTCTTACATTAGTACCATATATAACATAACCATCTTTCTTTAAAGATTTAATTTCTTTAATTATATCTTTTCTAATAATATTCATATGAAACATAATACCTTGAGTAGCCCTAACTACTTTAGGATTATACAAATCAACAGTATCTTCACTTAATATAATAGTATCTATATTAAAAGCTTTCGCACTTCTAATAATAGTTCCTAAATTACCTGGATCTTGTATATTATCGAGTATTAATACTTTATTACCAATTTCTTCTTTTCTATCTATCTTTTTACATAAAGCCATTATACTACTAGGAGTATCAGTAGAAGATATCTTATTAATAATATCTCTAGTAACATAAACATAAGGACTTTCAAAAGGTAAATCTACTCCCTCTTCTAAAATAAGTTCTACAATCATACCACATCTAAAAGCTTCTCTTACTGAATGAAGACCTTCTACTATAAATTCTTTATATTCATCTCTATATTTTCTTTTCTTTAATTTTTTATACTTTTTTACTCGATCATTATCCATACTACTAATAACCATATTAAAACTCCTTCATTTCTTTTCTATAGTTCTTACAATCCCCTATATTTTCTTCTACTAAATTCCAAAAATCTTTAGAATGATTAGGATATATTAAATGAGATAATTCATGTACAATAACATAATCTAAATATTTAGTATCTCTCTTAATTAATTCTAAATTCAAAGTAATAATTCTTAACCTAGTATTACAAACACCCCATCTACTAGTCATCTTTCTAATTCTTAAACCCGGATGTGGAATTCTTCTAGAAAAATTACTATACCAATAATTTAATCTTTCTTTAAATAACTTCTTAGCCTGTTTCTTATACCATTTATCTATATTAAAACCTTTTCTTAAGAATACTTTTTCTTCTCCAATAGAAATATCACAATAATCCACATAGATAATATCATATTTCTTACCTAAATAATTAAACCCTTCATTATTCTTATTTTTAACCACCTGTCTATCTATCATCCTAATTATACTACTAGAACTTTCTTCTAATAAACTTCTAATATATCTATCTGTCGTCAAAGTATTTGTAGTTACTAAAATAGACAAATCATCTTTAACTCTAATATAAGTATTACGATTTCTTCTCTTTCTTTCAATAACCACATCATAATCTTTATTATTACAAGTGAACTTCATAAAATCACCAACTTTATTTTACTATAAATAACTAAAAAAAGAAAGTTATGAACTTTCTTAATTATTAATCATCTAATGGTTCAGCATATAGGAATGAATATTTATCATCCTTGTATTTTTTCATTACAAATTTATAAGTTCCGCCCTTAGCATAGTTTTTATCAACATCAGATGGTTCTTCCATTTCTTTATCCTCTTGTCCATCATTATTTACATATGTGTATTGTAAATCGCTAATAGCATTTTTAAGACTTGCATCACTATAGTATTTTACATTACCGTTACCATCAACATTTTCGGGACTACCTGGGAATAATACTTTTACATATACTACCAATTCATCACCTGACAATTCTGCTTTAACAATTCGTGTTTTTAAAAATGAATTAGGTCCACTAGTACAACCACATGCTGGTTCTTGATACTCATATTTACCAGTAGATTTGTTATATCTATGTGGTGAACATAGTTTTCTTGTCCAATCTGTATGTTCATATTTATAATCTTTTCCAAAATATTCTTCTATTTTTTCTTCATAATCTTTTTTTGTTAAAGTTCCTTTATTATTATAAAAATTAGTATCTACTATAGAATATACAGATTCATTAGAAATATCAGAAGCCTTTACTTTAGATTCTTTAAAATACTCCTTTGCCGAATCATCACATTTAGCAACTCCCCATACCATTAGCTTAGAATAATTGTCTTGAACTAGTTTATCAGTAACTTCTAAATTTTTAATTGTTTTTCCACTACTAGTTTTAGCAGGACTAGCTTCACCTTTATCATTATTCATAACATTAAAATAGTAATAACTTCCACCAATACCAACTACTAAACCTAATATTAATGCAATTATAAATATTAATCCTTTCTTTGATTTTTTATTTTCTTCCATTTTAACTACTCCTTATTGTAATTTTAGTATAAGTATATATATTTAAATATTCAATATATTTTAATGATTATTTTTATGCTTTACGTAAATAAAAATGTATAATAATTAATATTTTTACTCATTATATATTTAGGAGATGATTATATGAATATAAGTATTAGAGAACACATTATAAATAATTTTAAAGGAGATAATTATGAGACATTAAAACAAGCTATTGATGAATCAGTATCTTCACAGGATGAAGTTACTTTACCAGGACTTGGTGTATTTTTAGAATTAATATGGGAAAATGCCGATATGGAATTAAAGAATAAATTAATAGATATTATTAAAACAAGAGTAGAAAAAGGTTTAAAAGAAGAAAAAGAAGAACTATAATAGTTCTTCTTTTTTATGCATCCATTGTATTAAACTGTATTGTTCTTTCTACTACTCGTTTTACATCTTTATCATTAAAAGGTTTTCCTAACATATCAACTATTCCATATTTAAATGCTTTATCAATAGTTTCTTTAGATGAATCTCCAGATATTATAGAAACTGGTATTTTCGTAAATAAATCTTTTTCTTTCATATAGTCTAATACTGCGAAACCATCTACTTTAGGCATATTTAAATCAAGTAGGATTGCTTTTATTTGATCATTATCTTTATTAGCTTCAATTATATCTATAGCTTCTTGCCCATCTTTAGCAACTCCAACTGTATATTCATCTTTAAATATTCTAGATACAAAGTTTCTAATAATATTAGAATCATCTACTACTAAGACAGTTTTATTATCATAAACTACTCCTGCAGATTCTTTTTTAGGTTCAGTATCTTCTTTACTATCCTTTTCTAAATATTCTTTTATTACTTTAGTCATTCTATCTACTTCATTAATTAAATTATCAAAATCACTTTGTATAAAGTAAAGATCTCCTTCTTTACTTTTAGCTTCATGATTAGCAGCAATTTCTTCTAACTTTGTAAATCCAAAGTATCTAGCATCTGCTTTTATAGAATGAGCATATATAGAATAATTATTTAAATCTTTATCATTTTTATATTTAATTAATTTAGGTACTTTATCACTAGCCCCTACTAAAAAATCCCCTACTGTTGAATTATAAGTATTCATATCTCCAAATAATTCTAAACTTTTATCTACATCTACGCCATTATCTTTTAGAAAACTGATATCCATCATAATAACACCTTCCTCTACCTTATTACCTAAATTATATCACAATTACTAACAAAATAAAAAGAAAAGTTTAATTTACTTTTCTTTTATTGTAAATCACTGGATATATACTTCCATATTGATTTATTTTTACTTTTTGTAATTCACCTAAATTATGTTCTTTAACTAGTTTTTCTGCATTATGAATTAAGCTTCTTTGTAAACCACCAAATTCATACTCATCTATAAATCCATTACCAGGTAAATCTCCTAAAGCTATCATAAAATCTATATTATTTTCACAAGCTGTATTAACTATTGTTTCAGTACATCCATATGGTTGTACTCCAATAATTAAATCACAATCTTCAGGTAATTTTTCTTTTGTAAATTTATCTTTACATAATACTAAATTATCTTGTTTAGAATTAGTATATGCAAGTCTAGGATCATAAACAGTTATAGATCCATTTTTTTGTTTTAAAGAAATTCGTTTAGATAATCTAGGTAAAATACCTCCACCTATTTCTAATATATCTTTATCTAATCCAAATTCTTGTTTTATTAATTTAATAAAACCTAAATATAAATTATCTTGTTTTTTAATCATACCTAATTCATCATATATTTCTCTTAATAAATACCCATAATAATTATTATGATTAATCCAATCAATATTACTTATAATATAATCAACTTCTTCTTCACTATAAGCATTTGGATATTTTTCAAAAATATCAACAACTTTAGAAATTGTTGCATTTGTAGATTTACTCATTCTACTACCCCCAGTGCAAGTATTTTACAATACTTTTACATATTTGTAAATATTAACTTCTATAATCAAAATAGAAATCTAATATTCTAACTTGATCTCCTTCTTGTACACCTAATTCTTCTAGTTTTTGATCAATTCCCATTCTTCTTAATTTTTTAGCAAATCTATAAGCAGCTTCTTCTGATGAAAATTTAGTCATTTTAAATATTTTTTCTATTTCCTTACCAGAAATTACCCATGTACCATCAGGATCTTTAGTTATTGTAAATGGTTCTTCTTTTTTAAATTTATAAAGTACATGAGATTCTATTTGTGATTCATCATATAATGGATCATTAGGTGCTTCATCTACTAGGTCTGCTAAAGCATCTACTACTTTTTGTAATCCTTTATTAGTAGCAGCACTTATTTCATATATATCTACATCTTTTACTTTTTCTTTAAATTCTTTTAACTTTTCTTTAGAACCTTCTAAGTCCATTTTATTAGCAATTATAATTTGCGGTTTTTTAATTAATTTTTTATTAAATTCTTCTAATTCTTTATTAATTAATAAATAATCTTCATATGGATCTCTTCCTTCACTACCAGACATATCTATGACATGAGCAATTACTTTAGTTCTTTCTATGTGTTTTAAGAATTTATCTCCTAAACCTTCACCATGTGAAGCTCCTTCTATTAATCCTGGTAGATCAGCAATAACATAACTTCTTCCGTCTGTAGCTTTAGTAACTCCAAGATTTGGTGTTAAAGTTGTAAAGTGATAAGCTGCTATTTTTGGTTTAGATTTAGAAACCATTGAGATAAAAGTTGATTTACCTACACTAGGAAGTCCAACTAAACCTACATCTGCAAGCATCTTAACTTCAACTTTTAAATTTTTATGTTCTCCTTCTTCTCCATTTTCAGAATAATCAGGAGCTGTATTAGATTGTGTCTTAAAAGCAGTATTTCCTCTACCACCTTTACCACCTTTAGCAATTAATTCACTTTGTCCTTTTTTAGATAAATCAGCAAGTATAAAACCTGTATCTAAATCAGTTACAACTGTTCCTAAAGGTACTTTTACTACTACTGGATCTGCACCTTTACCATGTTGATTCTTACCTCTACCATTTTCACCCTTTTTACCTTTTATAGTTTTTTGGTATCTTAAATCAAGTAATGTATGTAAACCTTCATCTACTTCAAATATAATATCTGAACCATGGCCACCATTACCACCATAAGGTCCACCCATAGCAATATATTTTTCACGACGAAAAGCAGTACAACCATCTCCACCATTACCAGCTTCAACTTTAATTTCTACTTCATCTACAAACATAGTATCACCACCTTAATTATAACAAAAAAAGAATCCTTATTAAAGGTTCTTTTATTCACTTACTGGATAACAAGAAGCTTGTTTCTTACTTCTTCCTAAACGTTCATATTTAACTACTCCATCAACTGTAGTATATAATGAATCATCATTACCACGACGAACATTTACACCTGGAAAAATCTTAGTTCCACGTTGACGATATATAATAGAACCAGCTTTAATAAACTCACCATCAGCTGCTTTAGCACCTAATCTACGACCAATAGAATCACGTCCATTAGATGTTGAACCTTGCCCTTTATGATGAGCAAATAATTGTATATCTAATTTTAATAATTTCATATATAATCCTCCTTATTTTACTTCAATGTTTTCACTATAATTCTTTTCTAATTCTTTTAAAAGACTAACCATATTATTAATTAGTAATTGAGTTGTACTATCAGTAGATTTAATATCTATAGACATACCCTTCTTACTAACTAAATAACTTAGACTACCTTTATCAAGTGACAAAATACCATTTACAGTAGTAGTAACTATACTACTAGCTGCTGCACATACTATATCTTTTCCATAATCATCATACATAGCATGACCTAATATAGTAATCTTTTTATATTTAGCATTTTGTTTTTCTATTTTTACTTTAATCATAATTAACCATTTATCTTAGTAATTTTAATTTTAGTATAAGGTTGTCTATGTCCTTGTTTCTTACGGTTAGATCTGTCTTTAGATTTATATTTAAAAACAGTTATTTTCTTATTCTTTCCATTCTTTAGAACTTCTCCAAGAACTTTAACATCAGTAAGATAAGGACTTCCTACTTTTCCATCAACCATTAATACTTGGTCAAAACTAATTTCATCACCTTCGTTAGCATTAATCTTTTCTACAAAAATTTCACTACCTTCAGTAACATAATATTGTTTCCCACCAACTTTTATAACAGCGTTCATCAATATACCTCCTTTATATAAACTTAAGACTCGCTCTTAAGGTACAAGTAACTTGTTTATAAACCTTTTCAATGCGGTTTGAGCATGAGGCGTCAAACATAGAGATTATATCATATAGACAAAATCATGTCAAATATTTATTAGTTTAATTATATTATCTATTCCTTCCACTAAATCATTATAAGTTTTATCAAAATCACCTGTATACCAAGGATCATCTATATCTTTAGAAAGTAACTTTTTGATTTTATGCTTTGGATCTTTACCAAATATACTTAAAACATTTCTAACATTGGATTCTTCCATACAATAGAAATAATCAAATTTTTTATAATCACGTTTTTCTAAACATTTAGAATAATGTCTAGTATATGGGATAAGTTCCCGATCTAATTTTTCTCTAGCTGGAGGATAGATATCACTACCTTCTTCTTCATATGATGTTCCTCTTGACTCTATATGAACCTGATCACTACTTACTTTACTTTTCATAATAAATTCAGCCATAGGACTTCTACAAATATTACCTAAGCAAACAAAACATATTCTTATCATATTATCTTTCTATACTCCTCATCTAATATTGAATATAAATAACAATCTACTTCCTTATTTAATTTATTCTTAATAAATTCTCTATATCCATTTAATTGTTTATCATATTCATTATCTTCAATATTCTTTAATTTATAATCTATAATAATTATTTTGTCATCAGACTCTATCATTAAATCAATAATACCATGAGATAAAACATTACCTTCATTATATATAAATTCATATTCTTTATACATTTTATTATTAAGATTATCTTTTATTAAATTACTATTTAAGAATTTATTAATCTTAGATTTAATCTCATCATTAATATCAAATAAACTATAATCTGGGTTATTAAAATCAATAAGTTCTAATACTTCGTGTACTTTTGTACCAAAATCCATTAATTCTTTTTCATTCTTAGTAATTAAATGTAATTTATCTTTAGAATAATGAGTTTCTTCTTTTAATACTTTATCAATATTTAATTCTTCTACTTCTAAAGTATCAGTAATTTTCTCTAAATTATCATTATTCTTACCATATAAATATTCACGAGATGCATCTACATCTACTTCTTTAACATATGGTAGTAATAAACTATATATACTTTTAATTACATCTAAGAAACAGTTATACTTTTCTTTAACTTCATCTGGTATTATATCTAATACTTCTTTTTCTTCATCTATTTTAGGTATTACTATAATCATTTTTTCTTTAACTCTAGTTAACGCAACATAAAGTAATCTAATTTCTTCAGATATTTCTTCTTTTTTAATATTATTTTTAACTAATGTCTTTATTATAGTATCTTTATAATAATCATCTACTTTAGGAATAACTATTCCATACTTATTATCATAAAGAACTCTTTTCTTAGTCTCATCTAAATTAAATCTAGTAAATAGTGATGCATAGTAACATACTGGAAACTCTAATCCTTTAGATTTATGAATAGTCATTATTTTACAACTATTACTATTATCCATATTAGTATTAAATTTTAAATCTAAATCGTTATCAAATATATTATCTAAATGTTCTACAAAATCATATATAGTATTACCACTATCTTCTAATTCTCTAACTAAATTAAATAAATATTCTCTTCTTACTCTATGTTCTAAAACATTAGATATAGTAATTAATTTATAATCATAATCAAAGCAATCTAATACATAGTTTAAATAACTAGAAGGACTCATAATATCTATATTATTTATTAATTCTAAACATTTCTTATATAAAGATGAATTCTCTATATTATCTTTAACTACATATTCATATATTTCATTATCTTTATAATCACACAAGAAACTTCTACCAATAGATACAAAACTATAAGTATCTATATTATTTTCTTTAATAGAAATAATAAACTTTAATAAATTCTTTATTACTAATATATCTTTATCATTACTTAAAGAATCATCTCTCCATATAGTAATAGGAATACCTAAATACTTAAATACTTTATTATATAATTCAAAGTTCTTAGATCTATCTAATAATATAGATATATCACTATATTTAATATCTCTTAGTATATTTTTATCTTTATCAAATACTTGATATTTAGAATTTATTTTATTCTTTATATCATTACCAATAATAAAAGCTTCTGTTTCTTCTTTCTTTAAGTCACTCTCTTCATAAGTTAATACATCTAAATTATAATCATTAGATTTATATTCATCATATAACATATTACCATATACCATTCGATGAGATTTTTTATAGTCAGCTCCACCAATTTCATCACTCATAATATAGTCAAATATTAAATTAATATTATTAAGTACTTCTTCTCTAGATCTAAAGTTATCAAGTAAATCTATTTTAATACCAGAATCACTATTACTATATAAATCATATTTATTCTTAAATATATATGGATTAGCATTCCTAAATCTATAAATTGATTGTTTAATATCTCCAACCATATATAAATTATTATTAGAAATCATTGATATAAACTTCTCTTGTGTATCAGAAGTATCTTGATACTCATCTAATAATATTTCATTATAACTATTAGTAATCTCTTCTCTTACATTAGAATTATCTTCTATTAATTTAATAGATAAATATGCTATATCATTATAACTATATATATCATTTTCTTTTTTATATAATTCTAAAGAAGTATTTAATTCTTTTAATATATCAATAATTATACCTATATTAGACATAGTAGATTCTATTTCTTCTTTAATTTCATCTACACTATTATAAATAACTAATTCTTTTAACTCTTTAGCAGTATCAAATATATCTTGTTTTATATTTTTAGCTACCAGATCAGTACCTCTAGGTACTTTAACAGTTTCATAATCTAAAGATTTAACTACATCACTATACTCTTTAGAATTAATTAAGTCTTTAAAATTATCTTCTATTTTTTTAACAAAATCTTCTTCAAAATAATTAGGTAATTCTTTAATTAAATTTTTAATATAAGATATTTTATTAAATATTAAATTAATATATTCATCTATAAACTCATCTATATTATAGTTATCTATATAATTATCTAAATATTTATCTTTATCATATTTTAATTCTATTTTCTTATAACAATCTAATATATAATTCTTTAACTGAAGATCATCTTTTAAACAGAAGTCTCTAATTAATTTATTAAACTCTTTAGTAGGATTTAAATAATATTTATCAAATATTAAATCTAATAATTCTTTTTTCTTTAGATTAATAATTACTTCATCAGTTATTTTAATATTATTAGTTATATTTAGATGAGTATGATATTTCTTTACAATACTTAAAGCATATGAATCAAAAGTAGTTATATAAGCACTATCAATAAGATCTAATTCTTCTTTTAAAGAATTATCTTTCTTTATAGCTTTTCTAATACGTTCTTTCATTTCATTAGCAGCAGCATTAGTAAAAGTTAATATTAATAACTCATTTATATGTACACCACTTTTTAACTTTCTAATTACTCTCTCAGTAAGTACTGCAGTTTTACCACTTCCTGCACCTGCAGAAACAATTATATTTTTATCTTCTAGGTTAATAGCATTTTCCTGTTCTTTAGTCCACTTCATTATGCTTCACCCCCTAGAAAAGATAAATCTTCTACTTCATCTAAATACTTAATATTTTTATCATTCATATAACATAAATCCCTAAATTTACAATATTTACATGATACATTTTTTTCTTTATATACTTTAGGATCTATAGAAAAATCTCTGTCTAATATTTCATCAGTTTTAGTATCTATATGTTCTTTAGTAAACTTAACTAAATTATATAAAGTAGTATTATCAAGTATCTTAGAATATCTTCCAAACTTATCATTATAAGACATACCTTTTATTAACTTACTATCTTTATATGTTTTATCAAACCTACCAAGTATATCTATATCATCAGTAGAATATCCTTTAAGTAAATATAAATCTTCTTGTTCTTTATCTAACTTTTTAGACCAAGTTAAATGATCAAACAGAATATTTTGATAGTATATTCCAGTAAATATTGGGCTCTTAAATATTTTAGAATAATGAATTAAATATAAATACACAGGTAACTGCATATTTAGTCCATATTTCATTGGTAATATAGAAGTATCTATTTTACCTGTTTTATAATCTATTATAGAAAAATATACATCTTCTATATTTTTATAAAACATAATCTTATCAATATACCCAACAAACTCTACAGATATATCTTTATCTAAAGAAACTGTAGCTTTCTTCTCAAAATAATATTCTTTGTAATCTGATAAAGACTCTTGTTCTCTTATTTTAGAAATTAATTTTTCTAATTCTTTTTTTATTCTAACTAGTAAGAATTTCTCTTTTAAAGATAAATCTCTAGTTTCTAAATAATTATTATATTCTGTATCTAAATCAAAATTACTATTTTTATATAAAGATAATACATTATGATATAAAGAACCAATAAAAGCCCCAAAAGTATCTTCATAATCATCTAGTTTTAATACATATTTAATATAATATTTAAACTTACATTCGTTATAACTATTAAGTGATGTATAAGATAATTTTAATGGATAATCTAAATTCTCTAAATAAGTATCTTTATCTATATTAGTATAGTTATTATCATAAGTATTATATAAACTATTATAATGACTATTTAATCTTAATAAATTATCATCTTTAGTACCATATAAATTATATAAATCTAGGCTCTCTCCTAGTCTTATTTCATTATAAATATTAGATTTATTATATAAATCTTTATTAAATTTAATTATATTTAAACCTAAATCATCTATTAAACTAGATCTATAATAAGTACTAAAAGAACTACTTAGTTTATAAGATAAATATAAATTATTTATATTACTTAATATATTACTAAGTACATATTTTTCTCTTTTATTTAAATAATTAGTATCATATAAATCTATTTCATCTTTATCAAAATTTGTTATATAATCTATATCTTTATAAATTCTAGGTAATATATCTTGATTAAAACCTAATACAAAGACATATTCATCATCTGAAAATTCTTCATCATATAAATTCTTTATATTAACTGCATCTACATACTTAGTACTTGGTATATAAGTATGTTTTAATTTGTCGATTAATATATTTTCATAAATAGAATCTTTACTATCAATAACAGATAATTCACTAATTACATTTACTAACTTTTTATTAATAATACTTTTATTAGAATTATCTAAATCTAATACTTCATTATCTAAATAATCTTTAACTACTTTAGTAGAATAAATACTATTTTTAAAATCTATATTAATTGGAATATTATAATAAGAAAATAATTTATAAATAGTATATAAATAATCATCACTTACATTAGTTAAATATATTTTATTTATATCTACTCCCTTATTTAATAAATCTATTATTTTTAAACATACATAATTAACTTCATCTTCTAAAGTATTACACTCTACTACATCACTATTAAAATTAGTTAATTTATAATTAACTTTATAGTTTAATATATTTTCTTCATATAAGTCTAAATCATAATAATTTTTAACTACTATTTCATAATTAGAAATACTCTTTCTAAAAGCTTTATTAAATATTAATAAATTATTATCTATTAATTCTTTCTTTAAATTACTTAAGAATTTTAATTTAGAATTTTTATATATTTTATTAAGATCTATAAAATATAAATTATTTAAATATACTTTTACTACATCTATATCATAATTATATTTATTAATTAAATAATATATGGTTTTTAAATCATACTTAAAGAAATAACTATCAAAGAATTCTTTTTTAGTCATAAATTTAATATTATATAGTTTTTCTTTATTAATAGAATCTAATATTTTATATTTTTCATCATTAGGACATACTATTAATAAATTATCTTTCATATTAACCATATATACCACCACCTATATTATATAATTTATATAAAAAAAAAGAAAGTATATACTTTCTATATTTAAAAACCTAACCAATTTATTATTAACTCTGGTGTTAATCTTACAAAATATATTAATGTAAAAGCAAGTAATAAGAATGGTCCGAATGGTATAACATTATTTTTATTTCTTTTTAATATTATTAATGAGATTGGTAAAGCAAGCATACTTCCTAGAAAGATTGTTAAAGTACCTAATAATGGATCTAATACTAATCCAAATAGAAACATTATTTTAACATCTCCTCCACCTAAACTTTCTCTTCCTAATAATTTATCTCCCACTAACATAATAGTATACATAATTGTAAATAAGAAAATACCTATTATTATATGTTCAAATAACCCAGTTAAACCTAAACGAAAATATTGTATTACTGCGAAATAACCACTAAAGAATATTAATACTTCATCAGGTATTATTAAATATGTTAAATCACTAACACAAACTATTACTAATAAAGAAACAATTCCTAAACCTATTAATAATTCATATGAAAATCCAAATACATAGAATGTAAGAGCATATAAAATACCTGTAGCTAATTCTATAATAGGATTCTTTATATTTATTTTTTTATGACAATACTTACATTTTCCTCTTAAGAATATATAAGATAATAATGGTATTGTTTCTAAAAATGTTAATTTGTGATAGCAATGGTCACAATGATTTCTAGAAAATAATTTTTCATCTTCATCAGATAATCTAATACCAATAGTAGTAAATATTTCCCCTAATATTATTCCTAAAAGAAAAAACAGAAGTAAATAAATTGGATTCATATATTATCACCTCTATTTTACTTGACCATAAATACTAAACATAGGCTCAACAATCGATAATAGAATTACACCAACTATAGTAGCTAAAGCAATAATCATAGCTGGTTCCATTAAACTCTTAAATTGATCTACCAATGTTTTATGTAAAGATTGGAAATGGTCTGCAACTTTTTCCATCATTAGTCCTAATTGACCAGTATTTTCACCTGTAACTAACATTTCATAAGCAACTACTGGAAAAGCCCATTGACCTCTAAACGATTCTGATATAGAGTCTCCTTTTCCTAAACTTTTTAAACAATTATTAATTATTTCTTTATAAACTTCATTATTAGTTATTTTAGATAATACTTCCATACTATCAGTTATAAATACTCCATGATTTAAAAGAGAAGCAAATGTTTTTGTAAAGATGGCAACCTCATTATATATAATTAAATTCTTTATAACTGGAATATGCATTAATACTATTTGTACACCTTTCTTAAAGGTTGGAATATTTTTATATAAACATATAAAGGCTATAATAAACGCAGCCAAAAGAATAATTAATAATATATAATAATTCTTAACAAAATTACTTATTCCTAAAATAAATAATGTAATTCCAGGTAAAGTAGCATTATTTTGTTCAAATAAAGAAGCAAATTGTGGAACTAAATAAGTAAGCATAAATATTAACACACCAAAAGCTACAGTCAATATTACTGCAGGATAAGTCATTGCACTAATCATTTGTTTCTTAGTTTTTTCTATTGAAGTATAGTAATCAGCCATATCATCTAATATTGCTGGTAAATCACCAGTTAATTCAGCTGTTTTAACCATATTTATTAATAAAGTTGGAAAAACATTTCTTTGTTTTGTCATTGCAGTAGATAAACTTTCTCCATTTAATAATTCATATACTAATCTCCTAAAAGCTTTTTTATTAGAAGGTTTAGTTGATTGTTTTTCTAATATTTTAACTGCATCCACTAAAGGAATACCAGATTTAATATAGGTTGATAATTGTGTTAATGAAAAAGATAAATCTTTTGAAGACATTTTTTTATAATCATTAAATTCTATATCATAAACAGCTCTAGGCTTAACTGATACAACTTTATAATCTTGAGCTAATAAGAAATTTCTAACTTCTGATTCATTTTCTGCTTCAAAAGTACCACTTTCTTTTTTATTCATAGGATTTATAACTACATATCTAAACTTTTGAAGTGGTTTGTTTGAATTCTTTGGTTTAACACTCCTAGCTATTGGGGCAGTATTAGAAGTATTTACAGGTTGCCCATTATTTGGATTTTGAACTTGTTGATTAGATTCTTGTTTTTTACGCTTTATACTTTTTGGAAATCCAAATGCTTTTTTAATACCAGTAACAGATTTACTTGGTTTGTTAACATCATTCATACTAGCCCTCCTTATCATCTTACTATAAGTATAACACAACTATCTACTCTTTAAAACAATTAATTTTTAACTTTTAAATGTTTTTTACATACAATATATAAAGAGGTGATAATGTGTATAATTACCCATATATGAGACCTAGTATTATAGATAGAAGTTTATCTCTAATAAAAGGAATAAAATGGTCAGATTTATTAGATAATACTGGTAAAACATTAAATGTTATAAATCAAGCTCTTCCTATTATATATAGAATAAAACCAATAATGAATAATACTAAAACTCTATTTAAAATAGCAAATACTATTAAAAATGTAGATGATATACCTACTACAAATAAATCACCTGATAATAAACCAATTTTTTACATATAAAAAAGACAATTATTTGTCTTTTTTTTCATATTTAGAAACAAATTCATCTCTATATTCTAATAAACTATCATTCTTTATAGCTTCTCTTATCTCTTCAGTAAGTTTTATTAAAAATCTAATATTATGAATAGAAAGTAATCTTCCTCCTAAAGCTTCTTTAGTAGTAATTAAATGGCGTATATATGCTTTAGAATAATTCTTACAAGTATAACAATCACAAGTTTCTTCTATTGGAGATAAATCTTCTTTAAATTTAGCATTATTAAAATTAATTTTACCTTCCCTAGTAAATGCTTGCCCATGACGAGCTATTCTAGTTGGAAGTACACAATCAAATATATCTATACCACGTATTACAGACTCAATTATATCTATTGGATCCCCTACTCCCATTAAATATCTAATTTTATCTTCAGGTAAATATGGAGTTGAATATTCAATAGCTTTATACATATCTTCTTTAGATTCTCCATCATTAGCAACTCCACCAATACTATAGCCATCAAAGTCTAACTTAACAGTCTCTTCTGCAGAATACTTTCTTAAATCTTTATGAGGTCCACCTTGTACTATACCAAATAAAGATTGTCTAGGATTATTATGAACTTTTTTACCTCTTTTAGCCCATCTAATAGTTCTTTCTACACTATTTTTTAAATATTCATGAGTTGCACTAGCAGGAGGACATTCATCAAAACTCATCGCAATATCACTATCTAATTTATTTTGTATTTCAATAGATTTTTCTGGTGTTAATAATAATTTTTTACCATCTAAATGACTTTTAAATATAACTCCCTCTTCACTAATATCATTTTTATTTTTAACAAGAGAAAATACTTGAAAACCACCACAATCAGTAAGTATTGGTCTATCCCAATTCATAAATTTATGAAGACCACCACATCTATCTATAATATCTTCACCAGGTCTTAACCATAAATGATATGTATTAGCAAGAATAATACCACTATTACAATCAATCAATTCTTCTTTAGATAAACCCTTTACAGTAGCACGTGTTCCAACAGGCATAAACATAGGAGTTTCATATGTACCATAATTAGTCTCAATAGTACCATATCTACCATTACTATTTTTATCTTTATCTAATAAATTATATTTAATTTTCATATAATCCCCTCACATCTATATAATTATAAACTAAAAATATATTTTTAGCAAAAAAAAAGAAGATTACTCTTCTTAATATCTATTTAGGATCTAATTCTAAAACTTCTATTTCTTCAACAACAGCCATTTGTTGTTCCATAATAACTTTTAATTTTCTCTTAAATATTCTCATATTTCTTTCTAAAGTATCAGCTTGATTCTCTATTTTTTCTGCTCTAAGTAAAGCTTCATTTACAATACGACTAGCATTATTCTTAGCATCTTTAACAATTAATTCACGCTCTTCTCTAGCCATTCTTTTTATATTATCGCCAGTCTCTTCAGCTTTAATAATAGCAGTCTTTAGATTATCTTCAAGTGATTTATAATGACTAAGTTCTTTCTTTAATTTTTCGATCTCTGTTCCCTGAACTCTACATTTCTCTATAATACCTTCTGTTTGCTTAATAACATCACTTATAAACTGATTAACTTCACTGCGATTATATCCATTTTCTTCATAACTAAATTTTTTCATATAATCACCTCATGAAATATTTAACTAAAAGTCGAAATCATCATCCTTATCTTTTTTAGCTTTAGTTGTTTTACCAGAATTAGCTTCATCACTAATTTTACCTTCTACATTAACATTATTAGGAGTACATAAGAATATACCTCCACCTAATTTTTGTAAATCTCCTCCAATAGCATATAAAGTACCACTTAAGAAATCAACAATTCTTTTAGCTTGATCAGGAGTAACTCTTTTTAAGTTAACTACAACCGCACTACGTCCTTTTAAATAGTCAGCTATTTGTTGACTTTCAGAATAAGCTCTTGGTTCTAAAAGCATCATCTTAGAACCTGCCACACCATTTTCTTCATGATATTTACCTCTAGAAGTAGAATAGAATTCTTCTTCTACAGTAGTTTCTTCATCGTCTCCACCAAAAAAGTTTTTTAATTTATCTAATGCCATTTTATATCCCTCCAATTATTTAACTAAGACCATTTTACCATAAAAACATAAAAATCAAAAGTTTTTTTACACATTTGCACCTGTTGTTACGTTAACTAGGTCATTAGTAGACATATTTTGATCATTATTTTGTACTAAAGCAGCACTTGGATTAGAAGCAATATTTCCTGCTTCAGTCTCTTTTTTACCTTCAAACCAAACAGTTTCTAAATCTACATTATTAGATAATGGTCTAGGTATAGGTAAATCTATATACATAGAAATTGGTATCTTAAATGCACTACCAAATGCTATACAATTACCTGGTTTCAAATTTTTAAGTTGATATACTATTTGACTAGAAACATTTGGAACCATATTTTTAATATAATCTAAATCTCTAGGATGTAATGTTCTAAGTATTATAAAATTAGAACATTGTGAAATTGTAGTATCAGAAAGTTCACTAGGTCTTTGTGTAATTATTCCTAAAAATACTCCATATTTACGACCTTCTTTAGTAATTCTCTCAAATATATTATAACCTAATATACTTCTATCAATATCTTCTTGAATATATCTATGTGCTTCTTCAACCATAATATGATAAGCTTCACTACCACGATTAGGATTACTAACAGCTTTTGTAAATAACATCCTAGATATTATCTTAGTCATAACTTTAGCAATTCTATCATCAATAAAACTAATATTAAAATTAACAATCTGTCTTTTTTCACCAGTAGTACTATCAAAAGTAAGTTCTCTTATATATTCATCTTTAGTTATATACTTAGGATATTCAAAAAATACTTTATAATCACTATTAACTAAAGAATGTAATCTAACACTAAGTACATTAGCATAATCAAATACTTTTTCACTCTTTAGAATTCCTTCACTAATTAAAGCAAAATCCATAGCATCTTCTAAATCATTAAGTGTATAAAATCTATTTAAAGAGTTAGGATTAACTTCTTCCATTTCATCATAAACAAAAGATCTTATAAATTCCACAACTAATTCCATTTCTTGCATCTTACCAGTTTTATCTATAAATAAACACTGTTTTAATGTTCTAACATAACCAGGTTGTGATATTTTACTTTCTAAGTTTAACTCATTAGTAGAAAACTTAGTTAAAATTGCTGTAACTTGATCACGTATTTTAGTAGAATCACTTCCACTTAGTAATATATCTAAAATTGCACGAGCAATTATATCATTTTTTCTTTTTATAACATCTTCATTACTTCCAGTTAATATAGGAACTAATTTTAGAGTTTTTTCTAATATTGGTAATTGAGTTGGTGTATTAGCATCTAAAAGTAATGCTAAATCATCAACATCAAGTAACCATACAGGTATACGAACAATTTCATTTTCATTATCATTAATATTTGTAGTATATGCTTTATAATTAATACTTTTATTTACATCATGTAATTTACAAAAAGCATTTGTATATTCACCAAAAGCATCAAAAAATATAACATTTGATTTTAATGGTGGATTCGTTTTCTTACAGAATAAATTTTGAATAATAGTTGCTACTGTACAACTCTTACCAGAACCACTATTACCTAAAACAGCAAAATGATTACTGAAAAAGTCATTAATACCAACATTTATTTTATAATTTTCATATATATTACTTGTTCCAAATAAAGTAGTGCCTGCTAATGTTTCTTGTTTACCAAGCATAAGTCCTAATTCTTCTGTTGTTATTAATCTTATTCGTGATCTAAATGATGGTTTAAAACTAGAACCTGGAATAAATTTACCATTATTTAATTCACCAACTATATCTGCAACAATTTGTTTTTGATCGATATCAACTATTTCTCCAACAATTTTTTTATTACCATCTTCAAAAACAATATGTAAATTCATAAGATTAGGTTGTTTACTAATGTCTATAGCTAATTCAATAACTATGCTATCATCATTAATTTTTAAAATCTTACCTAGCATACAAACACCCTCTATTCTATATAGTATTATATCAAATATACAAGTAAAAAAAAAGAAGTTTTTTAGTATTAATACATAAAAAATGAAATTATTTTATAATTTCATTTTATGCACCATATAAACCATGTATTTTTTCAATATCTTCATCAGATAAATCCATTACTTTCCACTTACCATTATCTTTTTCTAAATTAAAAGTAATATTATATTTAGTCTTATCATTAACAGTTTCTAATTGTTTTAATTTATAGTCAATATAACCAGTCATTTTTTCAATAGATTCTTCTGCTCCTTCAACTAAAGAATCATCTTTATCATTGTCTTTAAACTCATCTTTGTGTTCTTCATAATATTTTTTAGCTTCAGCCTGTGCAGTAGCATAATCTAATACTTCTATTTCTACTTCTACAGTAGCATTATCTCCATCTATATTTTCATTTTTCACTTTATAAGATAAATTTTGATATTGTTTTTCTAAAAGTGATCTATATTTTTTCTTTTGTTTATCACTCATAGAACCATCATCAGATATAACTTTATCAAGTTGAGCTAAAACATCACTATCCATAGACTGATACTTACCTAAAAACTCTTCTACTTTTTTAGTTGGAGTATTTGACATATTACCACACCCAACTAAAACCAAAACAAAAAATAATGATAATAAAACTTTGCTTAATCTTTTCATATTATTCCTCCCATTACTATAATGAGTAAAAATAATATTTTTATACATTACTTTTTATTATTCATTATTTTTTTAAATTCTACTGGAACTTGTGTTTCAAATAAAATATCTTTCTTTATAATTGGATAATATATTTTTAATCTATTAGCATGTAAATAAAGTCTAGAATACTTAGATTTTTTATCTCCATACTTTTTATCACCAAGTATTGGATTATTAATACTAGCTAAAGCTACTCTTATTTGATTTTTTCTACCTGTTGATATTTTAATACTTAACATACTATAATTATTATTTTTCTTTATAACTTTATAACTAGTAATAGCTTCTTTTCCATTTTTACTAACATAAACTAAATTAGTTTTAGTTTCACTTAAATTTTGTATTATAGTATCTTCATCCTTTTTAGGATGTCCAGATACTACCGCAGTATACTCTCTAAGTTTTACAAACTCATTCCAATTTTCTTGTAATTTATCTTTAATTTTCTTATTTTTAGCAAGTATTACTACTCCACTAGTATCTTTATCTAATCTATGTACTATAAATACTTTAGAAAACTTATTCTTACTAACTAAATACTGTCTAACCATATGATATAAAGTCTTTTCTTTCTCTTTAGAAGTCGCAATAGTAAGTAATCCACTAGGTTTATTAACTACTATAATATTTTCATCTTCAAATAATATATCAAATGGTAATTCTTTTTTATTAGTAGTATCTATATTAATAGTCATACCAGTAACTACTTTATAATCATATTTAGTTATTTTATTATTATTTATATAAATAGATCCATGTGTTAAATATTGTTTTATACGTTTTTTAGGCATATCTAAGTTATTATATAAATAATTAAGTAAAGTATCATCTTTTTTAACTATAATTTTCATAAAACACCTCTATAAAAACTTCTTAATAACTTTTTCTACACCTTTAGTATCATTAGAGCTAGTCTTCATCTTAGCAATCTTTTTAACCTCTTTAGAAGCATTAGATACACATACACCCATACCTACATTTTTAATAGTAGATATATCATTATCACTATCTCCTATACCTATAACTTCATCTAAAGATATTTTATTTTTATTACATATTTTTTCTATACCAACTAATTTATCTACATCTTTATGGGTTATTTCTACTCCATACATATAATCATTATATATAAATTTATTAATAGTTATTTTTAAATTCAATTCTAATATTTCATCATATACCCTATCACAAGTCTTTTTATCATCAAATAATATTTCTACTTTATAAATACTAGATTTATTCTTTTCATAGAAACTATCAAAGTCTTTAATTCTTCTTTCTCTTTCTTCTAAAGGTCTTTCTTCATTATTACCATGAAGAAAATACCAATACTTTGTATCACAAAAATTTATATCATATTCTCCATATAGTTTTTTTAACTTCTTAATTACAGACGCTAAAACTGTCTTTTTATATATTACTTTTTTATTATTAACATCATATACATAGGCACCATTACACGAAATAACATAATCAATAAATGGAAAATCTCTATTATAATCCATAACTGATTTTAATACTCTACCTGTTGAGATTGCAATTAAACATCCGTCTTTTCTAATACGATCAATCTCAACCATAGTAGTTAAAGGAATTGCTTCATCACTATCAAGTAATGTCCCATCAAAATCACTAACTAATAATTTATACATAATTATCACCTAATCTTAATAAAATTATAACATATTTGTATATTAAATAAAAATAAAACCCTTGTTAAACAAGGGAATTTATTCATAATGGCGGAGCAGGAGAGATTTGAACTCTCGCGCCGGTTGCCCGACCTACACCCTTAGCAGGGGCGCCTCTTCAGCCTCTTG
>CAZYQE010000010.1:0-28771 GCA_964650315.1 uncultured Muribaculaceae bacterium
AATAATGGTCTCCAAAACCACTGTTGCGAGTTCGATTCTTGCATCCCCTGCCATTAGAAAACAAATACTAACTATTGTTAGTATTTTTTGTTATAATAAATATAGAAAGGAGTAATCGCTATGAAAGAAAAGTTTAATGAAACTACTAATTATGTTATCATATTATCAATTTTAACATTTGTTGTTGGATTAATTATGATGTTTTTCCCAGTAGAATCACTTGCAACAATAGGAATAATAGCATCTATATATTTTATTGCTCATGGATGTGTTTTAATCTATTTAGATTTTAAAGCTGATAAATATCATATTCCTGTTGATGGTATGTTTTCTGGTATTATATCTATATTAATGGGATTTATTCTTCTTATTTATCCTATTGAAACTCAAGGATTATTTACCATGGTAATTGGTATATGGATTATTTTATCAAGTATTAATCTTATTAAAACAGCAAGTAAATTATCTAAAACTAAGCTTCCTTGGGGAAGAATGTTAGTTCTTGGTATATTAGATTTAATTATAGGAATAATGGTAGTATTCAATCCTTTTGCATCTATGATTTCTTTAACTCTATTTGCAGGAATTATGATTATGGTTCATTCAATTATTAATATAGTTGATATGATAATAATTAAAAAAGATGTAAAAACTTTCAGTGAAGAGTTCAAGAAAAAAGTTAAAGCAATTACTAAATAAAAAGACTTTAAAGTCTTTTTTCTTTTTATAAAATAAAAGTGGTGTTATAATACTTTTAAGAGAGGAGTTTTGCAGTATATGAATGCTTTCTTACAATTTATATTTATATTTTATGCAGGTTGTACATTAGGATGGATATTAGAATTATTCTTTAGAAGAATAGTACATGGCAAATGGGTTAATCCTGGATTACTAATAGGTCCATATTTACCTATATATGGATTTGGATTAACACTTATGTCTATAATATATGCTTTATTTAAAGATGTAAGTTTAAATCCGATTATTATAATTTTATTAATGGGATTAACTATGACATTAATAGAATTAATTGGTGGTTGGATAGGACTTAAAAATAATGTTAGATTATGGGATTATAGTGATCAATGGGGAAACTATAAAGGAATAATATGTCCTTTGTTTAGTGCAATATGGACTGCAGCAGGAGCATTATATTATTATTTATTAGCGCCATTAGTAATAGATGCATTAGAATGGTTTAGTCATAATTTAGCATTCTCATTTATATTAGGACTATTTACAGGATGTATAATAATAGACTTTGTATATTCTACTAAACTATATAATAAAATTAGAAAATATGCTAAGGAGAATGATATTACAGTTAAATATGAACAACTAAAAGAAAATATTAAAGAAACTCAATCTAAAAGAAAAGAGAAATATCATTTTATCAATCCATTTAAACAATCTAAACCTTTAAAAGATTATTTAGATCATTATAAGAAAAATAAAAGTACTAACAAACGTTAGTACTTTTTTATTGTTCTTCAGTATTATCCATATTTAATTCTAATTCTCTACCTTTTTCTTCTTGATATGATTTATATACTTCAAATGTTTTAGGATCTTTTTTATCCCAATTATCTACTATTTGTTCAGCAGTCTCTTGTGATACTGATTTTAAATTGTTAGCTAAATCATCTGTTAAAGTTCCATAATAATTTTTACCTTAATCTATTAATTCTTTAATATCTTCTACTTTTGTTATTCTTCTCTCTTCTAAATATCCTGTAACTCTAGAATGATATGATTCTTCTAACTTATCTTCATCTAAATCTTCTCCAATAGATTCTAATATTGGTTTTAAAAACATTAAATCACTTCTTACTTCGTTCCAACCTATTAACTCTATTGGTGAATATTGTCTTGTCTTTTGAGCTGTTACTTTCTTTTCGAATACTTCCATAGAAGAATTATCTAATACCCATCCATTATGTATTTCTCCTAATATATTTAATTGTTGTTCTGTAGAAAGTTTACCTACTCTTGCAGCAACTGTTTTAAATATATCTGCATCTGCAGGTCCCTTAATAACTGCATCAAAGAACTTTAATGTTTCATCTTCAGTCAATCCTACTTCTTTAGCAATAGCAAGTACTGCGTATTTCATAGAACCCATTGCATTCACTTCTCGTTCTAATGAACTAACATTTTTACTTAATACTTCTTGTTCTGCTTGTTGTTCACTATAATTATTCCATTTCATTAACGCTTCTTTAGCGACTTCTTGATATGGTGTTTTATGTTTCTTAATCATTTCTTCTATTGTTTGATCTTGATTCATAAATACCTCCTTATTAATTACATAATATCACTTTTATTATATCTTTTCAATTAATATGAATTATGTTAATATTATTTTATATTAGGTGGTGTATATGGAAAGAAAAGAAATTAAAAAAGTAGCAAAGAAAACATTTAAAAGAAGTTATTTTAGAAGTATATTAGTTATATTTATAGCTAGTCTTATTATAAGTGGAACTTATACTATGAACAGTTCTGTTAATACTACTAAACAAAAGAGTACTAATAATACAGAAACTACTTATAATAAGAATAAATCTAATTATGATGTAATTAATGACACAGTTAAAGAGGCATCTAAGAAAAAGTCAGGTAAACTTAATAAAAAAGTAGAAAAATTAGAAAATAACTCTCATGGGGTTTTAGCACCTATTGTTAATAATATGACTAAGAATAAAACAGTATTAGTAGGTTTTATTAATACTTATAATTTATTAGTAGTTAAAAAGTCTGTTTCTAAAGGTCTTATATCTTTAGCAGCAGCAATTATATCATTATTAATATTTATATTTATTAGAAATATTATTGTAGTTGGTAATAATAGATTTTATCTAGAAGATAGAAAATATAAAGATACAGGTATAGATAAATTATTATTCCCATATAAAGTTAGAAAAACTTGTCATTTAGCAGGTGTTCTATTTGTTAAATTCATTTATGAGTTTCTTTGGGATTTAACTATTATTGGTGGAATTATTAAATACTATGAATATTATATGATTCCATATGTATTAGCAGAAAATCCTAACATTAAAAGAAAAGAAGCTTTTAGATTATCTAAAGAATTAATGAAAGGTTATAAATGGTATACTTTCAAATTAGATATTAGTCTTATTGGTTGGCATATATTAACAGTACTTACTTTTGGGCTTAGTGCTTTATTCTTTTCTGATGCTTATTTTGAACATATTAAAGCAGAATTATATATGAGACTTAAAAAGGAAAAGTATGATAGCTTAACTGATAAGAATTTACTTAATGATAAGTTATTAGATATTAATAAAGAAAAAGATGGTAAATATCCTATGGATAAGTTTAGTATCCCAATAAAAGAAAAGAAAAAATCTAAAGATAAAGAATATGATACTAAATATACTATTACTACTTATATAATGTTCTTCTTTACTTTTGCATTTATAGGTTGGTTCTGGGAAGTGTTATTACATTTAGTAACTGAAGGTACTTTTGTTAACAGAGGAACTATGTTTGGTCCTTGGTTACCTATATATGGATTTGGCGGATTATTAATATTATTAGTATTAAAACCATTTAAAAATAAACCATTATTATTCTTTATAATGGCTATGGTATTAGCAGGAATACTTGAATATTCTACTGCTTGGTATTTAGAAACATTTAAAGGTATGAAATGGTGGGATTATTCAGGATACTTCTTAAATCTACATGGTAGAATATGTTTAGAAGGACTATTAGTATTTGGATTAGGTGGTAGTGTTGTAACTTATTTTGTAGGTCCACAACTTAATGAATTATATTTAAAAATAGCTCCTAAAGTCAGAATAATTATTTGTTCTATATTAGTATTTTTCTTTGGAGTAGATGCTATATATTCATCACAGCATCCAAATACAGGTAATGGTGTTACCACTAATGCTAAATCATAAAAAAAGATGAGTTTAACTCATCTTTTTTATTCATGTGATAAATTATCAAAGTATCCTTGAATAAACACTACTGGAGTACCTTTATCTCCACTACCACTAGTTAAATCACATAGTGAACCAATTAAATCAGTTAATCTTCTAGGTGTAGTTCCTTGAGTAATCATTTGACCAACTAAATTACTATCTTTTGCTTTAATTTCCTTTTTAATTGCATGTTTTAATTCGTCACCTTCTAAATGACTATATTTATTATCAGATACATATTTTAATTTTATTTCATTTGGAGTTCCTTCAAGTCCACTAGTATAAGCAGGAGATACTACTGGGTCAGCTAATTCCCAAATCTCCCCTACTGGATCTTTAAAAGCTCCATCTCCATAAACCATTACTTCTATATTTTTACCAGTCTTATCTTTTAATCTTTTTTGAATATCTTCTACTAAAGTTTGTCCTGTTCTAGGGAATAATTTTAATCTTTCTTCAGTAGCTTTATTAGATCCTAACATACCATACTTTTCATTAAATCCACTTCCATTAACAGATTCATTCATTATTTCATAAAGACCATATACTTTAGCACCTTCATTTTCTAATAACATCTTAGTATGGAATCTTGTATGTATATCACAATTAATTACATTCTTAGTATATTTTAATATATCAGTAGCTTTATTAGATAAAATAAATTCTGCTTCACAGTTCTCACTTTCAATTAATTCTTTATAAAAATCAATCATATTAATTCCAGTAAATGGATGAATCCAATCACCAAATGTTTCTCTATACTCTTTTTCTGTAATTACACTACCTAAATCATATTTACTTTTATATAATACATCTTCATCTAATATACCATTACCAACTTCATCTGATGGAAATGATAATTGTACATATAATTTATCTGTACTTCTTGCGATTGCTTTTAAGATAATAGAAAATCTATTTCTACTTAGTATTGGAAATACAATACCTAATTCTTTTGGATTATCAAATTTCTTTTTAATATCCGCTACTACTTCATCTACAGTAGCATAGTTTCCTTCACTAATACCTACTACAGCTTCTGTAATAGCAACTACATCTTTATCATTGAATTCAAAATTATTATTCTTACTAGCACTAATAACTGAATCAACAACTATACTTGCAAGATCGTCTCCTTCCTTAATAATTGGAGTTCTTATACCCCTAACAACTGTTCCTAAATCTCTCATTAACTATTCCTCCCACAATTTTAATTCTATCATAATTTATATTAATTTAAAAACACTATTTATCTCTAAAATTGATTTTTTTATTAAAATGTGTTATAATATGTTGCCGTAAAGGGGAGATATTATGAATTCAAAAACTTATAGTGTTTATGCTAAAAATAAAAATAAGGAATTATATAATGAAAATGTTGTTGGTGAAGAATTATATGATATAGAAGACTTAGTAGTTGGTAACGTTTTAACACGTGAACAAAATGGTAATGGTATTATATATAGTAGTTCTCCATCTAAGTATATATTTGAAAAAGTTAATGTAGAAAACAGAGATACTTATAAAGAATTATATTCTCATAAAGAAATTAAAACATTTTCTACTGAATATAATGGTCCATTTATTACTAATATTGAAGATTTAACTGATTATATTGATGTAGTTACTTATAAAGCTGATAGTCCAGATTTATTATTAACTATGGATGATATAGTTGATTTACAAAACTTAGTTAATGTTATTAATAAAGAAGAAAATAAAACAAAACAAAAGAGTCTATAAAGACTCTTTTATTTACATTTAAATACCTTTTGTGATATTATTGATACAGGAGGTAATTATGAAAAAGATTAGTTTTATATTAATAATGTTAGCTGTTTTGTTAGTACCATTTACTGCATTAGCTAAAAGTGAAAAAGTAAAAGTATATTTCTTTAGAGGAGAAGGATGTTCTCATTGTGCTGAAGCTGAAGAATTCTTTAAATCTATTCAAAATGAATATGGTAAATATTTTGAGATTGTAGATTATGAAGTATGGAATGATGAAGATAATGCTGATCTAATGGAAGAAGTTGCTAAAGTTAGAGGAGAAGAAGCTGGTGGTGTTCCATATATTATAATTGGTGATCAATCTTGGAATGGATATGCTAGTGATTATGATGATGCTATTAAAGCTAAAATAAAAGAACAATATGCTAAAGATACTAAAGATAGATATGATGTAATGAGTTATATTGATAAGAACAAAAAGAAAGATAGTTCTGCTAAAGATATAATTTCATTAATTATTATTTTATTAGTAGCTGGTGGTATTGGTACTGGTATATATTTTACTAGAAAGAATACTAAATAAAAGAAATCAAATGATTTCTTTTTTTATGGTATTAATAATTCATCACCTATAGATATTAAATTATTAGTAAGATTATTTGCTTCTTTTAGTTCATTTACTGAGATATTATATTGTTTAGCAATAGACCATAAAGTATCTCCTTTTTTAACTACATATTTATTATTAGTACTAGGTACTATTAGTTTATCTCCTATTTTTAGATTAATTGTATCTAGATTGTTTAAATCTATTAAATCTTTTACTGTAGTATTAAACTTCTTAGATATTGACCATAGACTATCTCCTTTTACTATTTCATATATATCATAGTCATTATCTATTTCTTCTTCATTATCTTCTTTTACTATTAATAATTGTCCAATACTTAGGGTATCTGAAGTTAGATTATTTAATCTTTTTAATTCTGGTACTGTAGTATTAAATTTATTAGCAATACTATATAAAGTATCTCCTCTTTGTACTATGTATGTATTATCTGGTATTGTATCTATTATAGTATTAGGAGGTGTATATGGAATATTAGAATAATCAGCAATAGCTTTTACTACTCCTTCTACATAATTATTTAAATTATTCTTTAACTTAGAAGCATCTCTACTATTATCTATAAAACCATATTCTACTAGAATTGACTCTAATGGATTAGTTTCTCTTATTATATAGTAATAATCCAGATTAGGGTTTTCTGGTAATCTTCTTTGATATATTTTTCTTTTAACCTGCCCTGCATTGCCTATATTATCTAAAGCCATAGCAGCTAATTTAGAATTATTTCTAAGTCCATATACTATTTCAGCACCTTCTCCTCCACCTGCATTTATATGATTAGATACTAATATAACATTAGGATCTCTTCCATATAAACTTAATACTTTATTAATTCTTTGTTGTCTAGGTAAACTAACATCACTATCTCTAGTTATTTCTACAGGTATACCTAGTTCTTTTAATCTTTTATACATATAATTGGCTGCTTGTAAGTTTAAATCTTTTTCTTTTAAACCATTACCTAGTGCACCTGGGTCTTCTCCTCCATGACCAGCATCTACTATAACTTTCTTTATTTGTCGTTCATACATTTAAATCACCTATAATAATCTATGATAGGTGTTTATTTTTGTGAAAGAAATTCTTATGATTCAGTGATTCTTTAATTATTTAATTTATGATTATCATCTACCCTTTATGTATACTAGGGCAGCAATGAGCACAACCGTCAATTTTATCAGAAATTGTTGGAAATAAATTTTTAGATTCATTCAATGCTTGTTGCTCAGTTGTGCAATATCCAATATATGTAAAATTCCCATCATCTTTATAATCATAATAATAATGACATGTCTCCTTGTGTATTTCAAAATTGCCACCCAAATATTCTGGTTGTCTATTATTATTAATGTAATAATGATTTTCCATATTTTAATCACTCCTTTCGTAAAAATAAATTTTATCTAGCCCTATTTCTTAGAGCGCTTCCTGCAATACTCTTTGTGTTTTTTGTAGTTCTTTTACTTCTAAGTTGCCCACTTGCTTTTTTAGCTACTTTTTTTGATGTTCTAATTTTATTTCTCATGAAAGTTCCTCCTTTCTCTTCTTGTCTTTTTTTCTAACAAAAAACTGCAAATTTTACAATGCAATTTGGAACACTTATTAAAAACACTTGCTTTAGAGATCTACATAGTGTATACTAGTAGTGTAATAAGTATTCCATTATCTTATTGCTTTGTGAATTTGTTTTGTCTATTTTAACCAAATTCATTTTTGCCGTTCTTTTTGCCAGAAAAGAAAGGCTTTTATTTTGGTAAAATCACCAACATCTCATATATAGCATATAAAAAATAAAAAATCTGTTGCATTTGCAACAGTTTTTCTTTTTTATCGCTTACTTAATCTTTTCTATTATACTTGATAGGCTATCATGAAATACTAGTTTAGCTCTAGAATCATATGGAGTTGGGTCTCTATTTATTATTACTAGGTTTTTACCTTGAAATAGATTTACTAAACTACTTGCTGGAAATACTGTAAGAGATGTTCCAGCTACTATTAACATATCTGCATCATATATAGCTTTTTGACTGTTTCTAAAAGCCTCCTCTGGTAGTGCTTCTTCATATAATACTACATCTGGTTTAATAACTCCTCCACAACTACATTTAGGCACTCCATTAGATTCAAATACATATTCCCCTGTATATTCTTTATTACATTTAATACAGTGGTTTTTATATACTGTACCATGTAATTCATATACTTTCTTACTTCCTGCCTTTTGATGCAGTCCATCTATATTTTGAGTTACTACAGCTTTTAATTTATTTTTATCTTCTAATTCTTTTAAATATTTATGTGTAATATTAGGTTTATATTTTAAACAGTTCATTTTATCTTTATAAAATCTATAGAATTCTTCTATATCATTATTAAAACATGTTCTACTTAATAGATATTCTGGTGGATAATTATATTCATTCTTTTGATTATATAGTCCATCATCACTTCTAAAATCAGGTATACCACTTTCTGTAGATACTCCTGCTCCTCCAAAGAATACTATATTATTAGATTCATCAATCATTTTCTTTAACTGTTCTATTTTATCCATAATATCACCTTTACTATATTATTTTTTAATATCTGTTGTTTTTATATTAGTTTTTACTAATTTCTTTTGATCTTCTTCTTTAGCTTCTTTTTCTTCGTCTTCTTTAGCTTTAGGTACTATTTTATCTATTTGATTAGTACATATTAAATAACTAAAAAATTCATCTATAAACACATAATCACTCCCCATCCGGAAATGTATTATAACACAAAAAAGTTCTAATTGTTAGAACTTTTTCCTAAAACTAGTTTTATTTTATTTTCTTTACCATTTCTTATATAAGTTACTTCTATAGTATCTCCTGCTTGATGTTGATATAATTCATATCTTAGATAAGCATAATCTTTTACTTTATTACCATTTATTTTAGTAATAATATCACCTTTTTTTAATCCTGCTTTTTCTGCACTAGAGTTTTTAGTAGCTTTAGCAACTACTACTCCTTCTTTTATATTTTTAGCTATTTTTATATCACTTCTATATAGACTAGATACATCTGTTACATTAATCATAGCTACTCCTAGATATGGCCAATCAATCTTTTTACCACTTTCTAATGATTTAATATGATGTTCTGCATATTCTATTGGAATAGCAAATCCCATACCTTCTATATTATCATCTACTAATTTCATAGAACATATTCCTATTACTTCTCCATTAATATTTAGAAGTGGTCCACCACTATTACCTGGATTAATAGAAGCATCTATTTGTAATACTCTCATTACCCAATCATTAGTAGTTGAATGTGATACTTTGACTGGTACCATTCTAGCTTTACCAGATAATACTCCTGAAGTAACACTACCTCTATAGTCTTCTCCCATAGGAGCTCCCACAGTAAATACAGTATCTCCTAGTTTCATCTTTTCACTATTACCTAGAGTAGCGACTAATTTTACTTTAGATTTATCTATTCTTAATACCGCTAAATCTAAATATTCATCTCCTCCTAGGAATTTAGCTTTTACTTCTTCATCATTAGACATAACTACTTTAACATTATTAGTATTAGCAACTACATGTTGATTAGTTAAGATATATCCATATCTACTATCTACTTTATAAATGAATCCAGTACCAGTAGAAGATTCTTCTTCATCTTGATATCCCTTTATCAATACAACTGCATCATATACTTTATCTACTGATGCCGCTAAGGAAGTCTTTTCATATACTTGAGTACCATTTTTAGTAATAACTGTATTATTACCTTTAAGTCCATCTAGTAATGGAGTCCATTTAAGTAGAAATATAGTTATTATAGCTCCAATAATAAAAGAAAAGATAACTAGAAATACTATTTTATTAGTATCATTCTTCTTCATTATCTTTACTCCTTTCCATTTTAGATAAATCTTTCCAATTAGTTGGGAATCCCATTCTATCTAAAACACTCTCAATATTAATTGATTTTAAATTATAACTTAAACTTTGTATTGCCCTTTCTATTTCTATAGTCATAGTTTTAAATTCTTCTGGTTGTATCATTTGTTTTATCATAATTAATAAAGCAAATAAATCATTCTTACCATATTTATATGTATCTTCTACTTTAGGTATATTTAATAAATTATGATATATAGTATCATTTATACTCTTTTGAGTTTTATTTTCATATAATATATCTTCATGTGCACATAAGTTTCTATAATTAGCAAGCATTGGTAAATATGTAATAAAATCTTCTACCTCTATACCATATATCTTACATATTTCTTTTTGGTCTTCTTTCTTTAAAATAGAAAACATTTCACTAACTATACCAAAAGATAATACTTTAACTAATATCCATAATGGTATATATCCATAATTAGTAGCATAATGTTCAGTAGCAGTATGTTGAGAAACATTTATTCTAATTTGTCTTTTCATTTTCTTTAACAAATCATTTACTTGTCTTTGTCTTTCTGGATCCTGATTAAAATTCTTTACTTTTAAGTAATCTTTTTCTCTATATCCATACTTTTTAGATAATTCATAAGACATTATAGATTTTAAGTTATTCTCTATTACTAATAAGTATTTAAAGAATATATTTCTTAAAGTTCTATCAAATAAGAATAAACTATATATTTCTTCAAAAGTAGTTCCCTTAATAAACATTTTTTCTACATTAGATTTAAAGAATAGATGTCTATAACCATTTATAAAGAAATAATTTTCTCTTAATAATATCTCTTTAACATATTGCTCATCTAATATAACCAATCCCTTATGTTTGAAAATTTCTAATTGTTCATCTAAATTCTTAAATTGTTTCTCTATCATAGTATCACCTATTATAAATTATAACACAAAATTAAATAAAAGTATTATTTTTTTAGATTTATGTTATAATTTATTTTATAACTATAGGAGGTGGATTATGCCCGCTAGTATTACACATGCTTATTTTGGTTATGATGTATATAATAAAGTAGATAAAAAAGTTCAAAATAAAGTTAATTTAGATAGAGTTATGATGTTTGGACAGGGACCTGATCCTTTAATGTTTTATTTTTCTAATAAAAGTATTAGAAAATTACAAAAGGATGCTCATTCTAAAAAAACTAAAGATTATTTTATTAATTTATTAGAATATATTAAAGAAAATAAGTTATATGATGAAGATGTTTATTCGTATGTTTTTGGTACTATATGTCATTATGTATTAGATTCTACTACACATCCATATATATGTTATAAGTCTGGTCATTTTGACAAGAAGAAACCTAATACTTATAAATATAATAATAGACATGCTTTTATGGAAGTATTTATTGATAATTATATGGTTAAAACTAGAGAAAAGATTAATCCTTATAAGTTTAATATTAGAAAGTTTTGTTTTGATACTAGAAAGTTTTCTAATAAATTAAATAGTGTTATAGATAATAGTTATTATAAGACTTATAAAGTTAAAGATATGGGTAATATATATTATAAATCTACTAAGTATATGAAATTGAGTTTATCTTTATTTAGAAAGGATAGATTTGGTATAAAGAAATTCTTTTATAAATTAATAGATACTTTTACTCCTAAAAATGTATTTAGATTTGAAGCTGTTAGTTATCATTATCCATTAAAGACTAAACGTGATTATTTAAATAGCAAACATGAATTATGGAGAAATCCTATAAATTATGATTTAACTAGTACTGATTCTTTTATAGAGTTATATATTAAAGCTTTAAAAGAAGCTAAATATATTGTAGAAGAAGTATTTAAATACTTAGATAATAAAGATATTAACTTAGATGAATTGTTTGATAATAGAAGTTATATTACTGGTTTAGATTGTGATATTAAGAAAGAATTAAAATATTTTGAATTTTAATTCTTTTTGTATATTTTTATATATTAATATCATACTAATTTTAGGTGATATTATGTTTTATAGATATGAGATTAAAAAGACTAAAGATGAAGATGTTTTATATTTATATTTAACTATGAATTATGAGTTTTCTAAAGAGCTAGGATTAAAGGGTTCTGATGTAGAGATAAAAAGAAGAACTAAGAATTTTATAAAGAATAATAATATTAATTTTAATAGTGGTAAAGTTTATTTAATAGTAGATGGGATTATGGTTAGAAGTTTTGATATTAAGAATATTGATGAAATAGAAGTATTAAAAGATAATTTATATTATTCTAATGATCATTATTATATTAATTTAAGATTAGAAAGTAATACAGTTATAGAAATTAGTTTAAAAGACTATTTATTAGGTGTTTTAGCAACTAATTGTATTCCTGATATAGATATAGAAGTATTAAAAGCTTTAGCTATTCTTTATAGAACTTATGCTTTTAAGAAGATGCATGAGGATGATATTGTAGATGCTTTAGATATATTTGCTTTATATAAACCAATATCATATTATAAACTTTCTTTAGCACCTAATTATGATAATATGATTAAATTATTTGAAGAAGCTATTGATGATACTAATTGTATTTTTATCACTTATAAAGATTATTATATATTACCTTTTATACATATAACTAATAATGGTTTTACTTTAAAAGATGATAGATATCCATATTTATCTAGTGTATATAGCCTATGGGATTATTCTTCTCCTTATTTTATAGAAACTAAAAAAATAGATTATAATACTTTAAGTAATCTATTTAAATTTAAAATTAATAATAAAACTAAGTTTTCTATATTAGAGAAATCTCCATATGGTAAAGTATTAAAGATTAAAATAGGTAAACATACTATAGATGGGAAAGAGTTTAAAAATATATTAAATCTAAGATCTCAATATATTAATATTATAATTAATAGAAATAATATATGTATTATTAGTAGAGGATATGGTGATTTCTTAGGACTTAGTATATATGGTTCTAATGAGATAGCTTTAAATGGTTGTAATTATTCTGATATACTTAATTATTATTTTCCTAATACTAAGTTAAAAAGATATATAAAAGAGCTTCCTTAATCGGAAACTCTTTTTTTATCTGGTACTAAATCTTTTAGTGCTATATCTGCATCCTTACTTAGTTCTATATTAGTATTTAAATATTTAGCATATCCTTCTACAGTAGAGATAAAATCATTTAAATCATCTATTCCATTACTTTCTAATACTTCTTTTATTTCTTTAGCACAAGCATCTATATCATTAGATATTTGTTCTATTTCTTTATAATCTTTATCTTCTATCATTGACCTAACTCCTCTATATTAGAAGTATTATTAGATTTATCTTTTAGTTTTTTAGATATATCAATTACATTTTGTTTATAATCTTCTATATTGGCTATATGATTTATATTATCTGTACTATCCCATTTAGTTTTCATTATGTTAATACAATCAAATAATTTATTAACTGCATTTACATATCTTTTATAATCTGACATAATATCTCTCCTTATATTAGAATTACTTTAGAACCATTCTTTAAATCAGTATCTCTAACTGTTTCATTAACATCATATATATTTCCTGTTTGTTTACTATATAGATTAGTATCTTCTTTTATTTTATATGCGTTTCCTGTTAATTCAACTAGACCTTTTTCTATAAATTTCTTTACTGTACCAACTTTTTTATTAATTGGTATATAAAGATCATAGTTCTTTTCTATTAGAGGTATATATAATTCTATTAATATTTTATTATTATTCATACTCTACCTCCTATTCATCTACTATCAGTTTAACCTGAGTAGCCTTTCCTTTTTCTACTATATATCCAAATGATGGTTCTATTTCATCATCTAATTCTCTAGCACTAGTTATAACTCTTAAAGTAAATTGATTAGATATTCCACTGCCTATCCATAATCCTTCACTTAAATCAAAACTAGTCTTATACCATGGTTCATAAGATGTTGTTTTAATATTATCTATGTTATCTATCGCAATAAACTTAAATGTATTTAATGATTTAGCTTCTTTAATCATATTTATAAACTCATTTTTTTCTTCTAAAGATACTTTTTCTAATAAATCAGCTATACCATTAATTATACATACTGTTTTAGGTAGAGTCGCTAAACTACTAATATTTGTTTTACTAGTTTCTTTTTCTTTCTTATATAGATTTGTAATAGCTTTTATTGTTTTAGAACAACTTTTAGTATCATAAATAACATCACCTAAAGAATCTTTATTTAATGTAGATGTAACATCCATTACTATTACATTAGTATTCTTTATCTTACTAATAACTTTTACTAATCCTTGGATAAACATTGGATTATCAGTTGGTTCTTCTCCTGTTATAGTATAACATCCATTCTTTTCTAGATTAATAGTAGCAGGTTCTAAAGAATCTTTTTCTATACCTATTGGTATAGAAGATAATTTACCTAGAGAATCTTCTACATCTTCAAATGTTACTACTGGTGGAAGTATAGGTATCTTTTTAGCTTTCTTTTCACATATATTTTTAAGTTTATTACAAACTATTCTTATATATTCAGTCATTTGTTCATCTTTATATGGGTAAGCTGTTTGGAATTCATATACTCCATCTAATTCTACTAAACCTCTACCAAATACTTTAGATGGTTCTTTATTACCAACATTTCCGATTATATCAGAATAATCTGATGCATCATTGAATTGTAATACTAGATTTTGAGCAAAGTTTTGTCTTAGTCTATATCTAATATCACCAGTTCCATTAGCTGTTAAGATAAAGACAATTCCATATTTTAAACAATCTCTAGTAAGTTGACTAACTACATCTTCAAAATCTGGATATGTTTCTATAAATCCTTCATAATTATTAATTATTACTGTAATTAATGGTATTTGAATACCTCCATGATGGATATAGAAATCATAAGAACCATTGTATTCTACAAATAATTTTTTTCTTTCTTCGATAGTTCTATCTAAGAATTTAAATAAGTTAGTTATTTTTTCTTCTTCATCTGCAAGTAATACTTCTCCTACTTGTGGAGCATCTCTAAACATATTTAGAGTTTCGGCACCAAAGTCCATTATGTAGAAGTTTACTTCATTTTCTAAATGAGTAGTAATGGTTGAATATACAATACTAGATAGCATTAATTCTTTTCCACTACCAGTAGATCCAAATATAAGTGTATTTCCATTCTTAGATAATGGTAAAGTTAGTATTCCTTGTCTTTGGTTATCTGGATCATCAAATTCTCCTATTACTGGATTAATATCATTCTTTTCACTAACAAAGTTGTATTTTTCACATAAATCTTTTACATATATTTTATCTGGTATTCTATCTAACCATAATTGTGGTACTTCTATGTTGTCTACTGCTGCTTCATCAACTATATATTTTACTATGTTAGTAACTTCTTCTCCCTTAGATTCTTCTTTTTCTTCTTTTGCTTCATTATCAAGTGTTTTTACATGGTTACCAACATTATCTAAGAATACTATTGATTGATCAAATTTCTTCTTTCTCTTTTCTGTAGGATAGTATTGAGCTCCTGCCCAAGCTGCTTGTCCTAAAGCAAATAATTCATTATAACCTACTTGTAAATAGAATCTACCAGGATTTTTTAGAGCTGCAGCATCTGGACATTTAATCATATCCATACTATCTGCTTTATCTTGAACTTTTAAACATACTCTGAACTTAGAGTTTGACCATATTTGATCATTAACAACACCAGCTGGTTTTTGAGTTGCTAGTATAAGGTGAACTCCTAGGGAACGACCAATACGAGCAGTAGATATTAATTTATCCATAAAGTCAGGTTGTTGATCTTTTAATTCTGCAAACTCATCACATATTATAAATAAATGTGATATTGGATCAGTAACTAATCCTTTTCTATATAATGTTTGATATTTATATATATCAATAGTACTTTCATTTAAATTATCTCTAGCTTCATTAAAGCATCTTTGTCTTCTTCTAAGTTCACTTTCTATAGAAGCTAATGATCTATTCATTTCCACTGTATCTAAGTTTGTTATAGTACCAGCTACATGAGGTAGTTTTATGCTATTTTCAAATACTCCGGCTAAACCTCCACCTTTGTAGTCAATAAGTACAAATTGAACTTCATATGGGTGGTAATTAATAGCCATAGATAATACATAACTAATTATAAATTCTGATTTACCAGAACCAGTCATACCAGCTATTAAACCATGTGGTCCATAGAATTTTTCATGTAAATCTAATTTAAATAATTCTTGAGATTTATCTACTCCAACAGGAGCTTGTAGTGACTTAGTTGGATCATTAGATTTCCATCTATTCTGAATATTTAATTGTTCTATCATACCAACATTATACATTTCTAAGAAACTTATACCATTTGGTAAATGTCTATTCTCTTTTGCAATATCTATTGGTATATTAGCAAGTATCTTACATACTTCATACATATTAAGATTTGGATCAAAATCAGCAGTAAATTCTTTTTGTTTATTTGAAACTAATTCATTTTCAAAGATACCAGATTTTATGTCACCTATACTAATAAATGTATTACACTCATTAGGTAAGTTTATTAATCTTGGACTTATAGCAATTAAACTAAATCCTAGATTAATTTCCATTTCTGTAATATCTTTTATTAATTCTATATCTCTAACTGATTTATAATCATCTGTTATTATTACATAATATGGTTTATAACTCTTATAATCTTCATTACTTAATTCCATATTATCTTCTACATTTTTATACTTACGATTTTGTACTTCTTGAGCTAAATATAAAGATATTTCTTTTGCTTCATCTATACTAGTTGCGAAATATCTAGTGGTTTTATCATTATTCCAACAATGAGGTAATACTTTTAAATAATCCCATTTAGATTCATTTTTCTTATTAGTTAACATTATTATTTTTAAGTCTTCATAACTATGATAAGTAACCATTTGAAGAATTAATCCTTCAATAAATTTTTGTTTATTCTTACCATCACCTATAATAGCGCAGATATTTTTATCAACAAATGATGTAGAAATAGGAACATTTTCTAATGTTCTAGATTCATCACCTAGTTTATATACTTCTTGTAGTAAGTTATCATCTTCTAAAGCAAAATGTTCTTCTGGGAATGCAATTTCTCCTTTTAATTGAGTAGATCCAATACCTAATCTTAAATCTAAGAAGTCTTCTTGATCTATTTCTCTTTCCCATAGATTTCTTTTTTTGGAATAAACTATACTTTTAGTAGCATCTAATGGTAAATAGTTGTCTATTAATATTTGTCTTTGTATTTTCATTTCTGATGCTATTGAGGCTCTATTTTTTTCAATATATTCTAAATATTTTTCTTGTCTTAATTTTTCTTTCTTCTTAGCTGCTCTTTTTTCATATTGTTTTGATAATATAGGCCATAATAACATAGTTGCTAGCATAGCAAATGACATGATTAAAGTAGGCATAGCTTCTCCTATGTCTCTAGATCCATCTATTACTCCTGCAAATGAAGAGTATCCCATTGCAACTGAAGTCATAGCCATTGTCATCATTGGTCCAACTGTATAAATTGCTGGCATCTTATCAGGTTCTTGCTTAGCTGGCGGTGGATCAATAGTGATTTTAGCATCTTCAATCATTGTTTTAAATCTTGGAGATCTATAAAAGAAATCATCCTCTTGGAAGAATTCTATTCCTTCTTCTTCAGGATTATCCATTTCTGTTTGATTTTGAACAGGTGGTGAGACTAAAGCAAATGTATTACTGTCAAATTTTATATAATCACCAATATTATTAATTATAATAAAATCTTTCATAACTATAATCTTTAATCCCATAATAAAGATTACATCACCATATTCTAATTCCTTAGTATTAACAGCAATATTATTTATATATGTACCATATTTACTATTTAGATCTTGTATTGTCCATTTACCTTTACTGTATATTAATCTAGCATGTTGTTTAGATAATAATGGATAATTATAACTAATATGTGCATTAGAATCATTACCTATTAATAATTCTTTATCACTAGTTATTTTAAGCATATTAACATTATCATCTAAAGTTGGAGAACAATATAATATAACATATTCATTTTCATTGCTTATTTTTAAGAAAAATATACTATATGATTTTAAATAAGCAGAGTCTACTTCTTTATCACCTAATATAATCTTAGTTTCAAAGTTACTCTTTATTCTCCATTGTCCATTACTTTCTTCAACGTTTATTAAATTTCTTACATTACCTAGTGAATCATTATCAGTAATCCAGAAATTTCCAGACACTTCAGTTGGCAAATCAAAATTATATATTTGTGTTTTTTTAATTAATCTGACTATCAAATATATCACCAACCCTTTTTAGTATCTTTTATCCTGAATATATTATATCTTTTTTTTAGAAAAAACACAATGTTTTTATGCTTTTTCTGCCCATACTTTTTTATGAATTAAACATATCATATAATGGTGATATTTATTATGTTAAATTTCTTTAGTAATTTATCCCCTATATACCAAGCTTTAATAGCTTCTTTATTTACTTGGAGTATAACTATTTTAGGGGCTTCTATAGTATTTTTCTTTAAGAAAGTTAATAAAAGTATAATGGATGCTTTACTTGGATTTTCGGCAGGTGTTATGATATCTGCTTCATTTTGGTCATTACTAAATCCAGCTATAAATATGGCTAATTCTTTGAAGATTAGTATAATCGCTGTATTTATAGGGTTTTTCAGTGGTGGATTATTACTATTTATTGGGGATAAAATATATAGTTATTTTTCTAAAAAGAAAAGTATTTCTAACGATAGCTTTAAAAGATGTGCAATGCTTATATTTTCTATAACATTACATAATATTCCTGAAGGTTTAGTTGTTGGTGTTGCGTTTGGTTCATTAGTATATGGTATATCAGGATCAACTCTAGCTTCAGCTATTACTTTAGCAATTGGTATTGGTATTCAAAACTTTCCTGAAGGTAGTGCAATTAGTCTACCTCTACGTAGAGAAGGATTATCTAGAAAAAAAGCTTTTCTATATGGACAACTTAGTGGTATTGTGGAACCTATTTCTGCAATATTAGGTGCAATATTAGTACTAAAAATAAGAACAATACTTCCTTTCTTATTATCTTTTGCAGCAGGTGCAATGATTTATGTAGTAGTTGAAGAATTAATACCTGAAAGTCAAACTAATAAAAGAAAAGATTTAATGGCTTTATTTACTTTAATAGGTTTTTCTATAATGATGATTTTAGATATAACTTTGGGATAAAAAAATGAAGTATTTCTACTTCATTTTACTTAACTTAACTTTAGTTTTTGGATCCTTTAAATTAGGATATATTTTAACTAAATATTTATCTGGATAATACTTATCCATTAATCTATCTATATTATTTCTAGGTCCCATATTATTTTTTCTTTGTGTATATCTAATACAGGCTACTGTTGATATAGTTATATCTACTATTAATAACACAGATATTACAATAGTAACTGCTAATCTATATTTTTCTTTGATTTTATCTATTGATCTAATAATTCTAGGATATAAGAATTTCATAATTAAGAAAGTTCCTAAACCCCACCACATCATATGATATATACTTGTTCTACCATCAAAATTAAAAGCATAATTACTATAATTCCATGATGAAGTATGGAATATTTTTTCTTGTAACCAAGAAAAAGCATATTCTATTGCTCCTCCATATAAAAATCCTTTTAGAAAAAGCATATAACCTCTTCTTTCTTTCTTTAATATCAAACAAACTATTAAAAATCCTACTCCATATACAGGATTTAATGGTCCATATATTAATCCTCTTCTACTTTCAAAATGCCCTCTTTGTATAAAACAAAGAATAGTTTCAAAAGCACAACCCAAAAAACATCCTATCACAAATAACATGATTATTTTATATAAAGCGTTAATTACTCTATTCTCTTTATTCTCTTCCATACTAATACTTCCTTATACTGTTTAATTAATTATATTTAATTATTTGTTATTTATCAATCTTTTTATTTCTTTATTACTTAAAAATCTTACTTTTTCTTTATATTTAAGTATTCTTTCTAGTTTTTCTTTTTCTTTTTTATAATATGAATTTAAGGTTCTATACATATCAAATAATTGAAATAAAGTTGGTGGATAATTATATCTTTCTTTACCTATTTTTTGTTTAAACCAACGTTTAAATATTCTAAAATATACTAATAGTTTAGGTAATTTCAAATAATATATTTTATCACATTCTTCTAAGCCTTTAGAAAGACTTTTTCTACATATATCTTCTATTATCCATGAGTCTTTTTCTAATATCTTATTATATCTTTTTTCTATTTCTTCTTTAGTTCTTCTTTTATGACCGTTAGCATCATCAAAAATAATTAAATCTAGTTCATATGCTTTAGTTTTATATTTATGAGATAATACTTTAGATAAAGTTGTTTTTCCTGATGCAGGCGGTCCAATTATATATAGTTTCATGTTTTTTCTCCTAGTATTTATAAATTAAATGCATTTGGTAATAAATCATCTATTGTATAAGTAATAATTTCATTATTATCTTCTACTATAAATTTGAATTCCCTATCTACAAATTCACTTATAAATTGTCTGCAATATCCACAAGGTAGACATTTATCTGTAGGGTCTTCTCCTTTTTTAGAACCTACTATTGCGATAGATTCAAATTCTCTTTTTCCTTCAGATATTGCTTTTGTAAAAGCAACTCTTTCTGCACAAATACTTTCTATACCATCATTTTCAATATTACATCCAGTAAAAGTAGTCCCATCTTTACATCTTAATACAGCACCTACTTGAAAATTACTATAAGGTGAATAAGCATTAAGTCTTGCTTTTTTAGCTTCTTCTATATCATTTTTATAATCCATGTTAACACATCCTCTACTATAAATTATAGCATAAAAAAACCCACATTTGTGGGTTTTTTTGAAACATAATTAACGTTTTGAGAACTGTGGTGCTCTACGAGCTTTCTTAAGACCTGGTTTTTTACGTTCTTTCTTACGTGGGTCTCTTGTAATGAATCCAGCTGCTTTTAATGTTTTTCTAAAACTATTTTCTGAGTCTGCTGGTGTAGTACTATCATATTCTAATAGTGCTTTTGTAATACCATGACGGATAGCTCCAGTTTGTCCTGAGAATCCTCCACCTTTTACTTTAGCATCTACATCAAACATATCTCTAGTATTTGTTAAATCAAGTGGTTGACATAAATCCATAACTAATACTTCAAATGGTAGATAATCTTTAACATCTTGTCCATTAACTGTTATCTTACCTTTTCCTGGAGTTAATGTAACTCTAGCTACACTAGTTTTTCTATGTCCAGTTCCACAATATGTGTTTGTATTTTTCTTAGCCATATATGAACCTCCTATTTAACCTCAAGCACTTCTGGCTTTTGAGCCTCTTGCTTGTGTTCGCTTCCTTTATATACAAATAGTTTCTTATACATTTGTCTTCCTAATCTATTATGTGGAAGCATTCCTTTAACAGCTCTTTCCATCATTTCTTCTGGATATCTTTCTTTCATTACTCTTGCAGTTCTTTCTCTTAATCCACCTTGATACATTGAGTGATTATAGTAAATCTTCTTATCTAATTTATTTCCAGTTAAATTAACTTTTTCTGCATTGATAATGATTACATAATCTCCACAATCTACATGTGGTGTATAAGTTGGTTTATGTTTTCCGCGAAGATAAGTTGCAGCTAGAGTTGCTACTCTACCTAATGTCTTTCCTTCAGCATCAATCACATACCACTTACGTTCAACTGTTTCTTTTTTTTGCATGTAACTTTTCATAATTTTTCTCCTTTACTTAAATTAGGTTTTCCCAGGGCCTAATTTACGTGGGGATATTTCGAATGTACCGATTATGATTATACTAAAAAAACTAATAAAAATCAATACTTTTATTAGTTTTTTACTTATTTATCATAATATATGTTAATTTTTACTTATTTATTACTTATAAGATACTTTAGTAAGATATAGTCCTACTGCAGGAGCAGTTTTACCATCTTTACTTCTATCTTTTCTATCTAATAGTTCTTTTATATGTTTAGGACTTTTCTTTTCTTCACCTACTTGGATAAGACTTCCTACCATGTTTCTTACTTGATATCTTAAGAATCCATCTCCTTTAAAAGTAATACATATTATATTGTTTTTCTTTGTAATATAAGCTTTTTCTATAGTTCTTATACAGTTTTCTTTTACTTTGTTTTCAGTAACAAATGATCTAAAATCATGTTTACCTACTAAGTATTTTAATCCTTCTTTCATTGCATCTATATTTAGTTTGTAGTTGTATTGAAATATATAGTTTCTATCTATTGGATTATATTCTCCCATGTTTATATAATACTTATATTCTTTACTTACTACATTATATCTAGCATGGAAATCATCTTTAACTTTTTTTGTATTTATTACATGAATATCATCTGGCAAATAACTATTCATAGCTCTTTTTAGTTTATATTCATTAATATCTACATCTATATCTGCATGTCCATACTGACATTTAGCATGTACTCCCTTATCAGTTCTACCTGTACATACTATATCAGTTTTCTTATTATTTATCTTTGTTAATGCATCTTCTAATTCTTTTTGAATAGTTTTTTTATTAGGTTGTCTTTGAAATCCATTATAACTAGATCCATCATAAGAAAGTTTTATTAAAAATCTCACTATATCACCCCTATACGTGTTTATATATATCTTTTATTATATCTCTTATATCTTTATGATAACTAAGTTTTATACCTTTTTTCTTTACTTTATAAGTAAATAATACTATATCTGGTATATCAAATTTATATTCTTTTAAATAATCTACTTTAGTATATAAAGTATTAGTTTTACCTTCTATTAATACTTCATTATCATATAAGAATACTATTTTATTAGTATATTTATATAAAATATTACTATTATTACTAAATATTATTATTAATTTATTATATTGATCTTTTAATTTAGTAAATAATCTATGTAGTTTCTTTTGATATTTATTATCTAAACCTATAAATATATCATCAAATATTAATATATCTGGATTTGATAGTAATCCTACAGAAATAGATACTAATTTCTTTTCTGAATTAGATAAAGTATTATAATATCTATCTAAATATGTCTTATTTAGACCTACTATTCTTAAAGAATCAATCATTTTTTTAGATTCATCTTTAATTTCTAATCTTTTATATTTAATAATATATTCCATATATTCTTTTACTGTAGTATTTATTTTTAGTTCCTTTTCTATTAGACTTATCTTCTTTCTATACTTATTTATATTATCTTTGTCTATTTTATTATCATTTATAAATATATTACCTTTATAATTAATATTCAAATTTATTATATTCATTAATATTTCTTTGTTTTTACCAGTAATTCCTATAATATATTTACTTTTTAGTGTTAAATCATAGTTAGATTTATTATAGCTTACATCTACTAACTTTATTTCCATAGATCTTCAACCATCCTATCCATATCTAACTTTATGTTATCTACTAAGTTATAATCTTTTAATTTTACTGATAAATCTATCATAAATGGTAGTTCTAGACCTAATCTATTTAATAAATTGTCTTTTTCTAATACTTCTAGGGGATTTCCCTCTAAAACTATTTTTCCTTCAGATAATATATATAAATAATCACTATCTATTGTATTGTTTAGATTACTTGTAGTTAGAATTATAGTTAATTTGTCTTTTTCTTGTAAATATTTTAGTATTTTTAGTATTTCATTAGTTTCTTTATCACTTAAATATAAGAATATATCATCAAGTAGTAGTATTTTAGGTTTTAATATTATTTCTTTTAGGATGTCTAGTTTTAATTTATTGTATTTATCTAAATTATTAGGGTTAGTTTTTTCATATTTAGTTAATTTAAATAATTTTATTAGTTCTTTGTATCTATTTTTTAACTTTTTATCTAGTAGATAGTTTGTCTCATCTTCTACTGTATTAAATAAATATAAATTATCAGTTCCATATATTACAGAACCAACTACATCTTTATATTCTTTTAGACTATATTCTTTTATATCTTTATTATTAACTTTTATTTTATTATTAGTATCTATTTCTTTGTTTAATATTTTAATTAATGTTGTCTTGCCACATTTATTAGAACCAGAGATAGTTATAAAGTCGTTTTTATTAATAGAAATATCTATATTATGTAGCATATCTTTATAATTTAGATCTTTTATATTGATAATACTATCCATAATCTACCTCCTTAATGTTTTATATTATATATGTTGATGTCTATAAAATCAAGTTATTATGACATATAAAAAAGTTAGTTAAAACTAACTTTTGTTTTTATATAATTACCATTCGCTATAGTCACCATAATCACTATAGTCACCATAATCATATCCATCTGAATAACCTGTATTGTTATTAAATATTCCAGGTGCATTCTTTCCTAATGCTATTAGTAATAATATTACTATGGCAAAACTTGCAATATATATTAATAATACTGAACTATCGCTTAAACCTTTTCTACCTTCAAATGTTTGCTCACCTTTAGCCATTTTATAAAAGTTGTTTTTTGCATACATAAAATCTGGAATTAGTATTCCTAATGAAAATGGTTGTAATAATGCCCATCCAATATAACTAATCAATAAAGCATCATATTGAAGAACTCTATCCTTAGCAATGACAAAACCTAACTTCATACATTTAAATATACCTTTTTCAGGATTATTTTCATCCAACATTGAATAAACTGACATCATTATTATAGGAATTATTAATATTCCAATTAGTATTGAAACTATAAATGGTATTAATATTAAATAACCTTTATTAAATAACATAAATAATATCATAGTTATAATAGTTGCTAAAAAAACATATAAACCTTCAACTACTACCATTTTAAAAGTTATCATCTTATTTTGGAAAGGCCATTTAAATATTTCTTTAAGTGTTAATTCTCCTTGATTACCCATTCTCATAGACGCAGAAATAACTCCACTTTGATAAAGAACGAATAAAGCTATTATTACTATTGCTGTTACCGAACCAAAGAATCCTTTAGCTGGTAATACAGATGTTAGTATTGAAAGTAGTATTACAACACCTATTACACTAAAAGCTCCTAAAGCTATAGCTAAAATTAATTTTTCTTTTGGTCCTTTTTTAGCATCTTCTTTCATACCAATTCTTAGACTACCATCGTTACGAATATTTCTAATATTGTTAACAAAGATATTTCCTCCACCATTATTATTTTGTGTTGGTGTAGAAATTGTGTTATTTACATTTGGATCTATTGGTTGTTCTACCATATTCTGTTCAGCCATTGGTTCAGGTTGTTGTTCTGGTAGTGGTGTAACTGGTTCTTGTTGTACTACATCTTGTACTGGTTCTGTAGGTGCTGGTTGTTCTGGTTGAGCTATATTTTGATCCATAGTATTAGTCCCCTGAGTATTTGAGTTGTTATATAACTCATTTAATGAATTATTGTTTACTTCATTATTCATTATGTTTACCTCCTATGATAACATTATATATACACTCTGTATGAATATCAAGAAATATTATAAAAGAAAAAGTCAACTTTTGTTAACTTTCTTCTTTTGTATTCTATATACCACTCTTAACATGAATTTGTCAGAGACAAATCTAGAAAAGAATTTAGACATTTTCATACCAAATCCTGGTATTATTAACATTTTCTTTTTAAACATTTTATCTGTAGCATATTTAGCTACATAACTACTTTTTTTAGGTTTTACTCCAAATTTAACACCAGCAACATTATTAAAGTTTGTATCTACTGGTCCAGGACATAGTACTGATATCTGAACATTTTTCTTTTTCTTCTTTTCTTCATAATATAGAGCTTCTGATAGTTGATATACATATGATTTAGTAGCATAATATGTACTCATTAATGGTCCTGGTTGGAATGCTGCAGATGAAGCAACATTTAGTATATAACCAAAGTTTTTTGCTTCCATATCTTTAAGAAAAGCTTTAGTTAATATATGAACTGCTTTTATATTAGTATTTATCATATTTAATTCATTAGTTAAGTCTGTATCAGTAAAATAACCAAAATCTCCATAACCAGCATTATTTATTAATATATCTATATTTTCTTTTTTAGTTAATACATATAATTCTTTAGCTTTTTGTTCTATAGATAAATCAGCTACTATAATTGTAACTTTAGTTGGTAAAGACTCTTGTATTTTTTCTAATTTGTCTTTAGATCTAGCTACTAATATAAGTTCATATTTTTTACTTGCTAAATATTTAGCAATCTCAAGACCTATTCCTGATGATGCACCTGTTATTAATGCTTTCATCTTATCACCACCCTGTATTATTTCTATTTACTTGGACCTGCTTTTTCGTTATCTTTATTTTTTGGATTGTTTTCGTCTATAAACATTTCATCTAGTTCTGGATTCTTTTCTTCTTTTTTTTCTCTTTTTGGAATGTTCATTGGATTAGCGCTATCCACTTTCACTTCTTTATCACTTAGTTTTTTGTTTTTTCCTCTAATTTTGTTAAGAAATTTTTTACCTACAATAATATACTTTTGAACCATATCTATATCTGCTTGTCTATCTTGTGCTTTTTGTATCAATTTTCTCTTCTTTTCTATGTTCTTTTTAATTTTATTCTTACTACGTATATTAGATGCTTCTTTTTTTTGTTCATACAATTCATCTATCTGTTTCTTTAATGCATCTATACTTTCTTGCTTTTTAAAATGTTTTTCATCTAGTTTTTTTAATATATCACTCTTTTGTATATCATCTAACATTGATGTTTCCATTGCTTTTCTGATATCATCTTGTTCTTTAATTAGTTCTTCATTTTGTTCTATAGTTTCTCTCTTTGCCTTTTTTGTTTCTTCTAGTTGTTCCTCTAAATCAGACATTTTATTAGAAACTTTTTTAACTTCTTCTATAGTATCATCTTTAGTAAGTTTTTCTTGTTTTTGTTTTAATTCTTCTAATTTTTGTGTTAATATTTCTTTTTCTTCATTGGTTGTTGCTTTGAGGAATTTTTCTTTTAATTCCTTACATTCTTGTGTTATTTTATCTATTTCTTCTTGTTTTTTTATTATTTCTTCTTTTGTTGGTTTATGTTTTAATGATTCTAGTTTTGCCTTTTTATCTTGTAAGTATACCATTTCCTTCATAATGGTATCTATTTTTCTATCATATTCTCTAATTTCTGCTTTTGGATCTTGTCCCATAATATAATCTAGTTTTCCTGATAAAACATATCTTACATATTTTATTTCAAGATCCAAATCTTTTATTTTTTCCTGTACTTCCTCAAGTTCCTTATTTGTTCTATCTTTAGATCTCCATGGTTCTATTGCTGTTTTTATATTCTCTATTTCATACTTTTCTACTCTGGTTTTTATTTTTAATTCTTCTGTCTTAAGTTCTTCTCTTTTTTCTTCTAATATTCTTAAATATACTCGTATAGCATTTTTTTTATAATCTTCAGTATCGGGGAACTCTATTCTTAATTCTTCTGCTTTCATTTATATCACCCCAAATCTTCTAACGAGTTATTGATAGCATCTTGAACTACAGACCATTCTCTAGGATCACTAATACCTTTTAATCTATATGAATCTTCTGTTTCGTCTAGTATTGATATATAAACTTTTTCTTTATCTTCTCCTACATCTTCACCAAAAGAATACATAACATAATCCTTATCTGGATATTCATCCATATTAAAGACTTCTATAACTTCTGCCTTTAGTTTTCTTCCGTCTTTAGTAGTAACTTCTATAAAATCATCCATAGTCTAGCCTCCTATTTATAACTAAATTATATAATATTTAGTCTTTTTTATCAATCATATTACATTAATTTAGTTTTTGTTTACAAAAAAAAGACATTTCTGTCTTATTTTGTTTCTTTAGTTTCTTTTTTTGTTGTTTTCTTTGCTGTAGTTTTCTTTGTTGTTTTCTTAGTTGCTGGTTTTTTTTCTTCCTTTTTATCTTCTGCTACTAATCTTAAAACAACCATTAACGCATCGTCTCCACGTCTTTCAGATAATTTTAAAATTTGTGTATAACCACCGTTACGTTTCTTATAACGTTTAGCTAAATCATCAAATACTTTATCAACTGTTTTCTTATCATTATGTAAGAAAGCTAAAGCTTTTCTACGAGCAACTAAATCACCTTTTTTACCATAAGTAATCATTTTTTCAACAAACTTACGAGTTTCTTTGGCTCTAGTAACTGTAGTTTTAATACTTTCATTGTTGATAACTTCTTTAGTAAGTGTTGCTAACATACTTCTTCTATGTTTGTTATCTACACCTAGTTTTCTATATGCCATAGTTATTCCTCCTTATATTAGTCTTCATCACGTAATACTAGGCCCATTTCTCTAATCTTATCTAATACTTCTTTTAGAGATTT
>CAZYQE010000011.1:0-19663 GCA_964650315.1 uncultured Muribaculaceae bacterium
TTCTTTCTTTAAAGTCTTAAATTTTATTTTTTCTTTAACTAACTTAATAATTTCTGTTTCTTTAACATCACCAATTACAAAAATATCTACTAAGTCATTATTTAACATTTTTAAATAATATTCATATAAATTACTTTCATTAATTTTATCTAAATCATTCAAATACCCAACCATTCGATAAGATATAGGACTATTACTATCTATAGATTCATACATCCTAAGTACACTATAACTAGCTGGATCTTCTTTAAGAGATAAAAGTGTTTTTCTACATAAATCTTTAACTATATCTAATCTTTCTTTATTAAATTTATTATCCTCTACATCAGGATTAAATATAATATCAGTAAAGAAATTAAATGCTTCTATAAAATTATCTTTTTCAGTATATTTATCATTTAATACATTAAGAAAAAAATTTAAATTAGTATAATTACCTAATCTATTAGTAGTAGTGTTTACTCCTACAGAATATAAATCTTGAGCCTTAATAGTTAGATCCCTTTTAGTCTTATAATTTTTACTAGATTGAGTAAACATTTCCGCTAAAATATTTCTCATAGTTATTTCATTTTTTACTATTGGACTTCTAAAATTTATTCTAACAGTAATAGTTTTAAATTTTTTAGTTTTAATTATATGTAATTTACAAGTTCTTAAATTTTTAGTTATATATTTCATAGTCCACCTCGCATTTTTAGTATATGTAAATTAATTTATTTTATTTAATAATTGCATCAAGAGCAATAGAAATTTCATCATCCAATTTTCTTATTCTATCTTCCCTTGTGACACTTTTTTTATCATATAAAGAATCCACAACAGTAGTTAAACAACTAGCTTCTCTACCAAATTTATTAGCAACATATAAAAGACCAAAAGCTTCCATTTCTACTGCTAAGAAATCAACATCATCTGGATAATTACTTCTAAATTCATATTGACTATCAGTATATAAATCAAATACATCACTAGTAATAATCTTCCCATAATTAACAGGAATTTTCTTTTCTTTAGCAATTTCTAATATTGTATTATTTAGTTTTTCTGAAGACATACAATAATTTATATCATTATTATCAATTAATTGATCAAAATAACTTTTAGCATAACTTCCTTCAGCAAGAACTACATCTAAAACATGTATATTTTTACTAAAAGAACCACTAGTACCAATTCTAATAATCTTTTTAACATCATAAAATTTAAATAATTCATAAGAATATATTCCAATACTAGGTATACCCATACCTGATGCGAATACAGTTATTCTTTTCCCTTTATATTTACCAGTATAAGCATACATATTACGTACTTTATTAACTAATTTATAATCTTCTAAATACTTTTCTGCGATATATTTAGCACGTAATGGATCTCCTGGCATTAATACTAATTCTGCAATCTCTCCTTTTTTAGATTCAATATGTGGTGTTGGCATATCATCAACCTTCTTTCTTATAATTTACTCAAAAAGAGAAATATATATCATACTCCTCTATTTTCCCTCTTTTTCTTCTTCAGATTCTAATTTTACTAATACTTCTCTAGGCTTAGAACCTCTAGCTGGACCAATTACTCCACGCTCCTCTAATAAATCTATTATACGAGCCGCCCTATTATAACCTAGTTTAAATCTTCTTTGTAATAGCGAAGCACTAGCTTTTTGATTTTCTATAACAAATTTTACTATATCATTATATAATGGATCATCATCACTTGTATCAGTAGCACCAGAAGTTTTAGAATCAGAACTATCTACAGCACTTAAATTCATCATTTCTTCATCATACTGTGCTTTTTGTTGAGCTATAGTAAAATCTATAATTTTCTTTATTTCATTATCATTAATAAATGATCCTTGAATACGAGTTGGATTATTCATACCGATTGGTAAGAATAACATATCTCCTTTACCAAGTAATTTTTCTGCTCCTGTCTGATCTAAGATAGTACGAGAGTCAATTCCTGATCCAACAGCAAATGATATACGTGATGGTATATTCGCTTTAATAAGACCAGTAATTACTTCTGTAGATGGTCTTTGAGTTGCAACAATCAAGTGAATTCCTGCAGCTCTTGCTTTTTGTGTAATACGAAGTATAGAATCTTCTACTTCTTTAGCAGCTACCATCATTAAATCAGATAACTCATCTATTATAACTACTATATATGGTAGTTTTTCTTTTTGTTCATCTTTATGTTTGTTATTCCATTTTTCAACATATGAATTATATCCTTCAATATTTTTAGTTTTACTATCACTAAATACTTCATAACGTCTTTCCATTTCTCTAACCATTTTAGCAAGAGCAATAGATGCTTTCTTAGGATCAGTAACAACTGGACACATTAAATGTGGAATACCATTATAAGCATTTAATTCAACTACCTTAGGATCAACCATTACTAATTTAACTTCATCTGGTCTAGCTCTCATAAGTATTGAACAAATAATGCCATTAACACATACCGATTTACCAGCACCAGTAGTACCAGCAATTAACATATGTGGCATTTTATTAATTTCACACACACCAATATCACCCATGATACTCTTACCTAAAGGTATCATTAATTTTTTATCAGGTGCATTCATCATTAATTTACTACTAATAATTTCATAGAAACTAACTGGTGTAGGAGCATCATTCGCAAACTCCACCCCAACCGTATTCTTACCTGGAATAGGCGCTTCTATACGTACATCTTTTTTAGCTAGCGCTAAAGCAAGTTCTCTATTAATAGAAGTAATCTTATTAACTCTAGTACCACTAGCTATTTCTATTTCATATTGCGCAACAGTAGGTCCAATATGAACTTCTACTACTTTACCATTAATTTTAAAATCTTTTAAAACTTTTTCTAAAGTCTGAATATTTTTCTCAATTATACTATTATCCATATCTTTAGCTTTTTTCTTAGGCTTATTTAATAAAGATAATGGTGGCAATTGATAATCTTTATTTATAACACTACCTTTACCATTTTCATCTTTAACATTAGTCTTAGATAATTCATCAATACTACTAATAGTAATATGATTATCATCTATATCTTCATCATTACCATCACTAATCTTAACAGATGATTTATCAGGTCTAGCTTCTTTTCTATTTTTATACCAGTCTCTAATATAATCAACAATTGAGAACCCTGTAGTTAAACAAACACCTACTATCATAAGTACCCAAGCAATTATCTGCATTCCTATATAAGAAAATAACTTATCAAATAAAATAGCAAATACTCCACCAATAATTCCTCCACCTACAGAAAACCAATGACTTAAATTACCATGATTCATTATTTGATTAAAACCAGATACTAACTGATTTATAGTTTCTTTAAATATTAACATCATATTACCATCATTAGCAGTAATAAAATTCTTATGCATAATTACAAGTAATCCCAATACAAATAAGTATATACCTATTAATCTAGTATCAAAAAAATCAGGCCATTCTCTTTTAATTAACAAATATGCACCTAATATAAATAATCCTAATAGAAGTACTATATAAATAGAACCAACTAAAAATAAAGAAAAAGACGCAATACCCTTACCTACAGGCCCAAATTTACCTATACCTAAAATAGAACATAGTAAAAATAGTATTCCATATAACTCTGCACTATGTCTAAAACCTTTTTCTACCTGTTTTCTTCTTTTTCTCTTTGCCATATATATACTCCTATTCTTAATATAATTATACTACATAATTATAATATTTTAAAAGAACTAAACACCTTTTTTTGTAAATAATCGTAAAATAAAAAAAGAGCTTTACGCTCTTGATACATATTTTCCATCACTAGTAGAAACAACAATAGTTTCTCCTTCTTCTATAAATAATGGAACTTTAACAGTATAACCAGTTTCTACTTCAGCATCTTTTAATGCATTATTAGTAGTATTACCCTTAACAGCAGCCTCTGTATGAGTAATCACTAATTCTACTTTATCTGGTAAATCTATTCCTAAAACTTCACCTTCAAACATAGTAATATATACTTCTAAATTTTCTTTTAAGAAATTAGCATTATCTCCAACTAAGTCTTTAGATAATTCTAATTGTTCATAAGTATTCATATTCATAAAATAATAAGTATCATTCATATTATATAAATACTGCATTAATTGTTTTTCAATTCTAGCAGTTGCTACTTTAACACCAGCATTAAAAGTTTTTTCTATAATAGAACCAGTTCTTAAATTTCTAAGTTTAGCTTTAACTATAGCTGCACCTTTACCAGGTTTAACATGTTGAGTTTCCATTACAACATAAATTGCACCCTCAACTTCTATAGTTATTCCACCTTTTAAATCATTAGTACTAATCATATTCTTCCTCCTAAATTAAAAAATAAGACTTTATCTTATTTTTTCTCCTTATGTACAGTATGTTTTCTACATCTAGGGCAATATCTATTTAATTCAAGACGATCAGTTGTATTCTTAATATTTTTAGAAACTCTATAGTTTCCTTCTTTACATTCTACACATTCAAGAGTCTTTGTTTGTCTATTTCCAGCTTTAGCCATTTATATCCCTCCTTACGTCTATAGGTATTATACCAAATTTTTATAAAAAATCAAAAACTTTTTTATATCTTACTATATGTATATACTTTAGAACTTTCTTTCTTACCAATAATATCTTCATATTCAGATAAATGATTGATATTTCTATTCTTAGTATTATACATCTTTTCTTCCTTTAATTGTTTCTCTTTACTATCTTTAAATTGATCATATAAAGGTAATTTATCATTTACATAATCACTAGATAAAGATACATAATCACGGAATCTATTATTAATATAATTTCTATAATCAATTTCTTCATAATAATTAATAATATCATTATCTTTATATTTAAATAATTTATTAGAAGCCTTAACTATTGGTTCTAACATAAACATAACTGAATTTTTATGTTTATATTTATTTATTTTTTTATATAATTCTTTTACATCCGCTTTTTTATTACTATTTTTTGCTTTTAAAAAGCATAAATTAACTTCATCATATATCCTTTTTTCTAAAGCATTATTATTTAATGAATTTAATGGTATAATGCATTTCTCATTTTCAATAACAAATGCATCAGTTAATTGCTTAACTGCATTACTATAACCATCCTTTACATCATCAAGATCTAATTTCTTACCATTAAACATAACTTTAATCTCAGGATCTGTATATTTATTATAAGCTAACTTTAAAGAAATTACTTCATTCCATTTTAATGTAGGTTTAATACCATTTTCCTTATGTTTATTAGAAAAAGCACCATTGTATGCAATTAAAAATGCACTAACATCCATAAACTCATCACTTTGAATAGATGTATTTTTATTAGACATATTAATAAGTTCATAAAAATCTTTTTCTTTAGCTAATTCTATTACAGGTAAATTATCATTAGTAATTTCTTCTACTCCTCTATTTATTTTAACTTTAAATCCATCATCGTTATCTTTATTAAAAGCATTATTACTAACTAAAACAATCCCAGTACCTAAAGCTACAGTTAAAATAGCTGAATATACTTTTATTTTAGTTTTTCTGCGTTTTTTATTAATTTCTTTTTTATGTTTTTTAACATATTTATCACGTATAAAATTATACTTGTCCTCAGATAAAAAGTGTACTTTAGAATACACTTCATCACGAGGAAAGTTCTTAATCATCATGTCTGCTGTTTCTTTATTAACAATCCTAGTATTACCATTTTCATATATCATTAAAACTTTACTAATACTTTTTTTATTATTAATAAATTTTACACAAACATATATCTCTTTAATTTCACTTTCCATCTATTTCCCCTACTTTATATTTTCTTTTTAGTTTTAGTTAATATCCAACCGTTTTTTATTAACTTATGATCATTATATTTACTCCATTTAATTAGAGTTTTGCCTTTACTAATTAATTTTCTAGTTTTTATACTCTTATAACAAGTAGTTTTATAAACTGGTTCTCTTACATATTCAACGTCCTTAATACTAACACTTCCATATATAGGAACCCTAATACTAGTACCTGAAGCATTAACAACTTCATATAATGTTCCATTATATCTATATACATTATAATGATTTTTACTTACAAACTCATAGTGATAATATAAACTATCATTAGGTATTCTACTCATTTGTTTGTTTCTTTCTACTAAACTAAATGTATAGTTAGTACTAGCTCTATATAGTTTATTATTAACTATTACATAAATACCACTAGTAGGTACTGTTTTATATACATATCCAATATTTTTAATAACTGTTCTAGGATATTCATATTTCTTAATTACTGTACCTGTTTGTACTTTCTTATTATATCTATCTACTTTCTTAAGACAACTAACACTATCATCACTACAACTTACTTTCTTAGTAGAACAACTAGTTACTATCCAACTAGACCAATTACTCCACTTAGAAAATACTGGTTTTATAGTTTTAATATACTTATATTTATATTTTCCACTCTTATACTTTTTAATAAGTTTATTTTTTCTTACTACAGTAGTCTTTCCTGTATTAGAATAACTATCAGTATAACTATTATCAACTTCTACTTTAGTATCATCTTTTTTATCTTCTTTAGATTTATCCTTCTCACATAAATAAACTTCACAATACTCATAATTATTTAAATTAAGAGTTTTACTTTTATTACCTTTATTAGATTTTAAATATATATTCATTACATATCCATTCTCTTCTTTAATAACTTCTACATAACTACTCTTCTCATCATATTTAATCTTTTTACCAGTATTAAAACTTGAGATAATACTTTTTTCTATCATATCTTCTAAAGTTATTTTAGAACTGTCCCCATCATTAACAGGAACCTTATCTTCTGAATAATAATTAATTCCAGCTTTCTTCATCTTTTCTAAATTTTTAGAAAGCATCTTACTTTGTTCACTAGTATTAGAACAAGTAGTACCATTACATTTATTTTTATTCATAGAAATAAATCTAGGAACAAACCATATAATTAAAAATACAATAACGGCTACTAAAATTAATTTTAATAAAAAGTCTCTAAAAGGAAAACCTCTATCTTCATATTCTTCTTTTTGCATACATAATACCCCCTAGACATATGTGCCAAGTATTCTAACATAGAACTCCTTAATTGTCAATGTTTTTAACTATCTGGACTATTGTTGTTCCACTATTAAAATTATCTAATTTATAGTTAGATACATATTTATTATTCTTTAAAACTAAATGAGTAGTTTTTCTTAAAACACCTGTTCCAATACCATGAATAATTATAACTTTACTATTTCTTAATTTATAATTATCTAGAATAAATTCATCAATTAATATTCTAGCAGTATCTCTATCACATCCATGCAAATCCAAACTATTTAAATTATTATATAAAATCATGTTTTAATACTTCCTCCATAGTAGGAACTTTATTTCTACAACCAATTTTCTTAGTAGATAGACCTGCTGCTATAGTAGAATATTTTAATATATCTACTAATTTATAATCTTTAGCTAAAAAATGAACAAAAGCAGCATGGAATACATCTCCAGAACCAGTAGTATCAATAGAATTAACTTTAATGCTCTTAGTTATTATATAATCTTTATCTTTAGTAATAGATCCATCTTTACCTAATGTAATAATAACTTTACTATCAATAAAATAATTACTAATCATATCATAACAACGTTTTATATTACTACTATTAGATAAATCTATATTAGTAAATTCTTCTGCAAAATCTTTAGAACAAATAATATAATTAGAAGTTCTAGCTAACTCTATTATTTCAGGATCATTCTTTTCTAAATCAAAAACTATAGTAGCTTTTTTATTATTATTTAATAATTCTTTAGCACTTTCTATATATGTACCATCAAGTAGTATAATATCTGCATCTTTACTCATATTAACATTTAATTTTCTAATTACTTCTCTACTAGTAGTTACAATAGTTCTAGTAGAATTAGCTAAATTAGAAATAATTACTGATTTAGGAGTTGAATAACCTTTTCTAATCTCAATACCATCTTTATTAATACCTACTTCATCAAATTCATTTAATAGATATTTACCATATAAATCATCACCAATTATACTAAATAATTCTACATCATTACCCCAAAAAGCTAAATTATAAGCATAATTTGCACCATTTCCTCCACCACATTCTACATAATCTTTAGAACGTGTTTTACTATCTTCCTTTAAACTTTTATCTACTATATATGTCATATCATATACAGTACTTCCCATACATATAATTTTCATAATAACCTCCTAAAATTCCCAACTCTTTAATAATTTTAAATGTGATATATATGAACTATTAGTCTTTATACCAGATATTACTGGATAATATATTATAAAGAAACTAATAAATAAAACTATATAAGTATACATAACCATATCAGTATTTAATTTCTTATTTAAATCTTTAAAGAAATAAACAATACTTAACATCATAAATGGTAAAACAGAAAAATAATGATATAAGAATATAAATCTACTTACAAATATAGGTGATAACCATACAGATAAAACACCACATACTATTAATAAAGATTCCTTATCTTTTCTCCTAAATAACATTATAAATGTATAAATAAATGTAATAACACTAAACCACCATATAACAATATTACCAATATTACAAATAGTACCATATCCACTAGAATCTACTTCTCCTTGATATAACCATATAGGTCTATAAGATATCGGCCAACTATACCAAGGTGATGCGAACGGATGCCATTCTTTAATACCAGCATGAAATTCATACATATTTATAGAATTCTCTGCTATATCTGGAATACTTTTCATCTCCATATTAATATTCTTTGGAAACAACATATAAATACCAAAATACAGTATTAAAGGAATAATAACAAAGAATATAGAAGCCTTACCAAGTAATTTAATATTTATCTTTTTATTTTTAATAATATGTATAAAGAACATAATAGCTAGACCAATACCAGCTACTAAGCCAACCCATTTTACACATACACTAAGTCCAAAGAATAAACCCGATAATAATAAATGTTTAGTCTTATCACTATTAATATATTTATACATATTAAAGTATGAAAGCATTATAAATAGTACTAAAAAACTATCTACTGTACCCATTCTAGTCTGTGCAAAATGAAATGTATCAAATGTCATAATTAAAGCACCTAATACAGAAAGTTTTGTACTTTTAAACATACTCTTACAAAATAAATACATAACTATAATCATTATAATACCTGCAATATTACCCATAAATCTATAATAGAAAGGTGCAAAAGTATTAGAAATCTTTACAGGTATAGCCTGTATTACTTTACCTAGTGGTGGATGTACCCATTCATACGCTTTAATACCATGAGAATATTCATATGCAGTTCTTGCAAAATAAACTTCATCAAAATACATACTATTTAAATAATTAATAGCTTTAGGAACACTACCCTTTTCATCAAACAATTTATCTAGGCCAACATTCTTTTTATTACTACTAATAGTATTATTAATAGTAATTAATTTATTTTTATCATTATAAATAGATATATCACCTAAATAACCACTTTTTAAAGCCTTTAATTTAATATACCTAGCCTGTCCAAAAAAAAGTTGCTCTTTCCAAGTAAATTCAGAATTATCATTAAAACTAGCTTGATTTACATATTTAACATTATCTTGTGAAGAATAAACTTCATAACTACCAGCTTTCCTTCCATTAAATATTTTAATATTATTAATATTTTCATACTTAGAAAACTCAATAGTTAATTCTTCATTTTTAGAAAGTTTATAAAAAGTTTGAGGATTCTTAAAAGATCCTAAATTTATAAATGATAAGACACTATAAAATAAAACTATAATACCTAAAATAATATAATCTTTCTTTAACATATTACTAGTTTTATTTTTATTCTTTTTCATATAATACCCTCTATTTAAGTATAGCACACTTATACTAATTCTTTTTTATTATATTTAATATAAGTACCACCAATAAATAATACAGTAACTAAAATGCTTATAATTACACATAATGGACTAATAGATACTTTAGTTATAACATGTCTAATATCTGCTAAAGTATAAATACTAAAGTATTTTAAAATCTCTACATCTTTAGCTAATTCACTTAATATATTTAATATATAAAATATAAATACTAAACCTAAACTTATACCCATAGTCTTCTTAGTCTTACGTAAGAAAGTAGATATAAATAAAGAAATTGCAAAGAAAGGTAGTCCTATAAATATAGGAGTAATACTAAGTAGTAAATATTGTTTATGATTAAAATCTCCACTTAAACATAAACAAATATAATTAAATACACTTAGTGTTAAAACCATTAAAATAATATAAGTAATTCCTACTATAATTTTATTAGTAACTATATTACATCTTTTTACAGGTAAACTTTCTAAGTATTCAATAGTCTTTTCATCTTCTTCTTTTAATAAAATATTAAATCCCATAAATGATGAATAAAAACCAACTACTAATAATACAAACATAAATCCTTCAGATTTTAACCACCCATATACAGTATTCATAGAAGTAATATCCATATTAAATGCCTTTAACATTTCTGGAGGAAATACTTTCATCATTTCATCAAAGTTTTTTATATTATCATCTACAACAATAAAAGGATATATTGAAAATACAAATATGAACATAATTATTAATACACTAGTCCATATAATAAAACTCTTTAAATTAACTTTAAACTCTCTTTTTAACATAATTTCACCTACTTATAATATTTATTAAATAAATCTTCTAAAGAAATAGTCTCTATTAATAATTTATCAATTTTATATTTATTTAATTTATTTAATAACTCATTACTATCCATATTATTTATAAATATAACTTCGTTATCATTCTCACTCTTTATTTCTAATTTTAAATCTTTTTTAATTTTATTAATATCTTTAGAAGAAATAGTTAAGTATGTATAATTATCTTTCATTATATTTTCCATAGAATCTTCTTTTATAATTACACCATCTTTTATAAAACCTATATCCTTACATAAACTAGATACTTCACTTAAAACATGTGAAGAATATAAAATAGTCATACCTTTTTTATTTTCTTTTAATAATATATCATGTAAAGTACTTTGCATAATTGGATCTAGACCACTAGTAGGCTCATCTAATATTAATAATTCTGGTTCATGCATTAAAGCAAGTACAATACCTACTTTCTTTAAATTACCCAAAGATAAATCTTCTAACTTCATATTTTCATTTATCTTTAATGATTTAACTAATTCATCTCTTCTTTCAGAAATATCTTTATCATAGAAAGATTCATGATAATCTAATATTCCTTTTACAGTCATATCATCATATAAATTAATCTCACTAGGTAAATAACCTATTTTAGATTTAGTATTAATATCACTAGTATCTAGAATTTCTCCATCAAAATATATTTCACCACTAGTTTTATTAACTAATCCCATAACAGTTCTAATAGTAGTAGATTTACCTGCTCCATTAGGCCCAATAAATCCATAGATATTACCTTTTTCTAACTTTAAAGAAACATCTTCTACTCCCCTAGATTTTCCATAGTACTTTTTAAGTTTTTTTATTTCTAATATATATTTACTCATACTATCCTCCTATATAAATTATATCACAAAAAAAGACTAAGTTGCGTACTATACTTAGTCTATTTTTTCTTTTTCTTATTTGTTTTTTCTTTTTTAGTAGTTTTTTGCTCTTCTCCATATAATATTTCTTTAAACTTTTTTTCTTTAAGTTTACTTGCTACATTCATTGTCCTCATAGAAACTATTAAATCAGATATTCCTGTATATAAGAAGATAATACCCCATACTACCATAGAATAACTTGAAACTAAAAGTAATATACCTAGAACAACAGTCGCAATATTAACAACTAAATATAAAATCGTAGACTTATTAGACTTAGATAAAATATTCTCAATAGGTTTCATAAATTTATCTCGTTGCTCATCCATTCCCTTATCTACATCTTCACTAGGTGATTTTTTATTAGCAAACTTCTCATATTTTTTAGCAATCTTTTCAGCATATCCAGAAAACTTAGTTAAATGTAGAGTATTAAATATATTAGATAATCCATCATATATAATAAATAATGAAAGTAATAACTGTATATATGCAGATATAGTATCAGGATAAATATATGTAATTACTGCAACTATTACAATAAGTGCAGATATTATAATTGATTTTTTATCTTTTTGTTTTGCACTAAGATTTGTAACCAATGATAAGAAAGCTGCAAAAAATACAAGCATTATTATATTTCTTGCCATACCTTCTAAAGAAGCAGCTGGATTTAAAAGAATTGATATACCCTCTACTATAAGAAAAAGAGCAATTATTAATTTATTTTTCATAATTATATCAACTTTACCCGCAGCATTTTCTACTTTTTTCATAGTATTATCAAAATTTGTTTTTTTAGCCATATATATTCCTCCAATCAATTTTTTTATTTATTTTTATATATACTTTTCATAAATTCACTAATAAGATCACTACTCTTACTTTTCTCAACTAATTCTTTTCCTAATTCAATATTATCAGTAATGATATTATCTACATTCATATCAATCATATTATTTATACTCTCCTCAGTATTTATTGTCCAAGCATACAATTCTTTACCAGAATTATGAACGGTATTAACCAAAACTTCATTTACATTTGATGCTTCAACACTAAATGCATCAGCATATTTTGCATCTATTATGTTTCCGATTGCTATACTCATAACGTAAACTGTTTTTATTTCTTTATCTGCCTTTTTCACATTTTCTAATGCACTATATATTTGCGAAGTAATAACACATCTATCTTCAAATTCATATTCTTTAATTAAATCTACTACTTGTTTTTCAAAATCAATTTCTTTACCTGTTGGTTTTATTTCAATATTAAGTCTAATATTATTATCTTTAGCATATTGCAATACTTCTTTCAATAAAGGTATTTTTTCATTTTTAAATTTTTTACTAAAGAAACTTCCTGCATCAAGCTTTTCAATTTCACTATAATTTGTATCAATAATATCCTTATTTACACCTGTTACTCTACTTAAATTTGTATCATGAGATACTACTATTTGTCTATCTTTTGTTTGTTGAATGTCTAATTCTATCCAATCAGCACCTAACTTTTTAGCACCTCTAAATGCTGCCATAGTATTTTCAGGATATTTAACACTTGCCCCTCTATGAGCAGTTATTTCCATTTTTCTTATATATTTAATATTAAGATTAGTCTCACCTATTATTATTTGATATGTAAATAAACTACCTGAAACAACTGATAGTAATACTACAATAGTTATAATATATTTTAAAATTGTATTATGTTTTTTATCTTTTATTATCTTATTATAAGCAATATGTTTTATTTTTTCTTTTTTATCTGTTTTATGTTTATAGAACATTGCACTAATTGTCGCAAAACTGATTGAATTAGTAATAAAAGCAAAAATAATTAAACATACTACAATTAATAACCACACAATAGTTATAGACACACTTTCAATAACTTTTAGATTACCTAATATCTTACTAATTAACATAATTATCAAGATACCTAATATTATAAATAATGTATATATAACTGATGTAATAATTTGTACTAAAAATATTTTTAATAAATCAACTAACCTACTTTTTTTAATTAGTTCTTTACTACTTTTTCTTGCTTCTTTAAAACTCTTATCTTCAAGAATCATATAATTAAGTGAATATAACCATTTTGACATAATTGATAAAAGTAATAAATAAACAAGTATATATATAATTGACAATGTATAATTTGAATTTATATAATCCATAATAAATTCAGGTAATTTAATCGATGTAATTACATTAGAACTAATACCTATATTTAAAAATGGCATTAAAAATAATATTAAAAATGCTATAGATATATTTTTTAAATTAAACACTTTTTTACACTTATTAATAGATAATTTTATTAAATCTAACATTCCAATTTTTTCTTTTTTAGATGAAATATCAAATAATACAATTATTGCTGTAATATCAAAAATTGTCACAATAGTTAAATATATAATAATTAAAATTAACATAATTAACGTTATTGGATTTACTAAAAAACTAACAATATTTTCTAAAGTTAAATATGTATAACCTGTCAATTTCATTGCTAAACTAAATCCTGATATTGCAAACGGTATTAAAATAATACTTAGTAATGCTTTGTATATAATTTCAAATTTAATTAATGTTTTTAAATTATATCCAATCATATTTGAAATTCTTTTTATATAATTATTTTTCATTATATATTACTCCTTTTTCTACATTATACCACAAAAAAAGACTAAGTTATATAAATCAACTTAATCTTTTAAACATTCATAAATTATTCTTCAAATTTAATGTATTTTGATTTATTAAATCCTAAAATAACAATAAATATGTATGGAAAAAATATAATTCCTAAAGACCAAAATATATTCTTTTTAAAAGATCTAGAAATTCTAATAGATAAAACAATATAATTATATAGTAAACATACTGTTAATATAAATATTAATAATTCAAATAATCCTTGACTATAAATAAAACAAGTTGGAATGATACACACAAAAGATATTATCAATAATAACATAAAATATTTTGTTTGCCAGAATATTTTATACAATAAATAAATATTATAAAAAGGTATTAATGATTTCCATCCTTTTTCATTAGCTTTTTCAAATATTTTAAAATATCCTATTATTGTAAATAAAGAAAGAATTATGATACAAAAACAAAGACTATAAAAAATAATTTTATTTGAAAACAATTCTCCCCCTAACATAAATAATACGTCGTTCATTATTTGCCCTCCTTACCATTTAAAGAAAAAGATATAACTCTATCAATATGATTATTACTTGTAAATTTATAGCTGAATGCACTTGATTCAAATAACATATATAGCCTACCTCTATAAACATATATTTGTTCTAATTTTTCTGGAAGTGGAATAGAATATTTTGACTTATTTTCATAATAATTATTTTTATTTTTGATATCTTTTACTTTATTAAATACAAGTAATTTTGAATTATCTGAACTAAATGATTGTGAAAGATATAAGGTATTATTATCGTATGCCATACCTTGTATTTGTTTATCTATTTTTCTTGTTACATTAGAGTTTCCATCAATAGTTCCTTCTTTATTAATATCAAATATTTTAAAATACCCATATTTAAATAAATTAAAGTATCCTACTAACAGTGAATTATCGTTATAAGTTATAAAAGAAGCTCTTTTAACATTTTTTAAAAGTACAAAATCTGTATATTCCAGTTTTCTATTTTCTTTAATATCGTATTTTTCAATATCTTCTAATTTTAATGATCCAACATAAGATTTTGAATTTTTATATTCTGCAATCCATAGTTTATTATGATTACTATCAAAAGCTAATCCTCCAACATGTGAAGTACTATCAAGTACTACTTCTTTTATAAATTTTCCACTCTTTTTATCTAAAACATACAAAACTGAATTATGTTTATGCGTATAACAATATGCACTTATAAAAATATACTTTTCTGTTACAGCTAATCCTTGAGGTGTCATAGAGGTACATTTTTCTTTTTTATTAGTTTTTATAGATAATGATTCTGTCATTGCCATTCCTGGGACAACATACATTTCTGTAGTTTTGTTATTATTTAAATATTCAGCAAAATATGGATGGTTTTCCTCTAAATCTTCCATTAAATCTTCTTTTGTAGAATATATAGAGGGGGTTGTATTAGTATTAGTTAAATCTGTTTTGTATTCATATTGTCTAAAAGAACCTACAAAAAACTCATATAATGCCCATAAAACTATTAAAATTGTAAAACATAGTATAATTACTATTCTTTTTTCTTTAGTATAACTCATTCAATCAACTCCATTTAACTTTAATCATTAATATTATATCAAATTAATAAAAAAACATCTATTTATAGTTACTATATCTATTTTTTTACATCATTTTTATTAAAAATGATTGCAAAAAGTGCATAAAAGAATCCAAATAATATTGGTCCAATTATATGTTCATTTACTGAATAGATAAATTCTTTTTTATCAACTACAACTCTAAAAAATATATCAAATAGTGGAAAAAATACCAATGCAAAAATAGTTTCAGTTATAAAGATACATAAAAATTTATTTTCTTTAATTTTTTTCATAATATCACTTCCACAATTATTATATCACATTTTAATTTTAATGAATATTTAAAATTTTTATAAAAAAACAAAAGCAAAATCTATTGCTTTTGAATTGATTACTAATGTTTTATAGTCTTTCTATTTTCATTAAATTTTTCTATATTATTAGCAAATTCCGGATATATTTTATCATAATAACTAATTACAGTAGGTATTATTTTCATAGAATCAAACATTTCATATACTTCATCATCTTTTAATAAACCTGCTTTAAAAGAACCATCACAATATAATCCTGTTTTAATACCACCAGCATCAAATTCTATATATTTATCCCCTTCAATTTTTATTTTATAACTATTATCATGACTACAATTAGTAATAATAGTTAGATCATTATGACCACCCATATTATCTATATTAAAATAATCTGTCTGAAGATTAGTACCATCCATTACAGAATAGAAAGCTTCATCAATAATAACTGATTGCTTATCAGGAATTTGATTAATACGTGGATATGATAAATGAATTACTAAACTTTTTTTACCTGGAACTGATAGTAAAACTACATTATCATTTTTAATATCATCAATTAAAATTAAAGATTTTTTCTTTTCAGCAACATCTCCTGCTACTAAAAACGATGGAAGCAAATGCCCTTGAAAATTTTCTAAATAACTAGCTTTTATTTCTTTTTCAGATTCCTTATCAAAAAAAGTCACTTTATTATCATCAATACTAGTTAAAATACCAAATTTTTCAAAAAAATCAAAAATATCATTTTTATTCATATTATTTCTCCTTTAATTAATTATAACATACTTTTCCACAAAAAAAAAGATTAAGTTGTGTGACTTGACTTAATCTTTTATATTTATTCTTTCCTATTTTTCATCTTTGATTGCAGCTTGAGCAGCAGCTAATCTTGCAATTGGTACTCTAAATGGTGAGCATGATACATAATCAAGTCCAATTTCGTGACAGAATTCAACTGAAGTTGGATCTCCTCCATGTTCTCCACAAATACCTATATGTAAATCTTTATTAACTGGTTTACCTAATTTAACAGCAGTTTCCATTAATTTACCAACACCAGTTTGATCTAATTTAGCAAATGGATCATTTTCAAAGATTTTAGCATCATAGTAAGCATCTAAGAACTTACCAGCATCATCTCTTGAGAAACCAAATGTCATTTGAGTTAAGTCATTTGTTCCGAAACAGAAGAAGTCTGCTTCTTTAGCAATTTCATCAGCAGTTAATGCTGCTCTTGGAATTTCGATCATAGTTCCAACTTCATATTTTAAGTCAGACTTAGCATCTTCTATTTCTTTATCTGCAGTTTCAACTACTACATTCTTAACATATTTCAATTCCTTAACTTCACAAACAAGTGGAATCATAATTTCTGGTTTAATATCCCAATCAGGATGATTTTTCTTAACATTAATAGCCGCTCTAATGATAGCTTTAGTTTGCATCTTAGCTATTTCTGGATAAGTAACAGCAAGTCTACAACCTCTGTGTCCCATCATTGGATTGAATTCATGTAATGAATCAATTAATGTCTTAATATCTTCTACACTCTTACCTTGAGCATCTGCAAGTTTCTTAATATCTTCTTCTTCAGTTGGTACAAACTCATGTAGTGGTGGATCTAAGAAACGTATAGTAACTGGATATCCTTCTAAAGCTTCATATAATTCTTCAAAGTCACCTTGTTGATAAGGTAATATTTTTTCTAGTGCAGCTTCACGTTCTTCAACTGTATCAGCACAAATCATTTCACGGAAAGCAGCAATTCTATCTTCTTCAAAGAACATATGCTCTGTACGACATAGTCCAATACCTTCTGCTCCTAATTCACGAGCTTTCTTAGCATCAGCTGGTGTATCAGCATTAGTTCTAACTTTAAGTGTTCTAATTTCATCAGCCCACTTCATAACTCTACCAAATTCTCCAGCGATAGTAGCATCAACTGTAGGAATAACTCCTTCATAAATATTACCAGTTGATCCATCAATTGAAATATAATCTCCTTCTTTAAATGTTTTACCATCTAAAGTGAATTTCTTATTAGCTTCATCCATAGCAATGTCACCACATCCAGATACACAGCAAGTACCCATACCACGAGCAACAACTGCAGCATGTGAAGTCATACCTCCACGAACTGTTAAGATACCTTGAGATGCTTTCATACCTGTAATATCTTCTGGTGATGTTTCTAGACGAACTAGTACAACTTTTTCTCCTTTTTCATTCCATTCTGCAGCATCATCTGCAGTAAATACAACTTTACCACAAGCAGCACCAGGAGATGCTCCTAAACCTTTTCCAATTGGAGTAGCTTCTTTTAATGCTTTAGCATCAAATTGTGGATGTAATAATGTATCTAAGTTTCTTGGATCTATCATTGCAACAGCCTCAGCTTCAGTTCTCATTCCTTCATCTACTAAGTCACAAGCAATCTTTAATGCAGCTTGAGCAGTTCTCTTACCATTTCTAGTTTGTAACATATATAACTTACCATGTTCAACAGTAAATTCCATATCTTGCATATCTCTATAGTGATCTTCTAGAGTTTTACAAACATCTTTAAATTCTTTAAATGCTTCTGGGAATTTATCTTCCATTTCAGATATATGCATTGGAGTACGTACTCCTGCAACAACATCTTCACCTTGAGCATTAGTTAAGAATTCACCAAATAAACCTTTTTCTCCAGTAGCTGGATCTCTTGTAAATGCAACACCAGTACCACAGTCATCTCCCATGTTACCAAATGCCATAGATTGAACATTTACAGCAGTTCCCCAAGAATAAGGAATATCATTATCTCTTCTATAAACATTAGCTCTTGGATTATCCCATGATCTAAATACAGCTTTAATAGCTCCCATTAATTGTTCTTTAGGATCAGTTGGGAATTCTTCTCCAACTTTTTCTTTATATTCATCTTTAAATTGATCAGCTAATTCTTTTAAATCATCAGCATCTAGATCAATATCATCTTTAACACCTTTTTTATCTTTCATTTCATCAATAAGTTCTTCAAAATATTTCTTACCAACTTCCATAACTACATCAGAATACATTTGAATAAATCTTCTGTAGCAATCCCATGCCCATCTAGGATTATTTGATTTTTCAGCAATAACTTCTACTACTTCTTCATTTAAACCTAAGTTAAGAATAGTATCCATCATACCAGGCATAGATGCTCTCGCACCACTTCTTACAGAAACTAATAATGGATTTTCTTTATCTCCAAATTTCTTTCCTGTAATTTCTTCCATCTTAACGATATATTCATTAATTTGTCCTTGTATTTCATCGTTAATTTCTCTTCCATCTTCATAATATTGAGTACAAGCCTCAGTTGTAATTGTGAAACCTTGAGGTACTGGTAA
>CAZYQE010000012.1:0-16946 GCA_964650315.1 uncultured Muribaculaceae bacterium
AAGGGACTGAAAATCCCTGTGTCGCTGGTTCGATTCCCGCTGGAGCCACCATTTTTTTGTTAATAATAATTTTTATATAGATAAATTGGTTATTCATGCGCTCGTAGCTCAGCTGGATAGAGCGTTTGGCTACGAACCAAGAGGTCAGGGGTTCGAATCCCTTCGAGCGCACCATTTTTTCGGGAAGTGGCTCAACTTGGTAGAGCACTTGGTTTGGGACCAAGGGGTTGCAGGTTCAAATCCTGTCTTCCCGACCATTTGATTATTAAACCTTATGTTATAAGGTTTTTTTGTGGTCTTCTTTTAATTTTATCTGCATATATATACTTAGGTGGTATCTGTGAAAAAGTGTATAGTTTTTCTATTAATTTTAATATTTCCATTTAATATTTATGCATATTCTGATACTTCACATAGTAGTATTGTGATGGATATAGATAGTGGTAGAATTCTATATAAAAATAATATAGATAATAAGATGTTAATAGCTTCTACTACTAAAATTATGACTGCTATTATAGCAATCGAAAAAGGTAATTTAAATAAAAAAATAATAGTTGGAAATGAAGTATTAAAAATGTATGGTACTAATATTTATGTAGAAGTAGGGGAAAAAATAAAAATAAAAGATCTTATATATGGCTTACTACTTAGGAGTGGTAATGATGCTAGTGTAGTTTTAGCTAAAGAAGTAGCTGGTAATGAAAAGAAATTTGTTAAGTTAATGAATAAAAAAGCCAATAAGTTAGGAATGAAAAACACTATTTTTAAAAATCCCCATGGATTGGATGAGAATACTCAGAATTATTCCACTGCTAGAGATATGGCTATTTTATCTAGATATGTATATAAAAATAAGTTTTATAAAATAGTAACCGCTACTAAAAAACATCAAATTTCAACAGGTAAAAAAACTTATCTATGGTACAACAAAAATAAATTATTAACAGATTATAAATTTTGTACTGGTGGTAAAAATGGTTTTACTCCAAATGCGGGTAAAACTTTAGTAACTACTGCTTCTAATAATAATTTAAATTTAACTATTGTTTCTTTAGATGATAATAATAGTTATAAAAATCATAAAGAATTATATGAATATATTTTTAATAAATATAAAAAATATAAAATAATAGATAAAAATAAATTTACTATTAGTAAAAAGATTTATAATGGTAAAGCTTATATAAAAAAATCTTTCTATTATCCTTTAACAAAAGAAGAAGTAGATAATGTTAAAACAGTTATACGTATAGATAAATATGTTAATAATAGGATTGGTAATATAGATATATATTTAAATAAAAGTAAAATAGGTAATATTTATATATATAAAAAATAAAAGAAACATTCGTTTCTTTTTATTTATTAGATAATCTAAATAGATTAATACTAGGATGAGTAAATAATCTTATTCCACTACCATTAGTACCAATACCACTTGATATATATAAATTTGAATCATCTAATTTATAGTGCTCATTATAATACTTTTTAGCTCCTTCTTTTCTAAGGAAAGTTCCTAAGTATGGAATTCTTATTTGACCATTATGTGAATGTCCTGCTAAAAATAAATCTGTTGTATAATTATTTCTTATTTCATCTACAGTATCAGGTTTATGTAATAGGGCTATTGTATAAATATTAGAATTATGATTAGCTTCTTTAAAATATTTATATGCTTTATTAATATTTATTTTATTATCTAGTCCTATTAATAAAATAGGGTTATTGTTATCTTTATAAATTAAATCATACTCATTATTTAATATAGTAAATTCACTTTGATTAAATATTATATTAAACTCCTCTTTATCTTCTTCTCCTTTAATAGCATATTTTCCAATAGAAGCATTAATGTTTTTAAATTCATTTATAATTGCTTCTTGTTCTTTAGAAGTTAATTTATAATCTTTATCAATTAAGTCACCAGTGAATACAACAATATCAGGATTTCTACTATTTATAATTTTTACTAGATTAGATAGTTCATTTGTAGTTATAGTAGTACCAAAATGTATATCAGAGAATTGAACTATTTTTTCTCCATTAAAATTGTCAGGTATTTTTTTTGAAATAATTCTATTTTCTCTAACAATTATATGTAAATTAGATATATATGTTATATAAAAAAACAGTGCAGTAATAAAAATAATAGAAAAAGCTATTAATTTAAATATAAAAATAGTTTTTTTTCTTTTCTTTTCTTTATTTTGTTCTGTTTCTATTTTTCTATGTTTATCCTTATTTAATTCAGCTCTGGTTTTCATATTATCACCAATTATATTGTATCACAAAATTATTCTATTAGTAAAAAAAATAAGTGGATTTTTGATAAAAAAAGGAACATGTGTTATAATATGCCAAGTATTATTAATTTGGGGTGGTTGTATGAAGATTATTAATTTAAGAATGCACCAATTAAGAAGATTGAAAGAGTTAGAATTACCAAAAGGTACATTAAATACTGAGGCATTAATGTTAATACTTAATAAAAAACAAGCTAAAACTAAAAATGGTGGAAGAATGCTGTTAAAGTATTTGGATGCTCAAGATGATGAGAAAGTTATGGCTAGAAAAATGTATACTATAAATATGTTAAATGGATCAAATGAATATCAAAATATAGAAGAATTAATTATTCCAGATCATGTTGTAGTAGTAGAGGGTAAAATTGCTGGTTTTGCTATGCCGTTAATGGAAAATCATAGAAATTTAGGTAATGTTATTAAGGATGATAATGTTGAACTTAAAGATAAATTTGAATATTTATCACAAGTTGGAAATATTATTCATAAAGTAAAACATGCTCATGATAAAAACTTTATAATGAGATTTGGAGATCTTAATGAATTTAATTTTATAATTGATTCTGATGATAAAGTTAATGCTATTGATTTAGATAGTGCTTATGTAGGACAAGATGAACCATCAAATAGTGCATATTATCTTTTAAAAAATCCATATATTAAAATGGTTAAAGAAAAATATAAAGTTAATGATAAAGGTGTTTTAATACCTAGTGAAAATACTGATTTATATTGTTATAATATGATAATTCTACATACTTTAGCTAAAGAACCATTATTTAAAGTAGATATGCCAACTTATTATAATTATTTAGAGTATTTAAGAGAAATTGGTATAGATAAAGAATTAGTTGAATGTTTTTCTAATATATATTTACCTGTAGATAATATTAATCCTAGAGAATTATTATTAGATATAAAAAATGATATAGCAGAAGAGGCTAAGTTTAAGACTTTTAAGAAAGAATATAAAATAAATAAATAATATTGAAAAAAAAGTAAAAATAGTTTATAATTTTTAAAGAGATGCAATGAAACTGAGGAGTATATAATAGAGGTTTTTAGAGAGGTTATGGTTGGTGTAAATAACTAGCTAATATTATAGAAGGTAGCAGTGGAGCATAATTATTGAAATTAAGTAGATAATTCCGGGTGATTCCGTTAAAGATATTTAAGATTACTATTTAGTAATAAATTAAGGTGGTACCACGAAGATTCGTCCTTAGGGAGGAGTCTTTTTTTTGGAGTTGATATTATGGATTTAGAAAAGGCAAAATTAGAATTTATTAAATATACTGATGATTATTTAGAATTAGGAAAAGAGTGTGTAAGAAAGGTTAACCATACATTTCGAGTCATGGATTTATGTGGGGAAATTGCTAGTAGTCTAGATTTATCTGATGATGAAATTGAGTTAGCTAAATTATGTGGATTATTACATGATTTAGGTAGATTTGAACAATGGAAAAGATATAAAACTTTTTCTGATTTAGATAGCATTGATCACGGTGATTTAGCTGTTAGTTTATTAACAGAAAATAAATCTAAGTTTTTAAGAAAATTTATATCCACAGATAAATATGATTCCATAATATTAAATAGTATTAAATATCATAATAAATATGCTATAGATGAGGGATTAGAAGAAAAAGATGAATTATATTCAAAAATAGTTAGAGATGCAGATAAGATAGATATTCTTTATTTATATACAATAGAAGAAATAACAATTGATACAAATAAACAAAAATTTAGTAAAAATATATTTAGTGATTTATTAAACAAAGTTGAAGTTGCTCGCGTTGATAAAAAAAATAAGGCAGATAATTTATCCACATCACTTGGATTTGTTTTTGATATTAATTTTAAACGTAGTTTTCATATATTAAATGAAGAGGATTATTATAATAAAGAAATTGATTTATATGAAGATAAAACTAATAATGAAGAATTTATAAAACAATTAGAAATAGTTAGAAAAAAAATAAATAAATACATAAAGGAGAGATTATAATGCTAGATAAAAAATATAATCATAAAAAAACAGAAGAAGGTAAGTATAAAGTTTGGAATGAGAGAGGTTATTTTACTGCTGATGCTAAAAGTAGTAAACCACATTATTGTATGGTAATACCTCCTCCAAATGTTACTGGTAAACTACATATTGGTCATGCTTATGATACAGCTATTCAAGATGCAATTATAAGATATAAGAGAATGAAAGGTTATGATACATTATGGTTACCAGGAATGGATCATGCCGCAATCGCAACTGAGGCTAAAGTTGTTAAAAAGTTAAAGGATCAGGGTATAGATAAGTATGAATATGGAAGAGAAAAGTTTTTAGATGCTTGTTGGGACTGGACAAAAGAATATAGTCAAAGTATTAGAGAACAATGGGCTGGTTTAGGTCTTTCAGTTGATTATACTAGAGAAAGATTTACTTTAGATGAAGGTTTAAATAAAGCTGTTACTAAAGTGTTTGTAGATTACTATAATAAAGGGTTAATCTATCGTGGAGAAAAGATAATTAACTGGGATCCAGTTGCGCAAACTGCACTTTCTAATGAAGAAGTTATTTATGATGAGGAAAAAAGTGCATTTTATCATTTAAAATACAAATTAGAAGATAGTGATGAGTATTTAGATGTTGCGACAACTCGTCCAGAGACTTTATTTGGTGACACTGCAGTTGCCGTTAATGAAAAAGATAAAAGATATAAAAAATTTGTAGGTAAAAATGTAATTTTACCACTTGTTAATAAACCTATACCAGTAATTACTGATGAACATGCTGATATGGAAAAAGGTACTGGTTGTGTTAAAATTACTCCAGCACATGATCCTAATGACTTTGAAGTAGGTAATCGTCATAATCTAGAAAGAGTAGTTATTATGAATGATGATGCCACTATGAATGAAAATGCTCCTGGTTATGAGGGTTTAAGTAGAGAAGAATGTAGAGAAAAAGTAATTAAAGATTTAAAGAAACAAGATTTATTATTAGAAATTGAACCATTAGTACATGAAGTTGGTCATAGTGAAAGAACTGGAGTTATGGTAGAACCTATGATTAAAGAACAATGGTTTGTTAAAATGGAACCACTTGCTAAAAAAGTATTAGAATTCCAAGATGATAAGGATAAGAAAGTAAACTTTGTACCAAAACGTTTTGAAAAAATATTAAGACATTGGATGGAAATATCTTATGATTGGTGTATTTCAAGACAACTTTGGTGGGGACATAGAATTCCTGCTTGGTATAAAGATGGAGAAATCTATGTAGGAATGGAAGCTCCTAAAGGAAAAGGTTGGGTACAAGATGAAGATGTATTAGATACATGGTTTTCTAGTGCATTATGGCCTTTCTCAACATTAGGTTGGCCAGAAGAAACAGAAGATTTTAAAACATATTTCCCAACAGATTGTTTAATTTCTGGATTTGATATTATATTCTTTTGGGTAGCTAGAATGATGTTCCAATCTGAATATATTAATGATGTTAGACCATTTAAAGATATTGTAGTTCATGGATTAATCCGTGATAAAGATGGAAGAAAAATGTCTAAATCATTAGGTAATGGAGTAGATCCATTTGATATGATTGAAAAATATGGTGCTGATTCTTTAAGATATTATCTTACTACTGATGGTTCTATGGGACCAGATGTTAGATTTGATGAAGTTAAATTAAAATCTACATGGAACTTTGTTAATAAATTATGGAATGCTTCTAGATTTGTATTAATGAATATAGAAGATTTAAAAGAAATTAAATTAAATGACTTAAAACCAGAAGATAAATGGATTTTAACTAAATATGAAAAAACATTAAAAAAAGTTACAAGACATATGGATAAATATGAATTTAATTTAGCTGGTTCAGAAATATATGACTTTGCTTGGAACTATTTCTGTGATTATTATATAGAAATGGCTAAGTATTCTATAGATAATAGTTCTACACAATCAACATTATGCTATGTATTAACTGGAATACTTAAAATGCTTCATCCATTTATGCCTTATGTAACAGAAGAGATATATCAGATATTACCAGTTAAAGATAATGAATCTATTATGATTTCTGATTATCCAAAATATACAAAAAAATATATATTTGAATTAGAAGAAAAAATAGTAGATGATGAAGTAGAATTTGTTAAGAGATTTAGAAATATTAAAGCAGAAAATAATATGACTAAAGATTTAAAAGTTATGTTTGCAACAGATGATGATAATGAAAGAATTGTTAAATTATTAAGATTAGATAATAATGTTGTTAAAAAACCATTAGGTATTAAATCTTATAAAGTATTCTCTAATAGAATAAAAGCTCATATTTTCTTTGAAAAGATTGAGACTGAAGCAGAAAAGAGTTTAAATAAAGCTAATATAGAATTATTAAAGAAATCTATTGAAAGAAGAAATAAACTTTTAGCTAACGAAAACTATGTAAATAAAGCACCTGCTAAAATAGTAGAATTAGATAGAAAGAAGCTAAAAGAAGAGGAAGAAAAGCTTAAAAATCTATTAGATAAATAAAAGAAGTTTAATACTTCTTTTTTTTAAAATTTAATATTTGTAAATATAAATGTTGTAATTATTAAAATTTGTTGCTATAATTAAATTATAATTATAATTTAGGAGGGTTCGTATGGACAAAAGAGGAAATAATTCATCAAGTGTAAACTGGAAGAGGATAGTCGGTATAATTGCTGCAATAGTAGTAATAATTATATTGATATTATCTTTAATTAGTTGTCAGAAGAAAAAATCAAATTCTGATAAACCAAAAGAAAGAAAGGTAGAAGAAAAGGATAAAAAGCCTAAAAAGAAGGATAAAGATGACAAGAAATTAGATGTTGTTGATACTAACACTAGTTTTGCAGTCAACACTACTTTTAGTACTAAAACAGCTACTCCAACAAAGACATCTAAAAAATCTAGTGGTGGTAGTGTTAAACCTACACCTACACCAGTAGTAAAATATGATACAGAAGTTACACTAAATGGTGGAGATAAAACATTAGAATATAAAGAGGAAAGCTATAGTGAAGAAGGAGCTAAATATACAAATAAGAAAAATAATGTAATCGTAAGTAGTGGAGACGTTGATGATATAAAAACTTATAAAGATGGAGAAGAAGTAGGTGCTCTTAATGCAGATTCTCCTGTAGGAGAGTATCAAGTAGTATATAGTTATACTAATCCAGATGGAGAAACTGTAACAGCTACAAGAAATGTAACAATTCAAGATACAACAGCTCCAACTATTACATCTTCAAAATCAATTACTGGAAATACTGCAACTATTACATTAACAATAACAGATCATTCTGAAATTGGAGAAGTAAGTGTAGTTGGTGCTCAAAGTGGAGAAGTAACATTAGGAGAAAATTATAGTTTTACAACAGAAGTAAATGATACATTCACTGTTACTGCAAAAGATGTATATGAAAATACAAGTACTAAGACATTATCAGTTAATGAGCTTATAACAGAAACTGATCTTACTAATGCTATTACAGTTAATAATCAAAGTAGAAGAGTATATAAAAAAAATGGAGAAAATACTACAGTTACAGACATGAGATATGCTAGTACAAATACTAATTATTCTAGTTCAGTAGATACAAGTACATTTAAAAATCCAGAAACTGGACAATATTATAATAGAGCAACTATTGGTGGACGTGATCGTGATGTTACTGTTGTAACAGGTAATAGAACGGGTCAATTAGATAGACATGAATATCATTATGTTTACTATGAAGTAACTAAAACAACAACAGATGGTGATACTACTTATACTGCAACAGCTGCCAATGTTCAAACTGTACATTTCAATTAATAAATAATAAAGACTTGTAAAATTAATTACAAGTCTTTTTTTTCGACAAAAAATTATATTTTAGTTTGTTAGTATCAAATTGGTGATACTATGAAAAAGAAATTAATTTGGGGATTAGTATTTATATTAATTGGTATATTTTGTAGTAGGTATATTTCTAATATAAATGCTAAAAGTATATTTAATAGTGGAGAATTATATTATTTTGTCCAAGAAGGTGTATATACTAATAAGAAAGTTATGAATAATGATTTAAAAGATATAAAGAATAGAGCTATTATATCTAAGAATAATAAATATTATGTATATGTAGGTATATCTAAAGACTTAGAAATAGCCAAATTAATAAAAAAGATATATGAAGATAAGGGATATCAAATATATATAAAAGAATTAAGTGTTGATGATAAAGAATTTTCTAGTAATGTAGAGCAATTCGATCTACTTATTAAAAATAGTAGTAATGATGAAGATATTCTAACTATAGAGTCTGTTGTTTTATCTAATTATGAGGAAATTATAAATAATAAGTAAATAATATATTAGAGGTGGTTATTATTTATAAGATAAAAGATATTCCTATTAGTGAAAGACCTAGAGAAAAATTAAAAAATATTGGTGTTAATAACTTATCTGATTCAGAAATTTTGGCTATTATTCTAAAAACAGGTACTAAAGATAAGTCTGTTAGTGAATTATCCTTAGACTTATTAAATAAATATAGTTTTAATGATTTAAAAGATATAAGTATTAATGAATTAAATAAAATAAAGGGTATTGGAGAAGTAAAAGCTATTGAGTTATTGGCTTCTATAGAACTTGGTAAAAGAATATTTTTAAATAAGAATAATAAATTAAAAAAGTTAGTGAATGCTAAAGATATATGGGAAGATTCTAAGTATTTATTTAATGATTTAAAACAAGAATATTTTTATGCTTTATATTTTAATAATAAACAAGAATTAATAGAAAGGAAATTACTATTTATGGGAACAATTAATGCTAGTACAGTTCATCCAAGAGAAGTATTTAAAGAAGCATATAGAGTTAGTGCTTCAAGTATTATATGTATGCATAATCATCCATCAGGGGATATTAATCCTAGTAGAGAAGATATCAGATTTACTGATAATATTGTAAAAACTGGTTATATTCAAGGTATTCCAGTACTAGATCATATTATAGTTAGTGAGAGTAGTTATTATAGTTTTTATGATAATAATATGATAAATATATAGTTGTTTATAAAAATAATTTATATTATAATAATTAAGGATGGGATGATATTATGTATAAGAAAAAGAAGAAAGATAAGATTAGTAAAAAATTAGTAATTCCAGTAGTTTGTATAGTTATATTCATATTGTTATTTGTATCTGTACAACTTAATAGAGATGCTTTTATGGGAGAATCTATTTTTAAAGATACTGCTATGTTTATAAATAGAGTTATTATGTATCCATTTACTTCTTTAAATAATAAAAAAGATATTGATCAAAGTAAAAGTTATATTATTCAAAAGAATGTAAATGAATCTTTAGAAAAAGAAATAGAAGAGTTAAAAGATGAATTAAAACTAAATAAAACATTAACTGAATATGATACAGTTAATGCTACTATTTTATCTAGAAATAAGGGTTATTGGTTTAATACTATTACTATAGATAAAGGTAGTAGTTCTGGTATAAAGAAGGATATGGCTGTTGTTACTAGTAATGGTTTAGTAGGTAAAATATCTAAAGTATATAAGTTTTCTAGTGAAATTAAGTTAATTACTTCTGATGATGTTAATTTTAAAGTTAGTGTTGCTATTAAATCTAGTAATGGAGATAGTTATGCAATATTAAATGGTTATGATAAAAAGACTAATACTATTAAAGTTAGTGGTGTTGATAAAAATAGTAATATTAAAGTAGGAGAGAGTATTGTTACTAGTGGTTTAGGTGGTATGTTTCCTGGAGGTATATATATAGGAGAAGTATCTAAGATAAAAAGTGATAAATATGATTTAAGTAAAGTTTTATATATTAAAACTAAACAGGATTTTAATAGTATTCATTATGTTACTGTATTAAAGGAGAAAGAATAATGTTAATTAGTATATTAATAGGAACAGTTTCTTTAATACTAGAAGTAATACTAAGTAATTTTTTACCATATTTAAATAATAATTTATCTTTATTTACACCAATGTTTAGTATAGTAAGTTTATTCTTTATATATTCTTTCTTTAAGAAAGATAAATATAAATACTTTATATTTTCTTTTATATTTGGATTTGTTTATGATTTGTTTTTTACAAACTTATTATTCTTTAATGGAATATTATTTTTAGGAATAGCTTTTCTAATTACTTTATTATATGAAAACTTAGAGATTAATTTTTTAAATATAATATTAGAAATAATAATTATAATTACAGTATATGAATTATTAACAGTCTTCATCATACTAATATTTAATTTAGTCCCTATAACACCATTAAAAGTATTATATAAAATATCTCATAGTTTAATTATTAATATTATTTACGGAGAAATCCTATATTTTATAATTAAACATTTACCTAAAAAATATAGAAGTTTAAGTATTAATTAGAATACTTTACTTCTTTTTTTCATATATTTTATTAAAGGAGAAATATATGAAAAATAATATTACAGTAAAAAAGAGGCTAGTATTAAAAGAAAAAGTCAAAGTATTTATTAATAAAGTATTAATTACTATATTAATATTTTTAGTTGGAATGATTTTAGTAAAGGATAATTCTAAGTATAAGAATAATATAATTAATAATGTATATGAGAAAAGTTTTAAATTTACTAAATTAAAAGATTTATATGAGAAGTATTTTGGTAAAGTTTTATCTGTAGATAAGATAGTTAGTGAAGATGAGAAAGTTTTTAATGAGAAGTTGAGTTATAAAAAACTTAGTAAATATAAAGATGGTGTAAAATTAGATGTATCTAATAAGTATATGGTTCCATCTATTGAGAGTGGGATTGTTGTATTTATTGGAGAAAAAGAAGGTTATGGGAATACTATTATTATAGAACAAGTTAATGGAGTAGATGTTTATTATTCTAATATTAATCCTAGTAATATAAAATTATATGATTATATAGAAAAAGGTAAATTACTAGGAGAAGTAAAAGATAATAAATTATATATGGTATTTCAAAAAGATGGGAAGTATTTAAATTATAAAAAGTATTTATAAATATATAGATATAAATCCATTAGTATATTTATTAGCAATCATTTCTGTATTTACTGCTTCTTTTATACCATTTTTTGTTATTAGTTTTTTGATTATTATTCATGAATTAGGACATTTATTAATGGCTTTATTATTAGGTGGAGAATTAATTAAAATTAATATATATCCATTAGGTGGAATATCTAAGTTTAAGTTTGATTTAAATATTAGTATTATAAAAGAGTTTTTAGTATTAATAAGTGGACCTATTATGCAGATATTAGGTTACTTTATATTAGTAAATATATTAAAAGATTATAATAAATTAATTAGTATATATCATTATAGTATATTAATATTTAATTTAGTTCCTATATATCCATTAGATGGTGGTAAAATACTAAATTTATTTTTATCTATATTTATTCCATATAAGAAAAGTTTAATACTTAGTATTATTCTAAGTATTATTTTTATTGTATTAATATTTAGTTATTTTATATTTAATAATATAACTATAAATATAGTAGTTATTAGTATATTTTTATTATATAAAGTAATAATAGAATATAAGAATATTAATTATTTATATGAGAGATTCTTATTAGAAAGATATTTAAATAATTATAATTTTAAAAAAGGGATTATTATAAATAAAATTAATAATTTTAGACGTAGTAAGAGACATTTAATAAAGATAAATAATAATTATTATTTAGAAAAAGATATCTTAGAGAAAAAATATAAAAGATATTGACTTTTTTATTGGTTATGTTATAATCTATATTGTTATGGGGCATTAGCTCAGCTGGGAGAGCGTCACGTTTGCACCGTGAAGGTCAGCGGTTCGATCCCGCTATGCTCCACCATTAGGACACAACAGTGATATTGATCACTGTTTTTTTATAGGAGGTTTTAGTGAATAGAGTATGCATTGTAGGTGGTGCAGGAACAGGAAAAACCACTTTATCTGAAAATTTAGGTAGAGAATTAAATCTACCAGTTTATCATCTAGATGGATTTAATTATTTTCCAAATTGGAAAGAAAGAGATAAAAAAGAAAGAAATGAACTTATTCTAAAGGCGGCTAAAAAGAAGAAATGGGTTATTGATGGTAATTATAGAGAAACTCTACAAGATAGATTAGATAAAGCAGACTTAGTTATATTTTTAGATTATTCATTATATACTCAAATAACTGGTGTATTAAAAAGATATTTTAGAGGAAGAAAAAAAGAAAAGGAAGAAATTCCTGGTTGTAAGGAAAGAATAAGCAAAGAATTTATATCATGGATTATTAAATGGAGAAAAACTGGAAGATTAGATATTATTAAAATGATTAACTCTTTAAAGAATAAGGAAGTATTTATATTTAAAAGTAGGAAAGAACTAAATAAATGGTATAAAGATAAGTTTTCTAAGGATATAAGAATTATAAATTAGTGTTAATTTATAATTTTTATTTGGTTAAAAATAATATTTGTATTATAATGGTAATAGTGGGAAGTATTTATAATAATATGTAGTATGAAAGAAGATGATTACATGGCAGTAAAAAGAGTAAAGACTCCTTGGTATAAATATTATGATGGTGTACAAAAACATTTAGAGTATCCAGATTTTTCTGTATATAAATTAATTGAGTATACAGCATCTAAACATTTAAATAATATTAGTTATAACTATTATGGTACAAAGAAGACTTATCATGAGTTTTTAAAACAAATAGATGAAGCAGCTAGATCTTTTAAAGCTTTAGGTATTAAACATAAAGATATAGTTAGTGTATGTATGCCTAATACACCTGAGGCGATAATTGCTTTTTATGCAATTAATAAGATAGGGGCTATTTCTAATATGATTCATCCATTATCTGGAGAAAATGAAATAAAAAATTTCTTAAATAAAACTAGTAGTAAGTATATTCTTACTATAGATGTATCTTTAGATAAAATAGAAAATATAGTAGATGATACTAAGATTAAGAATATTATAGTAGCTAGTGCAGCTGATTCTATGCCATTATATTTGTCTGCTGCATATAAAACTATGAATATTTATACTACTGCTTCTGGTGTTATTAATAAGTATGTAGGTAAAAATAAAGATAAAATATTAAAATGGAATGATTTTATTAAGTTAGGTAGATCATATACTAAAGAAATAGAAGATGATTTTAAAGGTAAAGAAGTTGCAGCTATACTTTATTCTGGTGGAACTACTGGTGAACCTAAAGGTGTAGAACTTACTAATTTAAATTTAAATGCTCTTGCGATGCAAGCTTTTGAAATGTGTGCTTGTTTAAAAGAAAAGGATACAGTGTTAGCTATTATGCCAATATTCCATGGTTTTGGACTTGCTGTTTGTGTTCATACTGCTCAATATCTTGGGGGAACTTCTATTTTAGTACCACAATTTAGTGCTAAAACGTTTGATAAATTATTAAGGAAATATGAGCCTAATGTCATAATAGGTGTTCCTACTTTATATGAAGCATTATTAAAGAATAAAAGTATTATTCCTCATAATATGTCATATATTAAATGCGCTATTTCTGGTGGGGATAGTTTGTCTATAGAATTAAAGAAAAAAATAGATAAATTCTTTAAAAAACATGGTGCGAATGTAGAATTAAGAGAAGGTTATGGTTTGACTGAGTGTAGTTCTGTTTCTTGTTTAACACCGGTAAACCATTATAGAGAAGGTTCTATTGGAGTACCTTTACCAGATACATTATATAAAATAATTGATCCTTCAACAGAAAAAGAACTTCCATATGGAGAAGATGGAGAATTAGTAGTTAGTGGTCCTACTGTTATGAAAGGATATTATAGAAGTAAAAAAGAAACTAAACAAACTTTAAGAAAACATAAAGATGGTCATGTATGGTTACATACAGGGGATAGAGCTCATATGGATAAAGATGGTTTTATCTACTATAAACAAAGAATCAAAAGAATGATAGTTTCATCTGGTTATTGTGTTTATCCACAATACATAGAAAATGTTATAGATGGACATCCAGATGTATCAATGAGTTGTGTTATTGGAATACCTCATCCATATAAAATAGAAGTTGCGAAAGCATTTATAGTATTAAAAGATCCTTCTAAAGCAAGTGATGAAGTATTAGAGTCTATAAAGAAACATTGTGAAAAGAATTTAGCTATTTATTCATGGCCATATGAATATGAATTTAGAGAAGAACTTCCTAAAACATTAATAGGAAAAGTTGCTTATAATGTATTAATGCAAGAAGAAGAAGCTAAAGCTAAAGATAGGAAGTTTAGTAAAGATGATAAACCAATTACAGTAGAAGTAGTACCTGATGAAGTTACAAACAAAATGAAAAAGAGTTAAATCTTTTTCTTTTTTTTGTTTTATGATAAAATATATTTATAAGAATGGAGGTATTTTATGAATAAAAAAATAAAGGAAGCAGTTAAATCTGCTGATAGTAGTAATAAAATAGAAGAAAATCCTCTAAAGAAAGATGAGTTTATGGAAATAGTAGAATATATTAAAAATAATAAGAGTGATGAGAGTTTTTTATATTCACTAATACAGAAAATAAAAGAAGAAGAAAAAAATAGAGAAGAAGTTGATAAAGATGTCAAGACTAGATAAAGATCTCTTGAATTATAAATCAAAGTATGAAGAAAATGGTGTATTAAAAAATAAACTAGGTATTACTAATAATGAGGATTTAGAGAAAGTAGAACGTATGAGTACTAGTTATAAATTAGCTAAATTATATTTAGATCCTGGAAAGCAAACATTTGATATAAATCATTATTTATCTATACATAAGTATTTATTTGAAGATATTTATGATTTTGCAGGGAAAATAAGGAATGAAAACATCCAAAAAACTATTCCATTTTGTATTCCACAAGTTATATATGAATATTTAGATAATACATTAAAAGATGCTTATCATAAAGCTAATAATATAAATGATAAAGATGAATTATTAGTATTTTTTACTAAATTATATTCAGATTTAGATATTATTCATCCATTTAGAGAAGGTAATGGTAGATGTGAGAGAGAATACTTAAGACAATTTATGGATTATGTATGTGAAAAAAATAATCTAAAAGCATATTATTTAGATTATTCTAAAATAAATAGAGAAAAGTATTTAGAAGCAGTAATAAAAGCAGATGCTTTATGTGAGTATGAGGATTTACTTGAAATATTTAGTTCAATATTAAGAGTAAAATCTGATAAAAAGAGCAAAAAAAAATAAACTATAAATTATTACAGATAAATGTATCAGCTTTATCTTTTAATTTATTTAGTTCATTTTTATTGTTAATTGTCCAAGTAAAGATAGGAATATCTTTACTTTTTTGTTTTTTAATTTGTTTATTAGAAAGTAATTTTTTAGTTACTGATAAAAAGTTAGGAGAGCAATAATTTATTATAAAGTCACTCTTAACAAATCTTCTTAAGAAATGGCTTTTATAATTATTAGTAATTAATAATCCTCTAATATATTCTGGTTTATGTTTTTTAAACCATCTTATTATATTAGGATAAAATGACTGAATAATAAATTCTCCTTTATAATTATCTAATAATTTACATACTTCTTTACACATAATATTAGTTCTATAATCATTTTTTAATTCAATTAATAATAATACTTTACCATTTACTAGATTTAATACTTCTTTAAGAGTAGGTATTTTATAATTAGTATCTAGTAGAGTTATTTTTTCTAATTCAGGATAAGTATATTTTCTTATAGGTTTATTTATATGAGTCATTCTTTTTAGATTATCATCATGAAATACTACTAAAGTATTATCTTTTAATATATGAACATCTAATTCTATTGGAATGTTTTTCTTTAATGCTTTTTCAAATGCTTTAATAGAGTTTTCTGGTACTGTTTTATTATTATGTATTCCTCTATGGGCAAATATTTTATCTTTTATATTCATAAGAATCACCTATAACTATTATAACATATGAAATATTTAAAAAATAATACTATTATTGTATAATATATTTATGGATAAAAGAAAAGAAATTATAAATAATAAATTAAATAGTTTATCTAAATCTAAATTTAGAAGTAGTTTTCATTTGTGTAAATATATGATTAAGTATATTGATGAAGTTGGTTTAGAAAGAATAAAGATTCATGCTTATGACTTTGTAAATAAGAATTTAAAAGTAACACCTAAAAATGATGGCAGGCAAACTCCTACTAAAAATCATCCCGTATTTATTGCCCAGCACGCTTGTGGGTGTTGCTGTAGAGGATGTTTAGAAAAATGGTATAATATTCCTAAAAATAAAGAGCTTAGTGATAATGAAATAAACTATATAGTTAGTCTAATTATGGAATGGATTATAAATGAATATAAAAGTAATAAATAATATGTTATAATTAAGAGGGTGATAATATGAATAATGAGGAACATAAGAAAGTAATTGAATTATTAAAATCTATCAATAGGATTGATTTATATTGTGATTTTATAATAAATAGAAGTTATGATTACGTAGTTAAAGTATTAAAGATGCCAGAATGGAAAGATCCAAAATTTAGTGGATTATTAACAGCAAA
>CAZYQE010000013.1:0-16829 GCA_964650315.1 uncultured Muribaculaceae bacterium
ATATTAAAGATGCCAGAATGGAAAGATCCAAAATTTAGTGGATTATTAACATCAAATATATGGAAAAGTAATTATGAAAATATTAATAAAATAATAAATATGCCAGAATGGGAAGATCCAAAATTTAGTGGATTATTAACATCAAATATATGGAAAAGTAATTATGAAAATATTAATAAAATAATAAATATGCCTTATTGGAAAGAACAAAAATATCAACATTTATTAGTACCATCTATCTTTTCAATTTCTATATCTAAAATAGAAAAAGGTATTGAATTGTTTAAGAAATATGATATTGATGAATATATAACTAATAGATGTTTAAGGCATAAAATGTCTAACTTAGAGAATTTAATAAATTATTTAGTGGAAAATGATCTGCCATTATTAGAGACTACAGAAGAAGGTAAATATAAACTTAATTCTGTTCTTAGTTGTGAAAAAGGACAATTAAAGAAGAAATTTGGTATTGATATAGATAATTTAGAAAAGAAGGGTGGTAGGTCTTTATAATGGATTTTGATAAATATGAATCTGATGTAATTAAAAATATAGATAAAGATAATATGAATAAAATAATTGAGTTTTTAAAGAGTAAAAATTGTGATTATATTAAAGAATTATTAGATGATTATTTAGACTTATTTACTTTTGATTATGATGAGTTTGTGGATAAATATAATAAATTGAATGATAAATATCCTAATTATTTGGAATTAGTAAAAGATGATATGAATCTTTTAGAGGAATTTTATATTATTTAAAGGGTGATAAAATGATACAAGTTAGTAATGTTAGTTTAAAATTTGGAAAAAGAACATTATTTGAAGATGTTAATATAAAGTTTACTGAGGGTAATTGTTATGGATTAATAGGTGCTAATGGTAGTGGTAAATCTACTTTTTTAAAACTATTATCTGGTGAGATTGATACTACTACTGGAGAAGTTACTATATCTAAAGATCAAAGATTATCTTTTTTAAGACAAGATCATTATGAGTATGAAGAAGAAACTTTAATTAATGTTGTAATTAGAGGTAATGACAAATTATATTCTATTATGAGTGAGAAAGATAAATTATATTCTCAAAGTGAGTTTACTGAAGAAGAAGGAATGAGACTTGCTAACTTAGAAGCAGAGTTTTTAGAACTTGATGGTTGGAATGCAGAGTCTGATGCTGCAACCCTTCTTAATAATTTAGGAATAGATACTTCTATGCATTATCAAAAAATGAAAGAAATACCAGTAAAATTAAGAGTTAAAGTTTTACTTGCACAAGCTTTATTTGGTAATCCTGATATATTATTATTAGATGAACCTACAAACAGTTTAGATATAGATGCAATTAAATGGTTAGAAGAATTTTTAATAGATTTTGATAATACGGTAATTATAGTTTCACATGATAGACATTTTTTAAATAAAGTATGTACTCATATTGCAGATATTGATTATGGAAAAATAAAACTTTATGTAGGTAATTATGATTTCTGGTATGAATCTAGTGAATTATTACAAAAACAAATGAGAGATTCTAATAAAAAGAAAGAAGCTAAGATGAAAGAACTACAAGCATTCATAGATAGATTTAGTGCGAATGCTTCTAAAAGTAGACAGGCAACTTCCAGAAAGAAAATGTTAGATAAAATAGTATTAGATGAGATTGTTCCTTCATCTAGAAAATATCCATTTATTGACTTTAAAATGGAAGATCATGGAAAAGAAATATTAACAGTAGAAAATTTAACTAAAGAAGTTGATGGTAAAAAAATATTAGACAATGTATCTTTTACTGTTAAAAAAGGTGATAGAATATGTGTAATTGCTGATGATGATATGGTTAAAACTACTTTGTTTAATATTTTAAGTGGTAGTGAAAAATATGATAACGGTACTATAGAGTGGGGTACTACTATTAAGTATGGATATTTACCTCAAGATAATAGTGAATATTTTGATAGTAATAAAAATATTTTAGAATGGATAGAACAGTATTTTGATATAGATGATGAAACTGTACTTAGAGGTTTTTTAGGAAGAATGTTATTTTCTGGAGAAGATGTATTTAAAAAAGTAAATGTTTTATCAGGAGGGGAAAAAGCTAGATGTATGTTATCTAAGATTATGTTAGAAGAACCTAATTTCCTAATATTAGATGAACCTACTAACCATTTAGATCTAGAAAGTATTACTTCTTTAAATAAAGGTCTTTTAAGATTTAAAGGAGAAGTTATATTTACTACTCGTGATTATGAATTAAATGATACTTTATGTAATAGAGTAATCAAGATATTAGATGATGGTAAAATTATTGATAAATATATTTCTTATGAAGAGTTTTTGGAAAAGGATAAAAATTAATTTATAACTATAAAAAATAGTATTGTTATGCTATAATGATAGTAGTGGAGGTATGTATGAAAAATAATAAAATATTGTTAGGTTTACTTGTTGGATTGACTGTTATAGTTGTATTAGTTGTAGCTTTTGTAGCTTCTAGTAATAATAATTCAGATAGTAATTCTTCAACTTATGATGCAAATGATATAGTATCTCGTGCTCAACAAGAAAGTCAAAGTATAAAAGATTCTGAAAAGAAAGATTTTATTGATATTGATATTAATAAATTTCAAGAATTTTATAATGGTAGTGATAATAAAATAGTATTATTTTCTAGACCAACTTGTGGTTATTGTCAAATTGCAGAGCCTATATTACAAAATATAATGTATAAATATAAATTTGATATTTATCATGTTAATACTGATAATATGAGTGAAGATGATTTTACTACTTTAAAAAATATTAATAGTGAATTTGATGGTTTTGGAACTCCTTTATTAGTAGTTGTATCTAATAATAAGATAGTTGATAAAGTATCTGGTTTAAATGATATGAGTGGTTATAAGGAATTTTTTAAGAAATATAATTTTATTAAAAAGTAGGTGATTATGTGGAGGACACTGTTTATGAACGTGTATTAAAATTTAAATATAAGTATCCATTTACAATAGGGTGGAGATTAAAGAAAAATTCAAGTATAGTGGAAAGACATTTAAACCCTGATGAAAAAGTATTATATGCGTTTATTGCACAAAAGAATGATAATCCACTTAATTTTATAACATCTGCTGTAGTAGTTCTTACTAATAAGAGATTATTAGTAGGAAGAAAAAGGGTAGTCTTTGGATATTTCTTAGATGCTATAACACCTGATATGTTTAATGATTTAAAAGTTTCTAGTGGTATTATTTGGGGTAAAATATATATAGATACCATTAAGGAATTAGTTACTCTATCTAATATATCTAAAGATGCTTTAAGAGAAATAGAGACTGCAATTTCTTCATATATGATGGAAGAAAAGAAAAAATATGTTGCGTCACCAAAGGAAGAAGATTAGACTTTATCTAATCTTTTTTATTTGATATAATTTAATTGGTGATAGTATGAAGAATATTATAAAATTATTTATATTAATAATTATAATAATTGTTATAGTGTATATGTTTTCTTTATTTAAGAAAGAGCATTCTATAAAATATAATAATGGAAAATATTTAATAACTGAAAATTATAAAAAAATAGATAAAGAACATAATTATTATTTTACTATTAAGAATAAGAAAGATACTTTTTCTTTTATATATAAAAATAGTAATAATAAAAAAAGAATAATTAATAAAATTAATAGTTATAAATATAATAATTTAAAATGTATTTTACCTGTTTATAAAAATAATAGTGTTTCTGATATATATTGTTTATTAGATAATAAGCAAGTTAGTTCTTCTTATTTAAAAGAAATAAGAAATAAAAGTTTTAATAAAGTATTAAAAGAAGTTAAAAAAGATAATTATAAATTAGATATTTTAAAAAGTAGTAATAAAAAAGTTAATAAAGATTATATTTCTATATATCAAAATAATTTAAATAATTATAAATATGTAGTATGGTCTTATAAAGGTATATATGTAATAGATAATAAAAATATATTAAAAAAGAAGTTTTTAAAGAAAGATAAATATGATAATAATTTATCTAGTTTAGTTGGTAATTATTATGTAATTATTAATACTGATTTATCTAGTGATAATATTGAATATAGAGAATTATTTGTATATGATTTAATTAAAGATAAAGACTTTGTTATTAAACTTAAATATAAGTTGTCTATTAATACTTATATAAATGGTGTATATAATAATTTACTTTATTTAACAGATAATGATAGTAAGATACAATATAGTATAGATCCAAAGACTAAGAGTATTAAAAAAGTTGGAAATAGACATAGTGGATTTATTAATTATAGTAATGATAAGAAAAATATAGTTAGAAGAAATAAAGATAATATATTTGATTATAATGTTAAAAATAAAAAGATATCTAAATTATATGGAGATGTAATTATTAAGAAGTATAAATCTATCTATTATTTTAGAACTAAAGATGGTAGAGTATATCAAATAATTAATAATAATTATAATAATCCGGTTTTATTATTTAAAGTAATTGATATGAAGGAATGGAAATTATATAATAATTCAATGTCTTTTATATCAGATAATTTAGTATATTCATATGATTGTACTTATGGTTTAAAAGAAGTTATTTTAAATAATGAATTTAGATATAATAGTAAAAATATTTATGATTTTATAAAGAAGTAATAACTTCTTTTTTTTATCATATAATTATATTGAAATTTTTTTATATATTTGGTATACTTTATTACGAGATGGGGCTTTAGCCAAGTGGTAAGGCGTGGGTCTGCAACACCCTGATCACCGGTTCAAATCCGGTAGGCCCCTCCATTTTTTTTGCGGATGTAGTTTAGTGGTTAGAATACGACCTTGCCAAGGTTGTGACGGGGATTCGATTTCCCTCATCCGCTCCAAGAAGATATTAGCTTATTAAAGCTTTTTTATTTTGTATAAAAACTTAATATGTATGTTATAATGTTTATAGTAGAGGTGTTGGTATTATGATAGTAACAATTTGTAGTAATATAGCTCTTATAAATTTTTTACATATAATAAGAGAAGCATTACTTATTATACAAATAGCTGGTCCTATTGTATTAATTCTATCTTTATATATCAACTTTACAAGGGGAACTGTTAATCCTGATAATTCTAGTAATGGAAAAATTAATAAAAAAATCATGAATTCTATAATTGCGACAGTATTATTATTCTTTCTACCATTTATATTTAATTTAGTCATGATAATATTAGAAAATAGTGGTATTGCACCTGCAGTTGATTTAGGAACTTGTTGGGAAGAATCAGAAAGATACTATAAAATACAGGATAATACTTATAAAGATCCAGGTAAAAAAGAGAATAAAGGTAAACTTCAAACTGATACAAGTGTTTCTAATACAACTGTTAGTAAAAAATCTGTAAAAAAGATTAAACAAAAATCAAAATCTAAAAAGAAAAAGAAAAAAACTGTTAAGAATGGTAAAAAGCATAAACTTAGTAAGAAAGATGCTAAATACTTAGCTGCTATTTGTATGAGAGAACAAGGTTCAATAGCAGGAATGAAAGGTGAAGCACATTTAATAGTTAATAGATATGAATTATTTGGTAAAAATTATTCATCTATTGTTGATTATGTAAAGCATTCTGGTTGGTTTGGTCACAGAAGTGTTACGCCATCAAATAATAAAAAAGCTATTAATGTTGTTGAATCTATAATAGAAAAAGGTAATAGAGAAATACCAGTTTATGTAGATGAACATGATTGTTGGTTCTGTAATTCAAAACCTTGTAAGCAGAATAGTAATAAAGGAGATATATGTACAATAACAGGTGGTCATAGTAGATCTTATATAACTAACAGAAGACATTATCATCAGGATAAAACGAAGATTACAAATGTTTACGGTTCTAAATATACCTTCTATTATTTTCCAGCTTCTAATTCTGATCCTTTTGGTTATACAAAAGCCGCATATAATAAGTGGAAAGCAATGAATAAGTAGGTGATTATATGGAATTTATATATAAACATAAAAAAATATTATTAATATTAGGTGTTTTAATAATAGTTATTCTACTTTTTATATTAAATAGATTTGATATAACAGATTATTTATCTGAAAAAGGATTTGTAGAGTATGATGAAGCTACTTATTATAAAAAAATATCTAAATTAACTAAAAAAGAATATGATAATAGGGTTAAAAATAATATACAAGCAGAATATGATTATTTATATTTTGGTTTAGGTACATATCACTTATCTGAAGAAATAGGTGTATATGATGAAGATGTTGACTTATATTACATTGGTGAGTATAATTATAGAACTGGTATAACTAGTTATACTATAAGAGGGGAATATTATTCTACTGTAATTCAATTTAATGGAAAGTATAATACTAATAATAAAAAATTTACATGTAAGCCATTATTACATCATGATATAGAATATGATAATGATATTATTACTACAGTATGTAATCTTTCTAAATATCATACAGTTAGACTTAATAATAAAGCTTATAAATTAATAGATGATGAAGAAGTTTTAAATAAAGTAATTAATAATACAGAAGAAGAGTAATAAAAAAACAACCATATGGTTGTTTTTATTATAAATGTTTTAGTAATAGTGTTAAAAAATCTAATAGACCAATATAATCTTTATTTAATATACCTGCAACTTTAGCATAATACGAATTAATACTAACAGGTATAAATAGTGTTAATAGTATTAAACATATAAATAATAACCATTTATGATTAATTTTATTCTTTTTCTTTAATGTTACTATTAGAGATACTATCCAAATAGATAATACAATTATAATATTTATTAATAGTATATATAAAGTACCTTGATTTCCATCTATATTTTTATCGCTATATGAAGTAACTAAAATACTAAAATCAAAACCTTTAGAAATAGCTAAAATTAAAGATATTAGGAAAACTATAATATAAAATATTTTGTATTTTTTCATAATATCACCTCAATACTTAATATATTATATCACTAAACTTATATTATTAGTAATATTTTTATTAATTAATTGTATATTTTTGTAAAAAAGAGTCTTTTATTATTTATAAATATATGTTAAAATGTTTTTATAATAAGAAGGGTAGGATAATATGGGAAAAAAGAAGAGCGCTAAAACTAGTAAAAATAAAAAAACACAAGTTTATGAAGATAGTTGGATTTATATATTATTACTTTCAGCAGTAGTAATATTACAACAATCTTTAAAGAATTATACATTTTTAGTAGATGATTTTAGTTTAAGTTATTCATTGTTTTTATTACCAGTGATATATTTCTTAACTAATTATATTACTAAGAAAAAAGGTTATAAAAAATCAATTATGGCTATTTCGATATCAGCTATGACAATGGTTATATTTGTATTATTTATGAATCTATGTACAGGTAAAGGATTTGAATTATATAATGTAGCAGGAGATTTCTGTGGTTATTTTATAAGTCAACTGATAAACTTAACTATTTATGAATTCTTACTTGATAATACTAAACCAAATTATATATTAATATTCTTAACATATTTATTTGCTTTAGTAGTTAATTACTTATTCTATTCATTATTCTATATAAGTACTATCGCAATAGATAATTATTGGGTAATATATTTTACTACATTATTATTCCAAGCTATGTTAGTTATGTTATTAGCATTTATAGATATGCATATTAAAAGAGGTGAATAAACCTCTTTTTTATATGATTGCTAAAAGTATTAAAATAAAATTATGTAGTATATGTATAAATAATGATGAGAATATAGTATCAGTTTTATAATATGCTATAGCAAATGCTAATCCTAGGGAAGTATATGGAATTATATATAGAAGTCCTACTAAGTTAGAACTACTTATAACATGTAATAATCCAAATACTAATGAAGATATTATTATAAATAGATATTTATTTGGAAAAGCATTTCTAAAAGATTTTCTAAAGATTAATTCTTCAATCATAGGAGCAATAATACCAGCAGTAATTAACATTATAATGGGAGATGAACTAATCATTTGTTGTACTAATTTTTCATTATTAGCTCCTCCAGCTTTAAATACAATATTAATTAATATGTTAGTAGCAAACATAAAGAATAATCCTATTATCCAACATTTAGTACTTATATCAATTACTTTAATTGCATTATTTTTAAATATTTTAAATTCTTTTATTAATTCTTTTCTATATATTAGTATTAATATTAATAATAAGCATAAGTCAGAAAATAGTGTTAATAATACTTTGTTATTAGCATTATTTGGATCTATTTTAAATAATGATATAGGTATTAATCTAAATAATGAACTAAAATAAAATAATATAAATATAAGTAATAAGATAACTAAGTTTTTAAAATTAATATAGTCTTTAATCTTACTCATAGTATCACCATTTAAAGATTAACATATTTTTATTTAAAATTAAAGTTATTGTTTGTATTTTATAAAAATTGTGTTATAATATATGCAAGAAAGGAGTGGGATTAAAAGACCACTCTTTATTATGTCTATAGGAGGTATATTGTGAAGAGTAGTATAGAGAAACTAGTTAGTGAAGATATTAAAGCTTTAGGAGTATTTATAGATGATGCATTTATAGAGACTGTAGAGAATAAAGATGTATTAAATATAGTTTTAGATAGTAATGAAGTTATTGATTTAAATAAAGTAACTGAAGCATCTAGAATTATAAATAAGAAATTAGATAGTAGTAATTTAATTACTGATAATATTTATGAAGTAGATATTTATTCAAAGGAGAAAGGTGAGTAGTATGAACGGTAAAGAATTTTTAAAAGCATTAGATAATATTGTAGAAGAAAAAAGTATTGATAAAGATGTAGTTTATGATGCAATGGAGTTAGCTTTAACTTCTGCATATAAGAAGAATTTTAATTCTAAGACTAATGTAAAAGTAGTATTTGATAGAGATACTGGAGATATTAAAGTATTTTCATATTTAACAGTAGTACCAGATGATAAAATGACTAAAGAAGAATATGAAGATTATTTATTTGAAAACTATAGTGAAGAAGATGAAGAAGAAATAACAGAAGAAACTGAAGGAGAAGAAAAAGAAGAAGCAGAAGAAGAAAAAGTTAGTTTCTTTAATCCTGATGTTGAGATTAAATTAAGTGATGCGAAGAAGATTGATAAAAAATTAGAAGTTGGAGATACAATTGATAAAGAAGTTACTCCAAAAGATTTTGGTAGAGTTGCAGCATCTACTGCAAAACAAGTAGTAATTCAAAAGATAAGAGAAGCTGAAAGAAATAGTATTATGGAAGATTTCGGTGATAAACAAGATGAATTATTAGTTGGAACAGTAGCGTTAGAAGATACTGATAACTATTTTATTGATTTAGGTAGAACTAATGGAATACTTCCTAAGAAAGATTGTATACCTGGAGAAAAGATTGAAATGGGTTCTCAAATAAAAGTATATGTTTCTAAAGTAGATAATAATGGTAAAAACTTATTAGTTTTACTTTCTAGAACACATTATGGATTTGTTAAAAGATTATTTGAATTAGAAATTCCAGAACTTACTGATGGAACGGTTATGATTTATAGTGTTGCTAGAGATGCTGGTAATAGAAGTAAGGTAGCTGTTTATACAGAAAGAGGAAATATAGATCCTATTGGAGCTTGTATTGGAGAAAAAGGTTCTAGAATTGCACGTATTATAGAAGAATTACATGGAGAAAAATTAGATGTTGTTAGATATGATAGTGATCCAGCAGCATTTATAGAAAATGCTTTATCTCCAGCTAAAGATTTAACAGTAGCAATTACTGATCCTAAGAAACAAGAAGCAATGGTTATTGCTGATGGAGATAATTTTTCACTAGCTATTGGTAAAAAAGGACAAAATGCTAGACTTGCTAGTAGATTAACTCACTATAGAATAGATATTAAAACAACAGAACAAGCTAGAGAAGCAGGAATTAATTTTAGATAATTAGAGGTGATAATATGAAGAATAGAAAGATACCTTTAAGAACTTGTGTTATTACAAGAGAAAAATTACCTAAAAAAGAACTACTTAGAATAGTTAGGACTCCAGAAGGAGAAGTAGTAGTTGATGAAACTGGAAAGATTAATGGTAGAGGAGCATATATTAAAAAAGATATTAGTGTTTTAGATAAAATAAAAAATTCTAATATTTTAGAAAATAGATTAGAATGTTCTATTGATGAAAGTTTATATGAAGAAATTAAAAAAACAATAGAAAAATAGTGGAGGTGATAATATGATGAGTGTAGAAGAATATGCTTTAGATGTTAATAAAACTGTAGAAGAAATTATGGCTTTATGTGATAAGTTAGATATTAAATATGATGATAAAGATAGTATGTTAGAAGATGTAGATATAGTTACTTTAGATAATGAAGTACAAAGTGATGAAGAAGAAGTAGAAATAGAAAATAGCGAAGAATATGAAGAACAATTAGCTGAAGAAGAAGCTTATGATAAAGCAGAAGAATTAGCTATGGATACTAAGTTTGATTTAGATAATTCTAGTAATTTTGAAAAAGTTAAAAAGAAAGCAGTTAAGAAGACCGAAAATAAAAAAGATTTCTTAAAAGAAAGAAAAAAAGCTTATAAGAATAAAGAAAAATTACAATCTAATGAAGCTGTTAAAGATGATGATACTATTCTTTATAAAGAAGGTATGACTGTATCTGATTTAGCAGAAGTACTTGGTGTAAAAGCAGTTGATTTAGTTAAGAAATTAATGGGATTAGGTGTAATGGCTGCAGTTAACCAAGCAGTTGATTTTGAAACTGCTGAAGTAGTAGTTAGTGATTATGATAAGAAGTTAAAGAAAGAAGAAACTGCAGATATTTCTAATTTTGAGAATTTTGAAATAAAAGATAAAGAAGAAGATTTAGTTGAACGTCCTCCAGTAGTAACAATAATGGGACATGTTGATCATGGTAAAACTACATTATTAGATGCTATTAGAAAGACTAATGTTGTTGAAGGTGAAGCAGGAGGAATTACTCAAGCTATTGGAGCTTATTCAGTTAAATGTAATGATAAATTAATTACATTTATAGATACTCCAGGACATGCTGCATTTACTGAAATGAGAGCACGTGGTGCATCTATTACAGATATAGTTATTATTATAGTTGCTGCTGATGATGGTATTATGCCACAAACTAAAGAAGCAATTGATCATGCAAAAGCTGCAGGTGTACCTATAATAGTTGCTATTAATAAAATAGATAAACCTGATGCTGATATAGATAAAACTTTATCTGGTTTAGCAGAAAATGGTCTTACTCCAGAAGAATGGGGTGGAGATATTATAGTTAATAAATTATCTGCTAAAACTGGTGAAGGAATTAATGAATTATTAGAAAATATTTTATTAGTTTCAGAAATGCAAGAATATAAAGCTAATCCAAATAGATATGCAACTGGTACAGTTGTAGAAGCTAAAAAAGATAATAAGGTTGGTTCAATTGCAACTCTATTAATAGAAAATGGAACACTTCGTTTAGGAGATCCAATAGTTGTTGGAACTTGTGCAGGTAAGGTTCGTACTTTAAAGAATGATTTAGGTCAAAATATAGTAGAAGCACCTCCATCAACACCAGTAGAAATTACAGGTATAAGTGAAGTACCTGATGCTGGAGATAAATTTATGGCTTTTGAATCTGAAAAACAGGCTAAGAGTATTGCTGAAGAGAGAAAACTTCGTGCTAAAGAAGCTGATAAAAACTTTAGTGGAATGAGCTTAGATGAATTATTTGGAAGAATTCAAGAAGGTGTTAAAAAGATTAAAGTTGTATTAAAAGCTGATGTTCATGGTAGTTTAGAAGCAGTTAAGTCTTCTTTAGAAAAAATAGATATTGAAGGTGTAAAAATAGATGTTATTCGTGGAGCTGTTGGAGCTATTACAGAAAGTGATGTAGTTCTAGCTAGCGCTAGTGGAGCTATCATTATTGGATTTAATGTAAGAGCTAATAATAAAGCTTTAGATAATGCAAAAAGATTTGGTATAGAAATTAGAACTTATGACATCATATATAAAGTAGTAGAAGATATGGAAGCTGCTATGAAAGGTATGCTTGATCCAGAATATGAAGAAAAAGTTACTGGACAACTTGAAATTAGACAATTATTTAAATTCTCTAAAGTTGGTTTAATTGCCGGATGTCATGTTACTGATGGTACTGTTAAAAATAATGAAAAAGCTCGTATTATTAGAGATGGAGTAGTTGTATATAATGGATCTATAAATACATTACAACATGAAAAAGATCAAGTTAAAGAAGTTAAAAAAGGAATGGATTGTGGAATTACTTTAGAAAATTGCCAAGATTATAAAGAAGGCGATGTTATTGAAATATATGAGTTAGTAGAAATTAAAAGATAATATTAGGAGTTGATATTATGTCAAGTATCAAAGTAGAAAGATTAAATCATATATTACAACAAGAAATTAGTATGATTTTAATGACTGAAGTAAAAGATGAGAAATTAAAATTTGTAACTATTACTGGGGTAGATACTACTAGTGATTATAGTTATGCAAAAGTATATTTTACAGTATTAGATGAATCTAATAAAAAAGAAATAAAAGATGAACTTAATAAAGCAAATCATTTTATTAGAGGTAAATTATCAGAAAGAATTGAGATTCGTCATACTCCAGAATTAAAGTTTGTTTATGATGAATCTATTGCTTATGGAGAGCATATAGATGAAATAATAGATAAAATTCATGAAGATAAATAGTCTACATTGTAGACTATTTTTGTATATTTATGTAAATATTTATTTATATGTAAAACTAAACTATAAAAATTATGGTATAATATACTTGATATGGAGTGATATTCATGAAAATAAAAATCAAAGGTTTAAATATTAATTATGTGCAATATGGAGAAGGTAAAAAAGATATTTTACTTTTACATGGTTGGGGACAAAATATAGAGATGATGAAGTTTATTGGAGATAGATTTTCTGATAAATATAGAATCACTATATTAGATTTTCCTGGCTTTGGGGAAAGTGATGAACCTAGTGTTCCATATACAATCGATGATTATTATTTAGTATTAGAAGAATTTGTTAAAAAAGTCAAAGTAAAAAAACCAATAGTTATTGGACATTCTTTTGGTGGAAGAGTAGGAATTAGATTTTCTGCAAATAATCCAATACAAAAATTAGTATTATTTGGAAGTCCTTGTATTAGAATAGAAGAAGATTTATCATTATGGGTTAAATTCTTAAAGAAAATGAAGACTTTACCAGGTATGAATAGTATTGGTGAATTTATGAAGAAATTTATTGGTTCACGTGACTATAAAGCAGCTAGTCCAATAATGAGACAAACTTTAGTAAATGTAGTTAATGAAGACTTATCTAGTTATGCTAGAAAAATAGAAGAACCAACATTACTTATATGGGGAGAATATGATGAAGAAGCTCCTGTAAGTGATGCTAAAGAATTAGAAAAAATAATGATTGATGCAGCATTAATAATACTTCCTGGAACGCATTATGCATATATAGAAAATATAGATAGAGTATCTTTAATATTAGAAGAGTTCTTTAAAGGAGGTAAATAATGAATTACATTTATATATTTTTATTAGTATCAATATTATTCTGTTTAATATTTAAAAGTAAAAGGTATCTACATATGTTACAACAAAACTTATATAACGAAAATAATAGATATTTTAAATGGTATTTTAAAAACTTAAAAGAATTATTTGATTTAGATTTAATAGCTTTAATATTAGGAATACTATTACTATTTAAATTAAATAAAGATATTAGTTCTACTATAATAATAGTTATAGGAATTATATATTTAATTTTAGGATTATTATGGAGAAAGAGATTAAAATCTTATCAAAATAAAAAACCATTAGTAATAACAGCTAGAGTTAAAAGATTAATTGTAACTACATTTATTTTATATATAATACCAGTTGTATTATTATATACTGTGAATATAGATAAAAGTATTTTATTATTTACATTAACTTTAATGGTTTATTTAAATCCTATTATTGTATGGATTGCTAAAGTAATAAATACTCCAGGAGAAAAATGTGTATACTATTATTACTTAACACATGCTAAAGTAAAATTAAAAAATATGAATAATTTAAAAGTAATAGGTATTACTGGTAGTTATGGTAAGACAAGTAGTAAGAATATATTAAGTGATATATTAAATATTAAGTATAATACATTACCAACTCCAAGAAATTTAAATACTCCATATGGATTAATGATAACTATAAATAATCATTTAGATAAATTTAATGATGTATTTATTGCAGAAATGGGTGCTTATAAAAGAGGAGAAATAAAAGAGTTATGTGATTTTGTTCATCCTAGATATGGTATTTTAACTAGAATAGGTACTGCTCATTTAGAATCATTTGGTAGTGAAGAAAATATAGTTAAAGGTAAATTTGAACTTATAGAATCACTTCCTAGTGATGGTTTTGCAGTTTTAAATATGGATGATGAAAAACAAGTTAATTATGATTTAAAAAATAAAGTAAAAGTTATTTGGATAGGTATAGATAATGAGGATGCTGATGTTAGAGCTACTAATATTAAGTGTTCTAATAAAGGTACTAGTTTTGATGTTATATTTAAAGGTGATAAAAATAAATATAAGTTTGAAACTAAGTTATTAGGAGATCATAGTGTTTATAATATTTTAGCAGGTATTGCTTGTGGTAGAGAATTTGGTGTTTCTATAGAAGATTTAGTACAAGCAGTTAAAACTGTTAGAACAGTAGAACATAGATTAGAATTAAAGAAACTTGGTAATTTTTATCAAATAGATGATGCTTATAATTCTAATCCAGTAGGAGCTAAAAATGCTTGTAAAGTATTAGGTATGATGCCTGGTATTAAAGTAGTAGTTACTCCTGGTATGATAGAATTAGGAGATAAAGAAGATTATTATAATGAAGAGTTTGGTAAGCAAATTGCAGAAGTAGCTGATTATGCTGTATTAGTAGGGGAAGAGAAGACTAAACCTATTAAAAAGGGATTAGAGTCTGCAGGCTTTGATAAAGATAAAATAGTAGTATATAATGATGTTAGAGATGCATATTCTTTTATTGGAGGATTAACTAATAATAAGAAAGATGTATATGCATTATTTGAAAATGATTTACCAGATACTTATAATGAATAGGAGTTGATTATATGAAAATTAAAGTAGGAGTTATTTTTGGTGGAGAAAGTGTAGAACATGAAGTTAGTATTATTTCTGCATTACAAGCTATGAATAAGATGGATCAAGAAAAATATGATGTTATACCAATTTATATTACTAAAGATAGAGAATGGTATGCAGGAGATATGTTAAAAGATATAGAAGTATATCAAGATTTATCTTTAATTAAAAAATATGGAAAGAATGTAGTTTTATATTACAATAAGGGAAGTTATGTATTACAAAAGAAATCATTCCCCAAGAGTGTAGTAACTGATATAGATATTGCATTCCCAATAGTACACGGTACTAATGTAGAAGATGGTGTATTACAAGGTTATTTACAATCTATTGGTATTCCATTTGTTGGAAGTGACGTGTATGGATCAGTAGTTGGTCAAGATAAAGTATATATGAAAGCTATATGGCAAGAAGCAGGGCTTCCAATTACTAAGTATGCATGGTTCTATGATACTGATTATAAACAAGATAGTGATGCTGTAATTAAAAAGGTATCTAAATTAAAATATCCAGTTATTATTAAACCTGCTACTACTGGATCTAGTGTTGGTATATCAGTATGTAAAAATGAAGAAGAATTAATAGAAGGAATAGATGAAGCTATTCAGTATGATAGAAAGATTATAGTAGAAGAAGTAGTATCTAATTTAAAAGAAGTAAATATTGCTGTTATGGGTAATTATGAACATCAAAAAGTTAGTGCTATAGAAGAAGTGTTATCTGGAAATAAATTCTTAACATATGAAGATAAATATGTTGGAGGAGGAAAAGGTAAACTTAAAGGTGGAAAAATGCCTGTTAAATCTGGAAAAGGTGGTATGGCATCTGCTTTAAGAAAATTACCTGCTAAACTAGATAAAGCTGTACAAGAAAAAGTAGAAGAAGTAGCTATGGAAGCATTCAAGGTTTTAGGATCTGGAGGAAACTGTAGAATAGATTTCTTAATAGATGATAAAGCTAAAAAAGTTTATGTTAATGAGATTAACTCTATTCCAGGAAGCTTAGCTTTCTATCTATGGAATGCTAAAGATGTTAACTTTACAACATTACTTGATGATATGATTAATCTAGGAGTAAAAGATTATAAGAAGAGATTAAGTAAAGTTCATTCTTTTGATACAAATATCTTACAAGGATTCGCAGCAAGAGGTGGATTAAAAGGTATGAAAGGTTCTAAAGGTAAATTAAGATAGTTTAACTATCTTTTTTTCATACAAAAAAAGAACTTTTTTTCAAGTTCTCTCATAATTATAATATGGTGGACTGTTAGGGATTCGAACCCTAGACCCACTGATTAAGAGTCAGTTGCTCTACCAACTGAGCTAACAGTCCAATCAACACGCAAATTTATTTTATAATAAATTTAGTAAATTTACAATAGTTTTTATTAAAAAAGTATATTATTTCTTGACTTTAACATACTAATTATAGTATTCTATTAGTGCGAGTAAAATTTTACTTGCAAAAAGTTTAAAAGTATTGTAAACTTATAAAGTATTAATGTTTATGGACCTGTAGCTCAGTTGGTTAGAGCACACGCTTGATAAGCGTGGGGTCACAG
>CAZYQE010000014.1:0-15074 GCA_964650315.1 uncultured Muribaculaceae bacterium
CTTTTTTATAAGTTAAAAAAGCATGATCAAATTCAAAACCAGTTATTTTTTTAACTTCTTCAAACGATAATTTATACTCATCTTTATTATTTTTTTTAATATATTTCCATAATGGTTCATATTTACTCATATAATATCTCCCAACATCTTATCTTCATTTCATTACTTTTTCGAATCTAAACATGCCATCATCTTCTTCATAACAATCTAATGGTCTATTATGATCTGGATGTTTTCCATTAAAATATTCAACTATATGAAACTTTAATCTATTAACATAAAAGTGAATATTTCTTTTATCAAAATATGGAGTACATGTTTCCCATACTTTAGTATTTGGATATAATTTTTCTATTTCTTTCCAAATCATTTGACCAATACCTTTACTTTGAACTCCAACACTAACAAATAAGAAATCTAAATGATTATGATTATTTTCATTAATTGTGACAATTACTCCTCCTACAATTTCATCATTATCAATCATTTCATAAGCATGACTATTAGGATCTTTTAAATTTTCATTAATATCCTTATCTGGTAAGATCTGTTCTTTATCACTACCATATATTGATTCATATCCATATTGAAATGATTCTTGCATGAGTTTTTTAAATTCTTTTATATCTTTATCACTTAATTTTATTAATTCCAATTTAATCACCTATAATTATTATATCATTAAAAAGACCAGTTTTACCTAGTCTTTATTTTTTTATTAATTATTTTTGCTTTGATGCAACTTGTATTACAATAAAACTCGACCACAAAATTAATGTTTTAATCTTGCATCGATTGAATCGTTGTAAATTGCATACGAAGATATTTTTTCATATTTGGGAACTTCTCTATTATATTCATCAACAATACTAGTATCTATATCATCTCTTACATAAATATTTACTGCTATTTTATCATCTTTAATATATGCTTTTACTTCTACAATATTACTATCTTTTTCTTTTATTCTATTTTCAATTGTTTCTGCATCAACATTTTCTCCATTACTAGTCACTAATACTTTCTTTTTACGTCCTCTAATGTATAGTTTTTTATCCTTAATATAACCTAAATCTCCTGTATGAAAATAACCTTTATCATCAAATACCAATTTATTTAATCTTTTATTAGTATATCCTTGAAAAACATTATCACCTTTAACAATTATTTCTCCAATACCATTGTTGTCTTTATCTATTACCTTAACATCTATATCTTCATATATTTCACCACTTGATTCTAAATCATCATGAAATGGGTAAGCCAAAGTAAAACTAGACGATGTTTCAGTCATAGCATAAGTCTGCATTAAACACATCTTTTTATCTTTAAATACTTTTCTAATTTCTTTTGATAATGGTGCTCCTCCACAAATAACACATCTTATGTTAGTACCAAATGCTTTATCAATATTTTCTTTATAATTATTATATAGGTTATTTAAAACTAAAGGAACACAGCAAAAGATAGTAGGATTTGCTTCTAATAATTCTTTTGCAATATTACTTGTTGAAGATGCTAAATATAGTCTATGACCCGTTACTAACGAATACATAAAGTGGCATATAGATGCATATGTATGATGCATTGGTAAAAACATATATGCATAATCATCATGAGTTAAGTTGCATCTTTTCTGTAATGAATTAAGGCCAGAATAAATGTTTTTTAAAGTTAATTTTACTCCTTTACTCTTACCAGTTGTACCCGAAGAAAACACTATTTTAGAAATAGCATTACTTCTTTTTACTTTTAAATTTAATAAATATTTAGTAAATGGATAATCAATATTTTCTATAGACATAGTATTTATATTTAAATCCTTTGCTAAATCTTTATACTTATCTGAATATATTAACAAATCTGCTTTTATTTCTTTTATACCTTCTTCAATATCATTCTTTTTCCATTCCTTACAAAGAATAGTACTTTTACCTACAAAGAAAGTAATAGCTAAATCATATAACATTAGATTAATACTATTATCACTTAAAAGCATAATAGTCTTATTTTTATAATTATTATCTAATAAATATTTAGCAATTCCTAAAGATTTTTCTATAAATTCTTTATATGTAATATATTGATATTTACCCGATTTATCTTTTTCGTAAATATAAGGATCATTTCTCCAATCATTATAAATTGTTTTTATTTGTTTATTTAGATTAATCATTTAACATTCCTCTCTAGTAGTACATATTCATATTGATTAGTAATTTTATCCTCTCCATATTTTAAATTTATATTTCCATCTCTGATTAAAGCATTAATACTTGGTAAATTATTCTTTTTCAACTCTTCTGCAATAGAAAACGCTATTGCTTTTCCTAAACCTTTATGATTTCTATCTGCACCTAAATAAGGCATGATATATTCTCTAGGAAATCTTCTTTCATATAAGATATGTAGTAAATGAAGTGGCTCTTTCCATGACAATTGATAAACTCTATTATAATAGTTAGGTATACTTATACAGAATCCAACTGCTTTCCCTTTATAATATGCCATTCTTACCATATTCATATTAATTATCAATTTATATAAAGAGAATATTTTTATAAAGTCTTTTTTTTCTATTTTCTTAAAAACTGGAAATGTACTATATAAATCCATAATTAAATAATATATTTCTTCAATACATTTATCAAAATCTTTCCTTTTAGGTTTTACTATTTTATATCCCAGTCTAGTAAATTCATTAAAATGAGCAGTAAATTTAGGATCATTATATGTTTCATCTACTCTTTCAAAAATATTAGATACATAATGCTCTATTACTTTGTATTTATTATCTTTAAACATTTCATAATAGTAATCTAAATTATATGGTTCTCCAGTATATGGTCTTTTATCAAATAAATTTATTTTCAAACGATATTTATTCCAGAAAGATGCATCTACCGGTCCTATTATTCTTTTATATTTATTATCTTTAGCAAAACGATTGGCTTCATCAAATATCATTTTAGCTACTTTTTTATCTTTTATACATTCAAAGAATCCAATATAACATATCTCTTTATCTTCAGGATATTCAGTAATTATAAATCTTCCTACTACAGTATCTTCTTTATATATTAAATATTTATTTAATTTAAAATATTTGCTTAATGGATGTTTATCTAATAAAAACTTTCTTATAGTATCAGAATCTTCCATATTATTTTTTTTAGAATATAATTTTTTAGGTAATTCTAAAAAATCTTTTATATAGTTTTCTTCATTAGTAAATTTTATTATTTTCATATTATTACTCCTTTATTATTTCTATTTTACCTGTATTAGCATCCATTTTAATATAATCACCTGTTTTAATTATAGTAGTAGCATCCTCTACTCCTACAATACTAGGTATTTTTATTTCCCTTGAAATAATCGCAGTATGAGATAGTATTGAACCTTTTTCTGATATTACACCTTTAGCAGTAGCTAATAAGAATACCCATCCTGGATCAGTCATTTTAGTAATTAATATTTTATCTTTAGTATCATATTTATTATTAATATTATCTATTACTAAAGCGTATCCTTCTATTACTCCATTTGAAGTAGGAGTTCCTTCTAATACATTTTTATTAACAACTTTTGCTTTTTTGTTAATGTTCATATGATGTTTATCAAACTCCTTACCAGTAAATATTAATCTTGAGTAATTAGGTAATTCATAATACATTTCATAATCATTTTTTCTACTAGTTACTAATTCTTTTAGATTGTATTTATTATAATTAAATACTTCTTCTAATTTTAAATAAAATATATCTTTATAATTATTCAATAACTTTTCTTTTACTAAATTTTTACCAATAGAGGCCATCATACTTCTAACCATACCATAAATTCTACTTCTATTTAATCTTGAAATTTCTCTGTTTTTTATCCCAATCATTGCTTTCTTAGCAATTAAATTAGTTATAAAATCTAATTTAATAGGATTCTTTTTCTCTTTATTTAAACTATCATATATTTCCTCTAGCTTATTTAGATCTTTTCTATATTCACTAATTTTATCCTCCAATAGTTTAGGATTAGATCTAAATGTTTCACTTTCTAGTTTTAATTCTTCTAGATTACGATCTCCATATAAATCTATATATTCATTAAGTAATTTATTATATTCTTCTTTAGAATATTTATCTTTCTTATAAGCTAAACCTATCAAACTTTTTATTGGTTTTAAACTTTCTATATTACTTATACCTGAAATATAATCATTTATCTTTTCATTAGATGTTTTTTTCTTTTTTAATCTTTTCTTTAATAAACCAGTATAAATAAATGAATATAAATCATTTACTAAAGTAATATCCCATCCATCTAATACTTCGTTTTTTACTTTACTATAAATATTAATTATTTCTTTAGTAGATAAATCCTCTTTAAAATTATTTTTAAAAAAACTGTTTACTTCAATAAATTTATTATTTAACTTATTCATATTTTTAGATACTTTATTAAGTTCATGAATAGTAATAAAATATGTTTTTATTCTAGTAAAAAATGGAATTCTTATCTTAGTATTATCATAAGATTTATTCTTTACTCCTAACATATCTTGCCATATAGGTATTATTTTATTACTTAATGGAAGAAATTTAATTAATGTATACCAATTAGATATTTTATAATAAATTCTACCATTAGAAGATCCAACCATATTATTAAAACTATCATTATATTTTTCTACTAGTTTTTTATTTTTAGTTAATCTATATGCTTCTTTTTTAAAGACATTAGTATAGACAAATTCTACAAATGATATAGTTAAAGGTAAACTTACATTAGGATAACTTTCTACTATATTACTATTATCTAATACTAATAAGTTATCTGTACTTAATGTTGTGATAGGTCTTGCTTGAAGAATATAAATATCATTATTTTTAATAGCAAATTCTATATCTAATAATTCTCCAAATAATTTTTTAATTTTATTACTAGTATCAATTAGTTCTTCTATCAATTCTTTAGTTAGAAGATCTTTTTTACCTTCATAATAATAAATATTATCAGTAGTATTATAGTAATACGTTGTAGTGTCTATTTTATCTTCTACTATATTATTACCTAAACCTTTTCCTACAGTAATTACTGCTTCATTTAGTAGCCCTTGTGGGTTAGCTGTAAATAATACTCCACTATATTCACTATCTACCATTTCTTGGATTATTACATCCATCTTTATATCTTCTATAGATAGATTTCTTTTATTTAAATAATCAATTATATTTTTATTATTAATCGATTTAAAGCATTCTTTTACTTTTTCATTTATACTTTCCGGTTTTACATTTAAATATGTATCAAATTGACCAGCAAAACTATTATCTAAATTATCTTCTAATTCACATGAACTTCTAATAGCATATAATCCTTTATATTTAGATATATCTATTTCTTTATCTTTATTTTCCCACTTTATAATTTCAAATTCTGGCACATTAAATTTATGCCTTTTTAACTTTAATAAATTATTTGCTTTCATTATATTTTACCTACCAATAAATATATAACTACTGTAAGTAACATAGTTGACTCTTGTAGATAAGTATATATTTCTACTTTATCTACAATTTTATAACGAGTGGGATCTTTCATGAATTGGATAAATTTAGAAATCATCCATGATACTAAAATAAATAATACTAATACTGATAATTTAGATAAGTTCCATACTAAAATAAAATTCGTAATAATATCCATAATAGTTACTATCATGACAAACTTAGTTGCTTTTTTATATCCAAATAATTTGGAATATGTAGTATAATCATTTTCATCTTTTGGAGCTTTAATCTTACGAGATACTTCCCAAATAAGCGCTGGAAAATACAAAGTAAACAAAGTCATAATAGTAGTTAGATTTATAAAATCTAATTTGTACTTTATGACAGTGAAACTAATTATATATAAATTAACAAACATTTGGACTGGATTATGTGTTACTAGTGCTAGTGGTAAAGAGGGTTGTATCTTAGATTTTTGAAAGAACCATTTGCTCATTAAAAATCCATATATATATAAAATTACAAAGAATATTTTATTATTCATAAATAACATGTTTAATACTAAAGCAATTAGTTCTATTATTAAACATGAATAAAAAATATCTTTTCTTGTAGTAACACCTCTTTGAAGTGGTCTATCTGGGAATAGTTTTTTGTCTGTTTCATAGTCTTTTAAATCATCTGCTACTCTTAACCAAAGTAGGAATGCAAAGACAGTATATCCACCAATTAATTCCTGGTATGAAAAATTAAATTTAGTTATACCTTGATTTAGTAATACAATAAAATATATTTCACTAAATACTATTAATCCCAACAATAATCTTGTGGAAAAAGGAAATCTTTCATGGTAGTATAAGTATAATCTTTTAAACATCTTTCTCACCTACTTTTTCTCCTATTTTGACTACTGTTTCTATTCCTTTAGAACTATATTCTAAAATATCCTTATCTACTTTTATGTTATTAGCTAGTATTATAATAGTACTTCCTCCAGGTAGGAAATAACCTTTTTCTTCTCCTCTAGAGAATTCTTTTTTATTATAATTAATTATCTTACCTACTAGTAGTGCTCCTACTTCCATATAAACTATTTTTCCAAAAGACTTAGTATTTAAAATACTATATATTCTTTCATTTTCTTTATATATTTTATATTTACTAGAACTATCACTTACAGTATGAAGTCTACCTTTAATTCTAATAGACTCTTCTAATTCTCCATCATCAATATAATAGTATCGATGACAATCATCTAAAGATAATCTATATATAAACATATAACTATCTTTAAACTCAGTTAATTTATCATTAAATAACTCTTCTAAAGAGTATTCTATATCCTTTACTTTTACTCTTAAATTGTCAGTAATTTTATATACCAATAATTTAGCATCACAAGGGCTAGAAAAATCTTTAGAAAAGTTTATTTCTTTATACTTTCTTATAAAGAAATCATTAAAACTATTATATTTTTTATCTTCATATAAAGATAAATCTATATTATTTTCTTTTATAAATTTATTTATTTTTCTTTTACTAAATTTACTATTATTATAAATACCATATACTTTAGAAATAAATTTACTAGTAGCCATTCTAGTTAATAATTTACTTCTATATATTTTTTTTAGAGTATTTCCTCCAAAATGTTTTACTTCTTCTATTTTTTTTAATTCTCTATTATATACTTTAGTCATTATAATACTATATAAACTACTGTAATTATAATAGCTAATACAATTAGAAGAAGTGATGAGATTAATCTTGGTTTTGGTATTTTAATTTTAATAATAAATAGTATTGAAATAACAAACATACTTATTAAATATATAAAATTAAATATATTTTGATTTAGTATATATGATAATAAATAAATAATTGGAAATAAAAGTGCTGCGTAAGTTACAGGTAATCCTTCATAATACTTTCTTGGCTTATTCATATCTTCTGTAGTTATATTAAAATAAGCTAATCGTGCTACTCCAAATAATACATATAGAATATATACTGGAATTGCATACCATTCATTTATTCCTAAACTTAATAAAATAATTATTGGAAAAGCTAAGAAGTTAACTACATCTATTAAAGAATCTAATTCTACCCCAAACATTTTTTCTTCTTCTGTTCTTTTACATCTACGAGCTACTGTTCCATCAAAAAGATCACATATTCCTGCAATCATTAAACATATTTGAATACATTTTACATTTATACCTTTATATATCAAGAATATTCCTAATATACTTATAGCTAATCCTATATAACTCAATATTACTGATTTATTCCATTTACCTATCATATTATTTACCCTTTCTTATTTCACCTGTAGTACCATTTATTGTGATTATTTCTCCATCTTTTATTTTACTCATTATATCTGTACAACTTACTATAGCTGGTATTCCATATTCTCTTGAAACAATTGCTGCATGACATAAAATACCACCAAATTCAGTTACAATACCAGAAAGTATTGCAAATTTTGGAGTCCATCCAGTATCTGTAAATTTAGTTACTAAAATATCTCCTTCTTGTAATCTATCTATTTCATCGAATGACTCTATTACTCTAGCCGTACCAGTAACTATACCATTATTAGCTCCTAATCCTCTCATAGTAGTTTTAATTCTAGTTTTTTCATCTGCAAAGATACTACCTATTTCATTTTCGCTCATATAATTTCTATATGCATTATAATATAATTTATTCTTTCTTATTATTGTATTTAGTTCTTTCTTAGTAAGTTTCTTATCTAAATAATTCCATACATCTCCTACTTTTAAGAACCATATATCTTCTTTCTTAGATAGCACATTTTCTTTTACTAATTCTTTACTTAATTCAATTGTATAAATTCTAATTAAATAATAAAATCTAGTAGATAAATCTCTAAACTCTTCTCTCCACCATAACATGCCCCTAATCTTAGTAATTTTCTTTTCTAATTTTTTATATTTACCAGAACTAATCTTCTTACTAATACTATCTAATTTTTTATTATATTTTTCTTTACCCTTTTCTTGATCTTCTAATGGTGAATAACTATTATCTAATTTTACTAAATCTTTTATATTAGTTATCAGTGGGGAAATATTTTCATAATAACATGGATATGTTACATCTAATTCTTTATCTGAATGATATCCATATTTATCTATTATATTTTTTACATCTTTAAAGTTATTTGATTTTTTAGATTTATTATAATCCTTAATTATATTTTCTACAGAGGTATTTTTCCAATACGTAGTAGTTTCTTTATTTTTTCTAATTAACCTAGATACATTCCACATTTCATAGAATGGTAATAAATGTGATATATCATCTATATTACCTATTAATGTTAAGTAATCTGATTCACTTATATATTTTAATAGACTATCTTTATTTAAAGATTGATGAATTGTATTTATAAATATTTGCCAGAAATAAGTTGATTCACTAAATAAATAATCATCATGAGTTAATTCTTTATATGATTTCTTTATATTCTTAATACTTTTAGTATCATACATATTTTTATAATTATTATATTTAGTTAGTAATTCTGCTTTTAAATTTTCTTTATTATCTTCACGCTCTTTTACGATTCTTTTTTGAGCTAGTGCCATCCTAATAATATCTCTTATACTTTTGAAAGAAACTCCTGTAGTAACTCCATCTCCTTCATATGTTGGAGTTATTCCATATTCACTATCAAATTCTCTTTCTTTATAACCTACTACTTTACTCATTGCTTTTTTTACTGCTGAAAGATTCCAATAACATCTACCATAAAACATATCCCCTAATTTCTTAGGTAATTCTTTTTCTTTTAATATTTTAGAATCTATTATAAATTTCTTTAATACATATTCCCAAATATATTCATATAAACTCCACATATAAGGAGTACATACAGTAGCACTTACTCCTCCATCTTTAAAGTCAGCAGTACTCCATATATAGTTATAATCTTGATACTTAATTTTAGTTATTTTACGAGCTTGAAGAATATATAATTCATTTTTATATATAGCAAATTCTATATCACATGGATATCCATAATAAGACATAATATCAAAGAATATTTTAGATATCTTTTCTACTAATTTTTTATCTAAAAACTTATTATTCTTATCTATCTTATATTCATTATTAAACCAATTAAAATAATATTGTTCTGGTTTGTTTTTCCCACTAACAATATTTTCTCCTAATCCTTCTCCTACTTCAATTAACATTGTTTTATCATTACCACTAATAGGATCAATAGTAAAACATATACCACTATATTCACTTGGTATCATTTCTTCTACTATTACACTAATAGATAAATCTGTTCTATCTATATTATTATTTACAATATAACTTAATACTATAGGAGAAAACATTGATTTATAACATTCAATTATATTAGTAAGAACATCTTCTTTTTCGGTGTTTAAAAAGGTTTTATATTGACCTGCAAAAGAATAATTCTCTAAGTCTTCTTTTGTACCGCTACTTCTTACTGCATATAACTTTTTATTATCTATTAGTTTTAGCACTTCAGATGAAATGTTTTTAGAAAACTCAAATCCATCAAATAATTTAATAAGTTTAGTACTTATTTTATTAATATTACTATTATTTAATCCTAATAATAATTTATTTATTTTTTTATCTAAATTATTAAATTTTATTTCTTCTATATACGTATCACTATCTAAAACAAAACCATCAGGAACATTAAATTTAGCTTGTTTCATTTCCATTAATGATTTAGCTTTATTTCCTACTTTATCAAAATTCTTATCATTAAACTTAACTATCATACAGCACCTCTAAAACGGATTTTTTCTTACATGTAAAAAATATAAAAGTATATTTAATACTATATGTGTAATAGCACCTATTAATACAAATAATAAATAAATACAAATACCTATTGGATAAAACATCCAAACTACTAAAGCCATTCCAAAAACAGAATCAGCTTGATCTAGAAAGATAAAAAACACTTTTAATAATCCGTTAGTAGTCTTTCCTTCTTCTATGCCTAACCTTCTTTTTATAAAACTATTAGGCAATTCAAACAATGCATAAAATAAGCCTAATAGAGCTCCTATTAATATGTTATATAACACGGTATTATTGTGATTAATATAAAAATAGTTTAAGTGTTCTAATTTAGTCACTTCCCAGATTAATCCAAACAAAACAGCAAATATAATATTAAAAATAATATATCCTATTAGACCTTTCCAAGTTTTATTATCTCCAAACAATCTTTTACCATCTTTTAATACTATATTATTATCGATTGGTTTTTTTATAAACTTTAATACATTTGATTTACAAAAAATTGAATTTACTAGCCCTGCAATTATCGCGGATAATAAAGTTACATATAATTTTACTACTATCATTTTTTTCACCTTATATTTATTATATCAAAAGAAACTAGATTACCCTAGTTTCTTCAATATAAATTTCAATTTTTATTTCTTGGCCTCTTCTTAATTTTTCTAGCCTTAAACCTAATTCTGACAATTGTTTTCTAATATTATCTTCATTTAAGATAATAGAAAATGCATACCAAAAACTCTTTTCATTTTTTATTTCTTTTGGCCCGCTTTGATTGCAGCTTGACAACTTAACTACTTGCCTTATATGAAATGGACATTTTATAGCATTATTTTAAAGACTAAAATGATTTTAATGTATATAAAATCAATTATCTTGTATGATGATTTATTTGTTCATTTTCATATTCTTTTTCTGATGGATCATCATCAATTAATAAACGTATATCACCATATGTTAATTCCTTACCTTCGCTAAGAGCTTTCTTTACTAATTCAATAATAGCTCTATCCCTAATCTCTTTATCTAAATCTTTATCTATATTTGGTATCATTGGTGTATTTTGTTGTTGTGGAAAAACATCATTTATTATATTAAATTTTTCATTCACATATTCATCATATTTCTTACTCATTTGATAATTGCTCCTTTCAATTTGCTTTTATTGTATCATAAGCTTCAAAAAAAGACTAGTTTTACCTAGTCTTTAATTATTTTATTATTTGTTCCCCTTAGCCTTTATGGCAGCTTGTAGTACATTTCTATTTAGAGGGCACCTATTCAAATATTGATTAAACTTATATTTTTAGTATATCACTAATCTCTAAATTATCATATGTGCGATTTATTTAAATTGTAATATAAATTCTAATTCCACCAATTTGGCAATAATTTATCTAATGTAATAATATCTAATTTTTCATAATCTGATAATATTTCTGCATTTCCATTTTCTTTATTTAATTGCATCATAAACTCTCTACATACTCCACAAGGTAACATTACATTGCCTTTTGGTCCAATGCAAACAACTTTTTCAATTTGACTTTCTCCATTTGTAATCATTGTTGATAATGCATTCCTTTCAGCACACATTCCTATTGAACATGCTGTATCAATACAAACACCAGTATATATGTTACCTTTGCTTGATAAAATTGCTGCAGCTACACCGCCAGCATCAATACTATCTGATACATTTCTTGGATTTTGTACCTCTTTAGCTTTATTTAATAATTCTTTCCAAATATTATTTTCACTATATAAATATTCAATATGTACTGCATATACACCATATTTTTTAACAGCTTCTTTATATCCTTTTAATTTATTAATATTATTCACAGCTTCCTCATATTCATTTGTACTTGAAGTAGTATATCTTGTTCCTTCTAGCATGACAAGTTCTTCAACTGTTTTATAATGATTCACTTCAAGTATTTTACAAACAATTTTCTCATTATTTTCATTTTTAAATTCAATTATGTCATCTTTAGTCATTTTTGAATAATCTGTATTTCCTGTAATGGTTCTTATTTCTATCCTTTTAGTTTTATTAATAATCGCATTAAAAGCTCTCTCATTTAAATTTAAATTGTACTTCATGAAAAACACCTCACTATATCTATTATATCATAAAAAAGACTAAGTATTATCTTAGTCTCTTAAATTTATTATTTAATTACATTTTGTGCCATAATGTCCCAAAGTAAGGCATGTTGACCACTATTTTGACTGCCCTTTAGATTTGATTGCGGCTTGTGAATTGGAACCGCTAGGAATAAATAAGAATATGATTTGGTAACAATTTTATAAAAAATAAAACGGAATAGCTCAAATATAAAAAGGAGGTGAAATATAAATTAAAAATAAAACGAAAGGTATGAATAATTATATTAAACCAACTTTAAAATTGTATGTTCTTAATACTTTTAGTATTAATTGTAACTCCTTTCTAGATATAAACATCCATAATGATATCATCTTTTTGACAAATTCTTTTTAATACATCATTATGTTTTTTATTATATCTTATTATATCATTTCTTTTAATATGTAGTGTAGCAAAATATATTCCTCTATCATCTTCTGATAACGCAGGGTTGATTTTTGCTATCTTATTAATGCAATTTATTTTCCATTCAAATCTATCTTTATGAACGATAATTCTATCAACTAATGAATCTATTAATTTATCTGTAATATTATTAACATCAATGTTCAAATTATCGACTATGTTCATCTTTAATGATTTAACTTTATCTTCAATGTTTTCCTTAGAAGGATTAGAACTCTCTTTTAATTTTTGTAACCTTTCTTCGGAATCTTTAATTAATTGATCTAATTCATTTTTCTTCTCTACATATGAATCTTGATCAACTAAATGATTTAAAAATGTATCTAATAATAACTTTCTCTTTCCTATATTTAGGTTAATTTGATTTTTAAGTTTTTGTACTTCTTCTTCAATTGTACTATTAATTTGATAATCTGATACAATAGCATCTATCATATTATTACATGATTCAATTATCTTTTCTTTATCTTTTAATAATTTTTTAAATAGGAACTCCGCCATTATTTCAAATTTCCATTCTTGAATTTGAGGAATACCACAATATCCCTCTGTATCTAGTCCCTTAGCCTTTCTTTTAGAGACTGCTCCTCTATTTTTTTGATTATAACAAATATAACCATACATTACTTCTTCTTTATTTCTTCTACTATATACTCTTCTATTCATTCTAGATCCACATTCACATCTAAGTTTAGAACTCCAAACACTAACTGGTACTGTTGTTCTAATTCTTTTATTGTTTTCTATTTCTCTAGAATGAGTAAGCATAATTTTTTGTACTTTTTCAAAATCTTCTTTAGAAATGATTGGAGTATGTTTACCTTCAACTATAACTTGTTCTACTTGACCATTATTTTTAATAGGTTTTTGTTCTAGATAATCTGGAACAAATTGTTTTCTATAAACTATAGTTCCACAATAAAATGGATTTTTTAACATTTTACCTATTTGAGATGGATACCAAGTACTTTGACCAGTTGCTGTTTTAATACCTCTTTTTTCTAATTCATATTTAATAGTTTGAGTACCTTTACCTCTTAAAAATAAATCAAATATTAATCTAACAACATTTGCTTGATCTTCATTTATAATCATATCTTTTCCAACTTTATCATATCCCATTATATTTCCTGTACCATAGAATACTCCATTCTGAAAAGATATTTGCTGACCAGCTTTAACTCTTTGAGAAGTCTTTTTACTTTCATTTTGGGCAAGTGTTGCCATTATTGTAAGTTTAAGTTCCCCATCTTCATCATTAAATGTCCATATATTATCTTCAGTAAAGTAAACTTCTACTCCAATCTTCTTAAGTCTTCTTGTTTCTTGAAGTGTATCAACTGTATTTCTTGCAAATCTAGAAACCTCACGTGTAACTATTAAATCAAAGCATCCTGCTTCTGCATCTTCCATCATCCTCATGAAGTTCTTTCTTTTCTTAGTAGATGTTCCAGTTATACCTTCGTCTATATATCTATCGTATAATTCCCAATCTGGGTTTTGAGATAAAATATTATCATAATATTGTACCTGATTATCTAGAGCAGATAATTGAGCTTCATGCTCAGTTGAAACTCTAGCATAAATAGCAACTTTTCTTTTCATAATATTTCATCTCCTTCATTTTAGTCAATTTTATATTTTTTTAAATACTATGAATATGATGCAATAATACGGTGCAAAAATAGGTCGTATTCTTTTTTAGTTATTTGATTTGTTTTGTATAACATTTCAAATAGTGCTTTCATAATACTTTTATTTAAATATTCTTGTTGTTCTGTGTTTAAATCAAAATATTCTTCTTCCATATAAATCACCTGTTACTGTTTTATTTCAATATCAACATCGCAATCTTCACATATAACTTCAAAATTCTTACTTTGAATATTTTTGATTGATAAAAATCTATGCAAATCATCTTCAATTAATATTTTGGCTTCTTCTAAATCTAAAGCAGATAATTTACCATGTCCTTTTATAGCAAATTCAAATGAATATTCATAATCATTTTCTTCAACTCCAAAAAGTTGTTCACTTACTTCTTTTTGAGTATATCCTGCTAAGTATAAAAGTTTTACATCTGTTATATTTAATACTTCTGCTAATTTTAATAATGTATCAATGTTAGGTTTTCTTCTAACCCCTCTTTCTAT
>CAZYQE010000015.1:0-12803 GCA_964650315.1 uncultured Muribaculaceae bacterium
GAGCAATCGCCTTCTAAGCGATCGGTCACAGGTTCGAATCCTGTCGTGGACGCCACTTAGACATTAACCGTTATTTAACGGTTTTTTTTTATTGCTTAAATGTTATTGTTTTGACCATTTCCCCAGAAAACAAAAAATAATATAATGATTACTATAAAGATAGGCCAAATCCAACCATTGTTATTGTTATTACAAGGCATTCCACATCCGTACATAAAAAATCTACTCCTTTCAATATATTATATTTAAGTAATTTATTATTGACACTACATAAATCTATAAAAAAAGAAGGAAAAGTTTAATTCTTTACAAATAATAGAGTAGGAGGTAGAAGAAATATAGGTTATGAAGATTGTATTACAAGATGGTATTAAGGATTGTGGTATTTGTTCTCTTTTATCGATTATTAGATTTTATGGAGGAGATGTATCTAAAGAATTTTTAAGAGAGTTAACAAATACTACTAAGTCTGGAGTATCAGCATACAACCTTCTTGAAGGTGCTAAAAAAATAGGATTTACTGGATTTGGATGTAAAGGTGATATCAAAAATATAGATAAAAATAACTTACCATGTATTGCCCATTTAATAATTAATAAAAGTTATCAACATTTTGTAACCATTTATGATATTGACTTAATAAATAATAAAGTATTAATTATGGATCCAGCTAAAGGAAAAAGAATATTAACATTCTCTGAATTTAGATTATCTTCTAGTAATAATTTTATTTTTTTAAAACCAATAAAAAAATTACCCGTAGTAGCTAATAAAAAAATAATATTAGAAGAAATAAAAAAGTTCTGTCAACATAATCTACTCCCAATACTAATTATTACTATACTATCGTTATTATATTTTATTATTAACATAATTGTAGCTTTTCATTTTAAATATTTATTAAACTTTGTTATTAACTATGAAATTTCAATAAATATTTTATTCATTAGTTATTACCTCTTGATTATCTACTTAATAAAAGAAATATTACTATTATTAAGAAACACTTTACTATTAAAAATGATAAGCTTATTCGATTATATTGTTACTACTAATACCTATAGAAAAATTATTCTGCTTCCTTATCTTTATTATAAAAATAGAACTACTGGAGAAGTAATATCTAGAATAAAAGATTTAAATATAATTAAATCATATTTAGCTAATTTTATTTGTTCTATATCTACCGATTTATTTACAGTTATTATTTTTATAATTTTCATGTTCAATATAAGTACTAAGTTAACTATAAGTGTATTAGTTATAGTTAGTACGATATTTATCTATAATTTTTTATTTAGTAAAGTAAAAAAGAAAAAAATAACTAAATATTATAATTATGAAGAAAAAATTAATTCTTATTTAATAGAGTCTTTAACTAGTGTTGAAACTTTAAAAGGATTACATATTGAGACTAGTATATTAACTAAATTTAAAATTAAATATAAGAAATATTTAGAATCATATTATTCTATGTCATTAATTAGTGAGATAAGTAATTTCTTTAAAAATAATATAAGCAATTTATTATTAATAATAGTTTATGGTTTTGGAACTATTTTAGTAATTAATCATAAACTTACTGTTGCAGAATTATTTATATATCAAGGTATGTTAAATTACTTTTTAACAGGATTAAATAATTTAATAGGTGTACAACTAGAATATGCTTCTTATAAATCAGCAATGGATAGAATACATGATATGCATACTATAAGAAGAGAGGTGTTTGAAGGTAACTATTATGAGATTTCTAAGTTAGAAGGTAATATTAAATATAATAATTTAACATATGGATATAATAGTTCTTTATTATTTAATAATTTATCATTAGAGATTAAACCTAAAGAAAAAATATTAATTAGTGGTTCTAGTGGCAGTGGTAAATCTACATTAATAAAGATGTTAATGAGATATATTGAAGTACCATTTAATACTATAAAAATAAATGATATAGATATTAATCATTATCATTTAGATGTATTAAGAAAAAGAATTACTTATGTTACAAACTCTGAGTTTTTATTTTCTGATACTATTTATAATAATATAGTATTAAATAGAAAAATAGATAAAGAAGAGGTATATAATATTTCTAAATTAGTATTAGTAAATGAGATAGTTTCTAAAGATAATTTAGGTTATCAAGCTATAGTAGAAGAAAATGGTTTTAATTTTAGTGGAGGGGAACGTCAAAGAATAGTACTTGCACGTACTTTATTAAAGAAAAGTGATATTTATATATTTGATGAAGCGCTTAGTCAGATAGATATTGACCGTGAAAGAAAGATATTAAAAAATATTTTTAATTTATTAAAAGATAAAACAGTAATTATAATAAGCCATAGATTTAATAATAAAGATTTATTTGATAGGTTAATTAAACTAGAAGGAGGTATGATAGTTGAAAGTGAGTAATTATGAATCTAGGTCTTTTTTATATACTGTTCTTTTTGTTGTTAGTATAATATTACTTTTTATAACAGTTTTTAGTATAAAGAAAAACATTAGAACTTATGAAGTTATTAATTCTACCGTAGTAAAAGATAATTTAGTAAATGTTTTAGTGACCAATAAACAATTAAAGACTATTTATAATAATAAATATTTATATATAGGAAAGAAAAAAATAAAAAATAAAATAGTAGAAGTTAATAAAAAAGTACTAAAAAGAAGTAATAAGTATTATCATACTGTATTATTAAAAGTAAAATTAAATTCTAAAGTTAAAGTAAATGATACTAAAAAAATATTATTTTTTGATGGAAAAATAACAACATTTGATATGATGAAAGTTATTTGGAAAGGAGTATAAAGTGGAAGAAATAAAAACAAAAGATTTAGAAAATATAACAGGAGGTTTTTCAGTTTGGATGGGTGTTGGTATTGCGGCTATTGTAGTATTTTTAGCTGGAGTATTAGAAGGAATTACTAATCCAAATAAATGTGGTCATGAAAGAAGTTAAGAAGGTAGAATTAGAAAAAGTATGTGGTGGAACTAATTCGATTAGTAGTGCTGCTATAAATGCTTTTACTAATATTATTAAAATATTATTTGATGCTGGACATGATACTGGATCTGCAATTAGAAGAATTGGAGAAGGTAATTTGTGTCCTTTAGAATAGGAAAATATTATAAGTATATATTTGCTTTAGTTATTATTTATTTACTACCAGTTTTTTATTTAATAATATGTTTTGTTCATAAAAGTGGACATTATTTTGGAGTGTTTATTAGAGGGTTATATAGATTAGTTGTTTGATATGTATTAAAAAAATGTTAAAAATTGTTGAAAAGTAAAGGAATATTTGATATAATTGTTGGTAGTTGATGCGAAGGGAGGGATAATGATGGCAACTCAAGTGACAGTAAAGAATGGTAATTTAGACCAAGCACTAAGAAAGTTCAAACAAAAAGTGGCTAGAGACGGTGTCCCTTCAGAATGTAAAAAGCGTGAAGCTTATGATAAACCAGGAGTAAAAAGAAGAAAAGCTAAAAAAGAGGGAATTAAGAATTCTCAAAAAAGAAATAGAAGAAATAACAGGGACTAATAAGTCCCTTTTAATGAAGGAGATAATAATATGGTAGAAAAGTTAAATAAAGATATGATTGAAGCTATGAAGGCAAAGGATAAAGATAAATTAACTGTAATTCGTATGGTTAAGGCAGCTATGAAACAAGAAGTTATTGATCATAAAAAGTGTGAAAATGATGATTTATTAATAGATATAGTTAATAAACAAATTAAGATGAGAAGAGATTCTATTTCTGAGTTTGAAAAAGGGGATAGAGGCGATTTAATTGAAAAGACACAAAGTGAGATTGATATATTAATGAATTATTTACCAGAGCAATTATCAGATACAGAAGTAGAAGAAATAATTAATAATGTATTTGATGAAGTTAAACCTGAAAGTATGAAAGATATGGGTAAGGTTATGGGAATGGTTACTCCTAAAGTAAAAGGTAGATATGATATGAAGAAGGTTAGTGAATTAATCCGTTCTAAATTACAATAAAGACTAAATAGTCTTTTTTTTCATATAATTTATTAGGTGATTATATGATAAATAAGATTAGAAATTATATCAAAGATAAAGAATTTAGATTAACTTTATTTAAGGATAAATTATATGTAATTAATTATAATAAAATAATATCTTTAGAGAATACTAATATATCTTTTAAAATAGATAAAGGTAAAATTATTATTAAAGGTAATGATTTAGTATTAAAAAAATTACTTGATAAAGAAATATTAGTAAAAGGTAAAATATCTAGTATAGAGGTTAAATATGATTAATAAATATAAATTATTAATTACTGGTATAAATGTATTAGATAAATTAATCAAAGATAATATATATTTATATGATATAGATAATTATAAAGATAAAGTAATAGTTATAGTAGATGAAGTTGGTTATAAAAAAATAAAGAAGAAATATAAATATAAAATACTTAATAGATATGGTAAAAATAAATTAAATTATTTATTTAATAAATATTTTATTTTTATATGTGCATTTATACTAGGTATTATTATAAATATATTTTTAAGTAATATTATATTTTCTATTGATATAATACATTCTAATAAAAAGATTAGGAATATTATTAAAGAAGATTTAAACAAATATGGTATTAGAAGATTCTATTTAAAGAAAAGTTATAAAAATAAAGAAAAAATAAAAGAAAATATACTAAAAAAAGAAAATAATAATATTGAGTGGTTAGAAAGAGAAGAGGTTGGTACTAAATATATAGTTAGAGTAGAGCAAAGAAAGAAAAAGATTAAAGATAAGAAATGTCCATTACAAAATATAATAGCTAAGAAGAGTGCAATGATATTGGATATAGATGCTTATAGTGGGGAAGTAGTTAAAAAAAGATTAGATTATGTATCTAAGGGTGATGTTATAATTAGTGGTCTTATACATAATAAAGAAAAAATAGTTAAAAAAAAGTGTGCTTTAGGTAAAGTATATGGAGAAGTATGGTATAATGTAGAAGTGGAGTTACCCATAAAATATAAATTAAATACTATAAATAAAAAAGCTATTAAGATAGCTGATAATAAAATGAAAGGTAAAAATATATTATCTAAAAAGGTTTTGAAAAAGTACCAAAAAAATAGTAAAATAATAGTAGATATATTTTATAAAGTAAAAGAAGATATTACTGATACAGAGAGTATTACTAATATAGATATAAATATAGAGAATAATAAGAATAGTAAGGAGTAGTGATATTATGTTGGGACCACTTTCTAGTACAATTCAAGGTGTAGTTAAATTTACTTGGCCTATGATAATAATCTCAGTTATTATTATTGCTTCTACAAGACTTGCTTATTTGTTTAAAAATCATGAAAAAGTAGTAATATATAAAGAATTATTAATGCTTAGTTTTATTGTATATATATTATGTTTATTCCAAGTAGTTACTTATCAAGATGATGTATCTTGGGCTACTAATAATTTTGTTCCATTTAGAGAAATATTTAGATATGATATTGGTAGTAAATTATTCTTTAAGAATGTATTAGGTAATATGGTAATGTTTTTACCATTTGGATTCTTTATTAGTTATTATTTAAAGAGTGATAAAATAGGATTACCTTTATTTATAACAGTAATTGCTTCTGTTTCTATAGAAGTAGTTCAAATGTTAATAGGTAGAGTATTTGATGTAGATGATATATTACTTAATATATTGGGTGGAATATCAGGATTCCTTTTATATTATATTTTAAGTAATATATGGAGTAGATTACCTAAGATATTCAAAAATGAAATACTACTTGATGTTGTTGCGATATTAATATTAGTTGGATTATTTATGTTACTGTAGGAGGTTTTAATGAATAATATAGAGTTTTTTAATAACACAAATACTAATATAGATGAAATAGATGAAGTAAAAAGAGTTATTGACTATGCAGTTAAAAAAGAAAAAGTAGAAAATGTTAGTTTTAATATAATTATAGTTGATAATGAGTACATTCATAATTTAAATAAAGAATATAGAAATATAGATAGAGAAACTGATGTAATTACTTTTGCTTTAGAAGATGATGATAGTATTATAGTGGGAGATGAAGTAAGAGTACTTGGAGATATTTATATTTCTATAGATAAAGCTAGAGAACAAGCTAGAGAATATAATCATAGTTTAAAAAGAGAATTATCTTTTTTAGCAGTGCATGGTTTTTATCATTTATTAGGGTATGATCATGAGACTAAAGAAGAGGAAGAAGTAATGTTTAAAAAACAGGAGGCAATATTAGATGAGTGTGGAATCAAAAGATAAAACTATAAAAGTAGATAAGAAAAAATTAAGAAATAGTTTTAAGTATGCATTTAGGGGAGTAATACAAACTTATTTAGGTGAACAAAATATGAGGATACATACTGCTATTGCGATCTTAGTAATCATATGTGGATTTATATTTAAAATAAGTTATGTAGAATGGTTAATATGTCTAGTATTAATATGTTTAGTATTAATGGCAGAGTTTTTTAATACTTCTATTGAATATGTAGTAGATTTAGCTTCTCCTAAGAAACATCCACTTGCTAAAGCTGCTAAAGATACAGCTGCTGCAGGAGTATTAATAATGGCTATTATTTCTAGTATTGCAGGATTAATGATATTTGTTCCTAAACTTCTTCATATGTTAGAAATTATATAAAAGGTGATATTATGAAATGTGGATTTGTAAGTATAGTAGGTAGACCTAATGTAGGTAAGAGTACTTTATTAAATAGTATTTTAGATATGAAATTAGCTATTACTTCTAATGTTAGTGGTACTACTAGAAATATAATACAAGGTATTTATAATGATAATGATTCTCAAATAGTATTTATAGATACTCCTGGTATTCATAAACCTACACATAAATTAGGTAATTTAATGAATAAAAAAGCTTATAATAATACTGAAGGAGTAGATGTAATATTATTTTTAGTAGATATTTCTAAAGGATTTGGTAAGGGAGATCAGTTTATATTAGATAAAATAAAAGATTCTAATATACCAGTATTCCTACTTTTAAATAAAGTAGATTTAGTTAAAGATAAAACTATTCTTTTAGAAAAAATAAATGAATTAAAAGACTTATATGATTTTAAAGAAATAATACCAATCTCAGCTAAAAAGAATAGTTTAAATGATTTAATTAAATGTTTAAAAAATAGTTTACCAGAAACTGATAAAATATTTGAAGAAGACGAATTAACTAATGTTACTACTAGGTTTATAATGGCAGAGTTTGTAAGAGAAAAAGTATTAGAACTAACTAAACAAGAAATTCCTCATACAGTAACTTGTTATGTAGAAAGTTATGAAGAGGAAAATGATATTGTTAATATAAATGTGTTAATAGTAGTAGATAGAGATAATATAAAGAAGATTATTATTGGTAAAAATGGATCTATGTTAAAAGAAATAGGTTCTAGGGCAAGGCATGATATGGAAAAATTCTTAGGTAAAAAAGTTTATTTAGAAACATATGTGAAGACTTTAAAGAATTGGAGAGATGAAGAAAAGTATTTCTTAGAACTTGGTTTAAAAGAAGATGAATAATTTATAAAAAAATTCACCACTATATAAATATAGAGGTGATTTTAATGAATGAAATACTTTGGGATTTATTTAAAAGAACAGGTAATATAAAGTATTATAATTTATTACAAGAAATAAAAAGAAGTGATGATAATGAAAATAGAGAAAACAGAGGGAATAGTTTTAACAGAGACTAATTATAGTGAATCTAGTAAGATATTAAATGTTTTAACTAAAGAGTATGGTCTAATAGGAGTTATTTCTAAAGGATCTAGAAACTTAAAAAGTAAGCTTAGAGGTGTAAGTAGAAAATTAGTTTATGGAACATTTCATATTTATTATAAAGAAAAAGGATTATCTACTTTGATAGGGGTAGATGTAATTAATTCTTTTCCTACAATACTTTCTGATTTAGAAAAAATATCATATGCTTCTTTTATATTAGAATTGACTAATCAAGTTATTAAAGAAAATGATGATGAAGAAATATATGAATTATTAAAAGCAGCACTTATAAAGATAGAAGAGGGATATAATCCTTTAGTAATTACTAATATATTAGAATTAAAGTATTTGAATTATTTAGGAGTATCTCCTGAAGTAGATTCTTGTAGTATATGTGGATCTACTAAAGATATAATAACTATATCATCATTACATGGTGGATATGTATGTAGAGATTGTTATCAAAATGATGATATTATTGTTAGTGATAAGACTATTAAAATGATTAGATTATTCTATTATGTAGATATTAATAAAATAACAAAGTTAGATGTAAGTAATGAAGTATCTAAAGAAATAAATACATTCTTAGATGATTATTACGATAGATATACAGGAATATATTTAAAAAGTAAGGACTTTATAAAAGAACTTAACAAGTTAAATAGTTAAGTTCTTTTTATTTTAATATATCATTGTATGAAGTATTCTTTCTGTATTCTTAAAGTTTAGTTTAGCTATATTTTTTAGTTTTTCTTCTCCATACTTTTCTACTATTTCTTCTCCAATTTCATCTACTTCTTTACCAGCGCCTTTAGGAAGTGGCATATGAATACTATCAGATAGTTTATCAAATTCCCTTAAGAATAGATATCTACTAATAATAGATGCAGCTGCTACTGCTAAGTTTTTATCTTCAGCTTTAGTCATAAAAGTTATACCTCTTTGTATTTCTGGTGTATCTTTTATGTATTCATAATATCTTTTCTCTCTAGCAAATTCATCTACTATAATATAATCATATTTAGGTTTTTCTTCATTTACTAATTGATATAATACGCTATTATGCATAATAGCTTTTATTTTATTCATATTTATATCTTTAGAATACTTTTCGTTATATTCTTTATTAGTTAATATCATACTTCTATATTTGATTTTTTTTCCTATTTTAGGAGCAATTCTTATTATTTTATCATCGTCTATTTTTTTAGAATCTCCAACTCCTAATTCTTCTAAAAACTTAATATCTTTTTTATTAACATATGTCGCTGTTACTACTATTGGTCCAAAATAATCTCCTGTACCAACTTCATCTGATCCAACAGATGAAGAGTTATAATATTTTTTATCTACTTTATTATCTTTCTTTTCTTTAGTGTTTTCTATAGCAACACCCCACATAGCAGCATCCACATCAGCTGATGTTCCTTGAAACATTACTTTACCAGATTCATACATAGTAATGACAGTATCTTCTTCTTCAGCTTGGAATACTACATAAGGTATTTTTTTGTCTCTTCTTTTATCTTTATAATATTCAATCATCTTTTCTTTAATTTCATCATTTACTTTAATAACAACGTTCATATAAACACCTCTATTTTATTATAGCATATTTTTTATAAATAGTTTATAATAAAAGAGTAAGGGTGTGACAATATGAATATATTTGATGTTGCAATTATATTAATAATTCTATTATTTGGAATTATTGGTTTTAAAAGAGGAGTTATAAAAGAAACTGTTTCTTTAGTGGGATTAGTATTAGTATTTATAATTGCTTTTTTACTTAAAGGTTATATTGGTAACTTTTTATGTAAATACTTACCGTTCTTTAATTTTGGTGGTAATTTAGATGGAATAGTTACTTTAAATATACTTATGTATCAATTAATAGGATTTTTCTTATTATTCAGTTTGTTATTTACTATATATACAATTATATTAAAAATATCAGGTGTAATACAAAAGATAGTTAATATTACAGTAGTTTTATTACTACCTTCTAAAATAGGAGGAGCTTTGATTGCGTTAGTAGAAGGTTATATTATAATATTTGTATTATTACTTACACTATATATTCCGTTTAGTGGTAATGATCAATTTAATAATAGTGGAGTAGTTAATGGTATTATTTATAATACTCCAATACTTTCTAGTAGTAGTTATAATATAACTAAGTCTATTGATGAAATATATGCATTGGGTACTAAAATAGAGAATAAGAAAATAAATAAAAATGAAGCTAATTTAGAGTCTTTAGATATTATGTTAAAACATAAAATAGTTAGTAAGAAGACTGTTAAGCAATTAATTATTTTAGATAAGTTAAAATCAGTTAATAATACTAATAAAGTATTAAAAAAATATTAGGAGGGATATATATGAAAAGTTTAGAGAAAAAAGAAGATTTTAAAGAATTAATTAGTAATGGAAAAGTAATAGTTGATTTTTATGCAGATTGGTGTGGACCATGTAAGATGTTAAGTCCAGTACTTGAAGAGTTTTCTAAAGAAAATAGTGATGTAGAAGTAGTGAAAGTTAATGTAGATAACTTTCAGGATTTAGCTATGGAATATAAAGTTATGACTATTCCTAATTTAGTTATATTTGAAGATGGAGAAGTTAAGAATAACAGTGTAGGTTTTATAGATAAAGATACATTAAAAGATTTAGTTAAATAGATTGGTGGTTGCATGGATAAAGTTAAAAATGATGAAAGGTTTATAAAGAAGAAGTATGGCGAAGATATGTGGAAATTATGTAGAAGACTATTTCCTACTATCTTAGAAGAAGAAGGATTATTATCTGAACTTCTTGATCATTTTTTTGATCATACTAGAAGCTTATACTCTTATATTGAAGATAATGACTTGGAATTAGATTTCCAAGATTTCATCATGCAAAAAGTTTATCCACCTAAGAAAGAAGATAAATTTATAATACCTGATAAGAATCCATATGAGTTATTAAAAGAAACTGGTTATAGTTTGTATAAATGTGAAACAGAAGAAGATATTAAAAGATTTGAAAAGTATTATGATAAGAAAGAAAGATTATGTACTTTTGATGCAGATAGATTAAAGACTAATTATGTTTATTTTGCAGTTAAAGATAATGTTAATGAAATAAGAAGAAAAGATTTTGATAATCCACAAAGAGAAGATCTTTATGGTACTAGTGTACTTAGTTTTCAATTTTCTAAAGGTAGAGGACACGCTTTATCTATAAAGAATAGATATAATCATGCAGTACAAAGACCTGATTCTACATATGGAAATAATTTAGATAGAATAGTTCCAGGGTTACGTGCTAGTTTTGCTTATTATGAAGGTATGGCTCAAGATAAAATAGAAACTTTTGAAGATCATATGAAAGATTATGTTGTAGATGATAAAGGTAAATTTCATAGAATAATTGCAATAGTAGATAATATAGCTTTTTGTGAAAATAATTATATTATAGATAGAGAGTCACATGCAGTAGATAGAACATATCTTGATAAAGAAAAATATATATTTATGGATGGTTATATTCTAGATGAAACAGAAAAACAATTTATTAATTATTTTGATAAGCAATTTTATAGATCTTTTACAGATGCTCATGGTACTATTCATAATATAGAAGTACATGGAAAAGGTAAAAATAAAGAAATTATAATTACACCTATGTTTGGGTTTAAGCCTATTACTATTAAATTGGAATCTAATCATATAGTTTATTATAAAAATGAAAATGTTAAAGAATTAGGTTTTAAGTTTATGAATAATTGTAGGGAGTTAGAAGAAGTTTATTTGCCTAATGTAGAAAAAGTAGATGCTGCTGCTTTTACTAATTGTAATTATTTGAAGACTATTGATTTATCTAACACAAAAGAAATAGGAGATTATTTTGCTTGTAATAGTTGGGACTTAATGAATCTTAAATTAAATAGTGTAGAGAAAATTGGGGATGACTTTTTAAATAGTGCTATGTCTATAATAGATCTTTATTTACCTAATGTTAAAGAGATTGGTGATAGAGCATTAGAAGATAATGAATATTTAAATACTTTTAGTGCAAAGAATCTAGAAGTACTAGGTGATAGTAGTTTTGAAAGAAATATAGATTTATTTAAAGTTTACACTCCTAAATTAAAAGAGATGGGTAATTATTGTTTTAATAGTAATTTAAAATTAAAAGAAGCATTATTTCCTAATTTAAAAATAATGGGAGATAAGTGTTTTGAAGAAAATAAAGCAATTGAGATAGTTGATTTCACTAATGTGGTAGAAATAGGACATGATTGTTTAAAAAACAATTTATTATTAGAAGATTTCTATGGACCTAATGTTGTTAAGATAGGAAATAATTTTTTAGAAAAGAATGAAGGATTACATAAGTTTTATGCTCCTAAATTGAAAGAAGTAGGGGATTATTTCTTAGGTAGTAATAATGCATTAAAAGATTTATTATTAAAGAGATTAGAAAAATTTGGTGTAGGATTCTTATTTTCTAATACTGTTTTAGAAAGATTAAAGGTACCTAGTATTAAATTTAATTCTGATAATGGTAATTATTTAGAGAAGAGATTTTTAGGTAATCATTTTGGTTATATAGATATAATGGCACCTATTCCTACTTTAATAAAATATAAATTAATTAGAAGTAATAATAGAAAATATATTTTAGAAGAATTAGAGAGTAGTGTAGAAGAAGATAATAATAGTTATACACGTTAAAAGGTGTCAATTATTTATGTAAATTTTACATATTAATAAAAATTACTTTACAATAAGTAGTTTTTTCTTTTGTTTTATATAATATTTATGTTATACTAATCAGGTAGGGAAAGAAAGGAATGATTAAATGACAAAATGGGTTTACCTATTTACAGAAGGTAATGCAGATATGAGAAACCTTCTTGGAGGAAAAGGAGCTAATTTAGCAGAAATGACTAATATTGGATTACCAGTACCTCAAGGTTTCACAATTACAACTGAGGCTTGTACTCAATATTATG
>CAZYQE010000016.1:0-9980 GCA_964650315.1 uncultured Muribaculaceae bacterium
AAAAATTTCGTTGATCTGTTCCATCTCTAAACACTCGCTCTGATTTACCATTGTTGCTTGATTTAACTTTCACATTTCTCTTTAATTCATGAACTGATTTTATAAATTCTTCTGCTTTTTCTTCTCTAGATATATATGTACTTTTATCTACGTTTTCACTTAATTCTAAGAAGTCTTTTTCTATACCTGTTATTGAGAATAACTCTAATATATCATCTTCTGATTCTTCTTTAGAAGAATCGTTTTTCGATTTTATTTCTTCTGGGAATGTCATATGCCATAGATCTATTTTAGATCCTTCTTTTATAATTTCAGTAATTGCATCTTTTCTTTCAAAATCAAGTTCTTCTATTAAATTAGTATCAGATATATACTCATTATATTTATTACTAATTCTTTTTAATGATTTAGCATAGGTTCTTTCTAATTTATTTGTACTATTTATATCTAGTACTGGATTACCTCTTTGTTCTATATAATCAACTATTATTCTTAAAGCATTTAAATCCTTTATTTCTGGTATATCACCTTTAGCTAAATTAACACTTAATGTATTATTAACAAAGTCTATTACTAGAGGTCTTTCTTCTTCTGGTACTTCTTCATTTGGATCTAATCCATATATACATCTACCTAATTGTTGTAGGTATAGTATCTTTGAATTTTCATCCATAGGTCTTAACCAAATGATACCATCTATATCTTTAACATGAACTCCTTCATTTAATTTATTCATTACAAACATAAATTTAATTTTATTACTTTTAGAAGAATTAAAATCATCTAATTGCTTTGTATTATGAGTATCCGTATAACTAGAACTCATAGAATAGTTTTCTATATATTCTTTTGTTCTAGCATTTAATAATTTACCCTTTTTAGAATCATCTAATTCTTCCCAATCCATTCTTTCTAGAATTGCTTCTGCAATTTCATTTGTTTTAGAAAGTAATTCATTATTACTTTCTAAAGTTCTAATTCTAGAAAGTACTTGAATATTTTCTTTTTCTTTATTAATCCACTTTAAAACATCAGGAGAAAATTCTTTCTTCTTTAATTGTTTTTCTATTTCTTTAAATTCTTCTATATTTTCATCTATAAATCTTCCAGCAAATATATATTGTTTCATTTGATTCTCATATGCTTGAATAAATCTTTTTGCATCTACTGCTTCTATTTTATTACCATCTTCATCTTCATAGATACCATTTTCTCTTCTTGTTACTGGTATAAATACTATATATTTGCCTTTTTCTTTTAGATTATCTTTTAATATTTTTTCTATTCCATCAGCTTTATCTACATCTCTTCTTAATTTTTCATATCTTCTTGTTTTTTCTTTCTTATCTTCAGAATCAACCATTGAGTCAATTCTTTCTTTTAACTCTTCTAGTTTTCCATTTTGTTTTAATGTATAAGCACAACTTATAACACGTGGATGTACTATATAACCTGATCTTATACCCTCTATTATATCCATATTAACAGCTAAATGTCTTTTTTTTCTTATATCTTCTCTACTATAACCAAATCTTTCTGCCCATATATTAGACATATCTTTATAGTCCATATCTCTTTGAGGAGTAGCACTAATACCTAATACTTTTGTCTTCTTATCTTGATTATTTATAGTTTCTTCTATATATTTAGACCATTCTGCTGCGCCAGTACGATGTATTTCATCAAATACTATTAAATCATATTTACCTTCTCTTATATCTTTAGCATTATCCTCTTTTAAATATACATAAGTGTGTAGTTCTAAATTAGGAAATTTATTCTTAATTATTTCATCTAAACTCTTACCTGTTGAATTAGCTTTTCCAACAACATTATCTCTAACATATCTTTTTATTTGATTTAATATTTCTACATTAGGCGCTAAATATAGCATTTTAGCATTAGGATTTTCTAGCATTTTAGCAAGCGCAACAAAACTCTTACCTGCTCCTGTAGGTAATACTGCTGCTGCAAACTGATTTTCTTCAAATAATTCATCTATATTTTCTAAAGCACTAGCTTGGTAATTTCTAAGTTGCAATGAATCAGTATCTTTTATCTTATAATAACCTAAGAAATCTTCTAATTCTTCTACTGTAAATGTATCATTTAAATCTATATCATCAATATCTTTGTCTTTTATTATTGTAGTTAATAATACATTAGAAATATCATCTTCTTTAACACCTTGTTTTTTTATTTTATTATATACTTTTACACATTCTTTCTTTTTTAATTTATCTACAATATCTACTCTTTGATCATGATATATTTTAGATATATTTAGTTTTCTCCAATCAAAAGTATCTATTATAGCATTTGCATAATATGTTTCTTGATCTACATTATTATCTTCTACATATGAAAGCTCTCTTAACGTATGTCTTAATGAAGTTAATGGATCTTTGATTATTGTTCTTAAAGTATAATCTTCTGTATCATTTATTAAATCTAATAATTCTCTTTCTTTCTTATTAAAATCTAGACTGATAGATTCACTTATTGGAATCTTAGTCTTACTTTGTCTTGTAAATATATCTGGTTCTATTCCATAAGTATTATTTTCTATGTATTCTATTATTTCATTGTACTTAGAATCATTATTAGTTATTTTTTTTATTAACTCTACTGTATGTTGTGTTCTTAATTTAGATTTAGCTAGATAATACATTTTTTTATAAGTACTCATAGCTGTATAATAATCTATATCACCATATGTTAACTGATACATTTTCTCTATTGTATAATCATTATCAACATCTAAGGAATTATTTCTATAAGTATATTTAGATAATTTTATTTCTTCATTTTTTGAATATTCTATTATCTTTTCTATCAATTCTTGAATAAGTGGATAATCTTTAGGTACTTGTTGTAGTAAAGAAAATATATCTATAATTTCTGTTGGCACTTCTAATATTTCTTTTTTAGATACATCTTTATAATGTGTTAATTCTAATGACGAAAAAGCATTACCTATAGTTTTAATTAACATTTGATTTGATACACTTGGTATTATATTTTCACCTATTATATTTATTTTTGTTACTAATTTATTTTTTATAAAGTTTTGTTCTTCGCTTAAAGCATTATAGTCTCCTGAATCTGTTGTAGAAGTAAAATCTATTCCTTTTTCATACATATCTTCTTTTTCTTTAGTTGTCTTTGTAATAGATTTAATAAATTTATCTAATTCTTCTTGTGTTTTTATTTTATCTACTTCTTTAATTCTTTTAATAGTTTCTTGATCTATCTTTTTACTATCAATTAGTTCTTTAATTCTTTTTTCTGTTTCGTCTACCATGTAGGAACCTGCGAATATTGTGTGTTTACCAATATCATCTTTAGGAACTTTTAATATAACATATTTATCTTTATAGTATACTCTTCCATACATTATTCCTACATTACTATTACTCGTAAATGAAATACAATTTGTATCTGTACTGTGATGCATTTTAATATGATCAAACATTTCTTCTAATGAATTTTCACTATCTTCATGATAATTAGGTTTACCTTCATACCTCTCTCTATCTGTCCTAATTCTATCTATTTTACCATTAGTTGATGTAATACCATCTTTAATATCATTACTATCTGCTTTATTTAGTGCTCTAAAAAAATAATAGTTTTCACTATCTTGTATTATATTAAAGTTATCAATACTAAATACATCTTTCATACTATCACCTATTATTACTAATACCATTATATCATTTAAATATAAATTAGAAAACAAAAAAAAGACTATTTTAAAGTCTTTGTTTTTTGTTTTTCTTTTTGCATTTCTAGATAATTTCCTGATGTTAATTCATCACAGAATATTTCTAATTCACCATTTACATATCTAGCACATGCTTCTTTAACTATACAATCACTAGCTGCTATCTTTTGTGTTTTTAAATATTTTAATATTATATCTAAATCTTCTTCTTTTATTTCTACTGTATTATTACTATTATCTATAAAATAGTGTTTCAATGGACTACCGTTACGATCTTTAAAATATTTTTCTTTATCAACAGGAGTAAACCATTTAGCTCCACTTTCCATTAAGAATTCTTGTTCTTCAGTTATATCCATATCACTGAATCCAGTCTTTTTATTTCTATATTTAAATCCTAAATAAGATTTACAGAACACAACGAATTGTCTACTCTTTTCTGGTTTATTTGATTGATCATATAAGAAATCATATATATTATATATATCACTTTTAACATTAGCTGTTCCTAGTAAATAAGAAAATTGTATTCTTTGTTCCTTAGTTAATCTTCCATTTTTAATTGGTCCGACTGATTTAACAATATCTACTATTTTTGCAGCATAATCATTATAATACTTTGTATATTCTTGACTTTTATCACTATTATCAAATACATTCATTATTTCTATATATTTCTTTTCGTCATCTTTTTTAATCTTTTCTAATACTTTATCAATGATTGTTGAGCTAACATGATATTTTTCTTTTATTTCTTCTTTGATTAATCCTGTTTTTGGTACAGTTAATAATATTCTTAGAACTATTTGTTGTTGTTCTTTACTACTATATCTACTTACTTTATTTACATCTTTAGTGTTATCTATAACTTCTATAGTTGCATATTCAGTTGGTACAGAAGTAATATTTCCACCTTTTTCTATATATTTAGATACCATTTTTTCTGATAATACTTTTTTTGGAACATATTTTAAATCACCAGATTCTTCAATATAATCTTCAGCCATTTCTTTTGTTATAAACTGTTCTGGTATATATTTTATATCTGTTCCATGTTTCAAAGCTTCTTTTACCATTTCTTCAGTAATATATTTTTTAGGAATATATTCTAAATCATCTATATTCTGTATTTTGTATCCTTCACATAGTTTTTTAGTTCTATATTTTCTTGGAACAGCTTTAATATTTCCACCTTTTTCAATATATGAAATACAAAGTAATTGATCCACATATTCTTCTGGTACTTTTACTAAAGCTCCACCTTGTTCTATATATTCTTTGCATAATTTATGATTTACAAATTTCGGAGGTACAAACGCTAATTTACCACCCTTTTTTATATAAGTTTTACACATATTTGTTGTTATAAATCTTTTTGGTATATTAGTTATTTCTCCACCTAATTCAATATATTTAAGACACATTTTTTGATCTAAATATATATGTGGAACTAATTCTATTTTTCCACCATTGTTTATATGCTCTTCACTTGCTTCTTTCGTTAAAAGCTTTTTATTCATAGTATCACCCCTGAGCTCTAATATAATACAACATTTTTTAAAAAAAAGCAACTAAAAAAGCTCATTTTGAGCTTTTTTTAATTCTTACCAAATACAGTGAATGATAACATTAAACTTCCACATGTGTTAGCTGAATGTTCATTATATCCATATTCTCCATTAGTATATGGCATTATAAATGGAGTGTTTTTGATTTCTTTAGTTAATTTATCAAACAACTCATCCATTTTAGTTATATTACTTAGTCTTAATTCATTATGCATTAATATATAGACTGCTGGTGTTGTATATAGTTTTTTCTTTAAATCTTTTAATGTATCTATTGGTGCATTTATAAAGTCTTCTTTAGTAGCTTTTAAGTTAATTATAGATGTATTTTCTAATACTTTATTACTCATAGTCATATTAGTTTTTATTCTATCTATATTTCTTACTACTAATAAATTATTTATAGAATCTTTTATACCTAATGGTTTATTAATATAGTCTTTTTCTATAGATTCAATATCATTAGAATCTTTTTTTATCCATTTAGCATACTCATCTATAGCTTTATTCTTATTTATTTCTACTATGTCATTATTACCTCTTGTTTTAGTAATAATACCTGTATTAGTAGTTTCTTTATAACCACTAGCAAATGTAGTTTCTATTTCATTATCTGTATACAAGAAAGCTACTGCAACTCCATCAGATAATACTTTATCATTACATATTATTTTATTAGATGTTGTTCCTCCAAACATTGGAACTCTTCCTATAACATCTTCTATTCCTCGTAAGTATTCTTCTTCATTAGATGAAGCAATCATATAAAAGTATGCAGGTGCTTTACCTGTTTTAGATTTTTCTACTGCATCGATTGCTACTTTTCTACCTGTTTCTCTAGGATCTTTACCTTTATTATGAGATGATATACTAACTAACATATCTTTATCATCTAATACCATCATAGATGAATATTTACTATCAGAAGAAACATATCCATTAGATGTCATTATACCTTCACTAGTACTACCTATTATTGGCATATTAGATACACTTCTAACTCCTTTAATTACTTCTTTAATATTAGATAATGAAGAAGTATATAAAATACCTATATTCTTATTATTTAAACCTTTTATAGACTTCTCTGTTGTTTCTTTTCCTGATTTATAACTATCAGTATTAGTTGAATAACTTACTTTTGCTTTTAACATAATATTTCTCCTTTATATATTTTATTATACCATAATTACTATTAAAAAAAACAACTTAATAGTTGTTTATTTTGTTTTATCTAATTCTATAAATTCTATACCATAAATACCATCTGTTAATTTATAATTATTATTTATAGGAGCAAACTCTTCTTTTATAAATTCTTCTTTATAAATTTCATCTCCAGATATTTTTTCCCATGTTGAATTATCTACTAAACGAAATCTTTCTACTCCATTAGTTTTATATACTTTTTTAATTCTTTTTCTTAGATACTTTTTATTATCTTTTTCTACTATAGTATATTCTTTATTCATTATATTTTCATCTAAACCTTTAGTTATTTCTCCATCATTATAGTATTTAAAATTTTCCCAACCTTTAACCATAACATCATTTACTGTTATTTTATCTGGTTTAGATATAATTGTTATATAATCATGTGAAATAAGTTCTTCTTCATTATCAGCACTTCTTGATAGAACTCCTTCTCCTCTAGGTTCTTTTACCCAAAAGAAGTATGCTTTATTGTCTATATATTCACCTATTTCAACTTTATCTTCTTCTATTTCAGCATAACTAAGTGCTGTTATTTTGCTAAGTCCTTTTTCCATATTATCGCCTTCTTACAAGTTTTATATTATAGTTTATTATTATATAAAAGTCAATTATTCTAGTTTAATTTTTCACTAGAAACACTATTTAAATAATAGTCTGCAGTTCTACCTAATTTATAAGCATAATAACCTGCAGCAGCAATCATTGTACCATTATCAGTACAATATTTCATTGGTGGAATTGATAAGTCAAAACATAGTTCGTCTTTTAGTTTTTCCATTTCTTCTCTTAATCCTTGGTTAGCAGCAACTCCACCTGCTACTATAACTGTCTTTATATTTTTATCTATTACTGCTTTTCTTACTTTATTAATAATAGATTCAATAGCTACTTTTTGGAATGACGCAGCTAAATTTTCTTTATTTAATTCATTACCTCTTTGTTCTTCATTATGAGCTAAATTTATAACTGCACTTTTTAATCCACTAAATGAAAAATTATAACTATCATCTTTTAATGGTACTGGTAATTTATAAGTAGGTTTACCTATGTGAGCTAATTTATCTAGTTTTGGTCCTCCAGGATATTCTAGATTTATAACTCTAGCTACTTTATCATAGCATTCTCCTACTGCATCATCTAAAGTACCACCTAATTTATTAAATTTATAGTGATCAGTCATTTCAATTAACTCAGTATGTCCCCCACTTACTACTACTGCAAGTAATGGGAAAGTTAATTCTTTTACTAAACTATTAGCATATATATGACCAGCAATATGATGTACTGGTATTAATGGTTTATTATGAATAAAAGCTAATGTTTTAGCGGCTTCTAGTCCAATTAGAAGTGAACCTATTAATCCTGGTCCATAAGTAATAGCAATTGCATCTATTTGATCCATAGTCATATTAGCTTTATCTAGACATTCTTCTAATACTAAAGTAATATTTTTAACATGATTACGAGATGCTATTTCTGGTACTACTCCACCAAAACTTTTGTGTATATCTATTTGTGATGATATTACAGTAGCAATTTCTTCATTACCATTTTTAACTATTGATACACTAGTTTCATCACAACTACTCTCAATTCCTAATATATAAGTATCTTTCATTCCTACCACTTTCCATTTCGTTAATATTTTAACATAAAAGACTCTTTATTTAAAGAGTCTTTCCATTAATATTCCATCTATTCCGTTATAATAACCTTTTCTTATTGCAACTTCTCTAAAATTATACTTTTTATATAACTTAATTGCGTATTTATTTTCTTTATTTACTTCTAATGTAATATTTTTATTAACAGAATTTATTAAATATTCTAATAATTTAGATCCATATCCACAGTTTCTGTGGATAGAATTTATTTCTATTTGGTTTATTTCTACTCTATCATAGATATCACTATAGTATAAATAACCTATTACTTGCGTTTTTTCTAAATATATTAAGTATTTGGAAAATGGATTATTAGATAATTCTTTTAATACGTTTTCTTTATCTATAAATGAATTATTAATAATATTAATATTATCTTTAGTTAATTCTTTAATCATTTAACTTACTTTCTTCAGCTTCAGTTAATTTTAAGTAATCAGGATTAACTGCATGAGGGTTCATAGGTTCTTTATCTTTAAAATAATCTACTATAGTTAAAATATCTGGATCATATGATTCTTTTCCTCCATCTAGATTAATTTCATCATTAGTTATAATTATATAATCATCTATAGAGTTTAATTCTTGTTTTAAATCTTCTATTTTTATATGTTTAGGTTTTAGTATTTGTTCCTTTTTGTCGGAGTAGATTGCGCCAAATACATAATCTCTTCTTGCATCTATTACTGGTACATAGTTAGTATTCTTTTTACTAGATAACATCATTGCTTCTAGTGATGTGATTGTTGTAATTGGAATATTTAGACTCCAAGCATATACTTTCGCAATAGTTATACCTATTCTTATACCAGTAAATGATCCTGGTCCATTAACTACTATTATTTTATCTATAGATTTTGGATCTATATTATTATTTTCAAACATTTCTACTATTTCAGGTAATGCATATTTAGATAATTCATGGTTATATTCTTTTTTAACTTCACATAGTAATTTATTTTTATCAACAATTCCTGTGTATAAAAATGAAGAAGATGTATCTATATAGAGAATTCTCATACTACATCCTCACATACATCTTCATATTTTTTACCATGTGGAATTAAAGTAATAATACGTTTATTTTCATCTTCACCAGATAATCTAAACTTAATATCTAATCTATTTTTAGGTAGATAATCAGGTATCATATCTGCCCATTCTATAATAGTAACTCCTCTTCTTTTATAATATTCTTCTATACCTAGATCTTCTACTTTACCATCTAATCTATATACATCCATGTGATATAGAGGTAATTCTCCAGTAGTATATTCTTTTATTATATTGAATGTTGGCGAAGTTACTTCTTCTTCTATTTCCATAGCCTGCGCAAAACCTTTAGTAAATACAGTTTTACCTGTTCCTAAATCTCCCATTAAACATATTACCATGTTACGGAATTTTTCTGATTCAATGTTTTGTGCAAGTTCAATTGTATCTTCTTCATTATATGAAACTACTTTGTAATCCATTTTCATCACCTATATTTTATTATACCAAAAAAAAAGAGTTCTACAACTATATTTACTATAAATATACAACTCATTTACATATTAGTATAAATTTTGGCACAAAAAAAATTCTTGGCAACGTCCTATCTTCGCATACACTATTGTCGGCGATGAGTGACTTAACTTCTGTGTTCGGGATGGAAACAGGTGTACCCCACTCTCTATCGTAACCAAGAAAATATATTGAGAAATAATTCTCTGAAAACTTAGATATTGTGTTCATCAAATTATAATAATTATGATTAAATCCTCGATCTATTAGTACTGGTCAACTCAAAATGTCACCATTCTT
>CAZYQE010000017.1:0-4001 GCA_964650315.1 uncultured Muribaculaceae bacterium
TTAGGCATGCCGCCAGCGTTCATCCTGAGCCAGGATCAAACTCTCAAATAAAATAAAAAAACATATAGTTTTTGTTTGTTTGAATTTGTTTAATTTAAACCCTAGCTATCTCGTAAAATTGACGTTTCGCTTAGTTTTCAAAGATCATTTTATGTCAAAACCCGCGCTGTATCAATAATATACCAAAAATTGATAACGATGTCAACACTTTTTTTCACTTTTTTTTGACATTTGGTTTAGACATTCTTTTACACAACTTTTTCAAAAAAATCAACGCCTATAGCGTTTTATCAAAACTTAATATTTGACGTTTTTTTCGTAAGCTGCCAGTCTAATATATCAAAGTGTATTTTCCTTGTCAACACTTTTTTTATATTTTATTCATAAAAATAAAAAAATATAACGAATATTATTTAATTTCATTATATTTCTCATTATATTCTTCTATTACTTTTGGATCAAAAGCTAATTCTTTCTTTCTAACCATTTCTATTAAAGCAGTTAACTCACTCTTTAATATCTTATCTAATGTATCAGAATAATTCATTAACTTCTTATGATATTTATATTCTCCTCTATCTAATACTTTAAAACTACCATCTGGGAATACTCTTAAATCTAGGTCATAATCTATATATTTAATAGTACCCTCTTCTATTATATAAGGAGAAGCAATATTACAATAATAATATATACCATTATCTTTTAATTGTCCTATTATATTAAACCAACTATTCTTAAAAAAATATAATACAGCTGGTTCTTTAGTATGCCATGTTCTTCCATCTGACTCAGTAACCTTAGTTCTATTATTACCAAATATTAAATAATCATCATGTATTTCTAAAAGCACTGCTTCATCCCAAGTTCTATGTATTTTATGATTATGTTTATAACTATGTATATTATAATTCTTTCCTACCTCTAATTCTTCGTAATTCATTTTTAATACCTCATCTCTGTTTGTATTATATCTTTTTTTTTAATTTTAAGCAACTAAAAACCAGTTATATTAAAACTGGTTTACTTTTTAGCGTTTTTAGTTGTAGTTTTCTTAGTAGTTGTTTTTTTCTTAGTTGCAGTTTTCTTTTTTGGTTTTTCTTTTTCATCTACTATCTTAGCATCAGCAACTTTTTTATCTTCTATTTGAGCAACACCATCAAATGTCTTCTTAATAGATAATGTTGAGATAATATCTAATATTGCATATATTAATATGAAGATTCCAACTATTTCAGTAATAGCTTTGGCACTACCAAATGGATTAAATACTAGAACAACCCCACATAATAGACTTATTAAAGCAATAACCATTGTGACTTTCCAAGCAGCATTACCTTCTTTCTTCATTTGTAATGTATATTGTAATTTAGTAGCACTACTAGCTATAATTACTACTCCTAATATTATAGAGATTATAGTAGAAATAGCTTTTGGATGTCCAATAACTAATACTCCCATTATTATACATACTATTCCATATACAATATTGAAATCATAATTCTTTTCTGGTTCTTTCATAGTACTAATGAATTTTATAATAGCAACTGCTCCTATAGCAATTAATATTCCTCCTATTACATATGAAATTGTAAATATTGTACCTTCAGAATTAAATATTAATAATAATCCTACGGCAATTAAAACGATTGCTGAAATAATAGATGACTTTAAAAATTTCTTCATTAATTTATCCATGCTCTACTTCCTTTCCTTATATATATTATAGCATATTTGTTTTTTAATTAAAAACTCTTTTTATTAACATAATAAGATAATAAATCTTTAGGATCTTTATCATTAAATACTATCTTATATATAATATCTATATCTTTAGAAACTAATTTATTATTGTCTAATAATTTCTTCATTGCTTTTAGAGTATATATTCCTTCTACTGTAGTATTATTTAAGTAATTATCTATTTCTTCTTTAGATTTTCCTTCTCCTATTAACTTACCTAAACTAAAATTACGACTTTTAGTAGAAGTACATGTTAAGAATATATCTCCTATACCAGCAAGTGAAAGTATAGTATATGGATCTGCTTTTAATCCTACTAATATATTTTTAATTTCATTAATCATTCCAGTTATAACCATAGCTTGTCCTGATTCATTAGATTTAAGACCACTTAATATTCCAGCAGAAATAGCTAAAACATTTTTTATAGATCCACAAATCTCTGTACCAACTAAGTCAGTAATATATTCTATTCTTAAATTATCTTTTATAAATGCTTTATCTACTACTTCTTTAGTTTTATTACTCTTAGTAGCTATACTAAATCCAGCTATATTTTTAGAAACTAAATCAATAGCAAATGTAGGTCCACTTAATACTCCTACATTTTTTGTATTTAAATTTTTATCAATCACTTCATGAGCCATCAATCCATCTTTAGTTATACCTTTAGTAGCAATCAATATATTTTGGTCTTTAATATATGGTTTCATACTAATAATGGTTTCTTCGAAGAATAATATTGGAATAACTACTATTAATAAATCACTATTATTAAGACAAGAAGCAAGATCTGTAGTGATATCTATATTACTATCTAGTTTATAACCAGGTAATACTTTATCATTAGATCTTGTTTCTTTTAAATTATTCATTTCTTCTTCAAATTTTGTCCACATTACTATGTCATTATCTTTAGCTAAAATACTACTTAAGGCTAAACCATAGGCTCCACAACCTAATATTCCTATTTTCATATTTATCTCCTATTTAATAGTTAATGTTGAATCGATTGGTGTAATTTGAATAAATGTGTTACCATCATTTATTTTTAATTTTTTACCATTCTTATATCTATATTTAGTTTTTGATTTTCTACTTGCTTTAGTCCATTCAATTGGTAGAGCATAACCATTAGTTATATAATAACCTTCTCCAGTACCAACTGTATCTAGATCTTGTCTTCCGTGATCATCTAAGTTACTATTAGCAACTTTTATAATAAGAATGTTTTTATAAGATAATTGTTTTCCACTTTCTTTATCAGTATGAGCATTTCCATTCATAAATCTTAAATATCTCTTAGTATCTGAATCATACTCATAACTTCTAGTTTGTCTAGGAGAATATGGAATAACTACTTCACTTGCTGTTGTTAAATCTGGGTCTTTTACTTTATCTCCTGTAGCTTCATCTTTTACTTTTATCTTATTTAAATTAATTTTATCTGTTGTTAGAGGTAATACTCTCCAATTTTTAGTTTCTGTACTGTATCCTTTATCTTCAGCAGTCTTATATATCTTATCTGTTGTAGTAAATACATTATGTGGTGCTGCAATTGATCTATCTCTCCAGAATGGAGCACTATCATTAAGACCATTAATATTATTAACACCTAAACTCTTAATACTTCTTTGTGCTTCTGGACTCCATCCAAAGTGTGTATAAATAGAGTCACCTTCTAAGGCATAATCTAAGAAGTAATGTCTAGAACTTCTAACTGGTCCAATTAAATCTACATCTTTATCTTTAAAGACTGCCATTATTCTAGTTAGTCCACCTTCTACAATAATTTCATATGTAATATATGATTCTTGTAATCCAGCATGTGCATTATTACCTACATTATTATCATACATAACTGCAATTGGTCTTTTGTTACTATCTTCATTTACAATAGTTAACTTTTTCTTTTTAATTGGTATTATATCTTCTACCTTCTTATTAAACAATGCCATATAGACAAAACATCCTATTGCAATTAGTAATCCAATTATTACAATCGCTAAACGTGCTTTTTGTTTCCCTTTACTCTTATTCTTTCCTCTTCTTTTCGTATTCTTTACTGAAAAATCCATATCATCACCCTAAATTCATTTTATCATACTTTTTATTTTTTTTAAATATATTTATAATTGAATAAATATTTCTTGTGTGTTATAATCTATTTGTTACCAAAATTAGGGGATTAGTTAAATGGTATAATAATGGTCTCCAAAACCACTGTTGCGAGTTCGATTCTTGCATCCCCTGCCATT
>CAZYQE010000018.1:0-1605 GCA_964650315.1 uncultured Muribaculaceae bacterium
ATTATAACACGTATAATATCGATTAGTAAATTGATAAAGTTGCTAATTATTGATTTACTAGTATAATATTTTTACTCTTTTTAGAGTAAATTTATACGATTGAGTTTAGGCAGATTATAACAAGGGTCTATAGTATCCATTTCTGTGACGGCCTAGCTCTTTTCTTTTTATTATCCTAGTTTTAGAATGTGAGGATTATTTATTAATCTTATATAACATGCGTGATGAGGAGTGAGGGGTTTAAAAGAGTTCAATCGTAAAATGAAAGGATGATGCTGATGCATAATTGTTTGGCTATCGATGTGGCCAAAGGTAAAAGTATGGTTACTTTAGTTAGTTCTTGTGGTGAAGTTCTAATTGATCCATACGAAATTAATCATTCTATTAATGATTTTTCTAACTTACTTAATAGAATTAATAAATTAAAATTAGATGATGTTTCTGTAATAATGGAATCTACTGGTGTTTATCATAGGCCTATTGAAAGATTTTTCTTAGAAAATAATTTCAAAGTATTTGTCATTAATCCTATTTATGGGAAAATGAAAAAAAGAAATTTAAGAAAGACAAAAACTGATAAAGAAGATTGTTTTAATTTAGTTAATTTATTTATGTCCAACACTTTTAAAGAATATATTAGACCAGATCAATTATATTTAGATTTAAATGCTTTATCTAGACAATATTTTGCTTTAGATGAACTATGCGTGAATATTAAAAATAGATATAGAAATTTAGTTTATTTATGTTTCCCTGAATATGAAGAAATATTTAAAGGAAGTCTTATATTTTCTAATATTGCTTTAGAATTTATTGAAGCATATCCTCATGCCTATATTATTTCTAATACAAGGATTGATAAACTTCAAAATTTCTTTAAAAAACATGAATTTAGACATTGGAAATCTAAGCCTATTAAAATTAAAGAAACTGCTTGTTCATCTTACCCTTCTGTTGATATGGATGATGAATTAGTTTCTAATTTATCTCAAATGGCTAGATTAGTTAATGAATATCAAAACGCTATTGATATTATTAAATATAAAATAACTTTTTTAGCGAAAAAATCTAGATATTTTGAACCTATTAATTCTATTTACGGTATTGGTGAATTTACTACTTCCATTATCATAGCCGAACTTGGTGATATTAATAGATTTAATAATATTAAAGAATTAACTGCTTATTGTGGACTTGATCCATCTATTAAACAATCTGGCAAATCAGTTAATATTCATGGACCTATTTCCAAGTCAGGTAACAAATATATGAGAAAGATTCTTTATATTGCTGTATCCAATATTATTAGACTTACTGCAATCTCAAAAAAAGAAAATGACATTGAAATTTATTACAGAAAAAAACGTAATGAAGGTAAACATCATTACGCATCAATAGTTGCTTGTACCACAAAGTTACTACGCAAAATTTTAGCTTTGTGTAAGCAATTAGACAATTAGTAGTCATCACCACTTGACTACATTTATATTATATTACAAATTAACACATTATTTATAAATTTTTAAAATTTTATAAATCTCGTGTCTTTTTGTAGTGAATATAATATCATAAATTTTTATACTTGACAAATCTTAGAATGTCACA